>NZ_VWXJ01000080.1:0-289 GCF_011752535.1 Pantoea sp. Tr-811
CTGATGAGCTCCCACACGAATTGCTTGATTCATTGTGAAAAGACGATGATGTGATGCGACCCTGTTATAGGTCTGTAGCTCAGTTGGTTAGAGCGCACCCCTGATAAGGGTGAGGTCGGCAGTTCAAATCTGCCCAGACCTACCAGTTCCTAATGGGGCCATAGCTCAGCTGGGAGAGCGCCTGCCTTGCACGCAGGAGGTCAGCGGTTCGATCCCGCTTGGCTCCACCACTTTGCACCACTGCTCAGAACTTAGAAATGAGCATTCAGTGATGAATGTTGATTTCTGA
>NZ_VWXJ01000081.1:0-289 GCF_011752535.1 Pantoea sp. Tr-811
TTTTACAACAGCAGTCGACTGCACTCAGCCCTGGGCTATCGTTCACCGAACGAATATGCCAAAGGCTTGAGAAAGGCGGCTCAATAGCCAGCCTCTTGGCGTCCGTTGTCACGGGACAGGCCCACCCAAAACCCCACGCTCCCACATCCGGCCCCTACGCTTCGCTCCGGGGTCCCCTCACTCCGGCCTTGCTCCCGGGAGGACCGCGCTGCAGGCCCCATCCTGGGGCCCAGCGCTTGACGGGCATCCATGCCCGTCACCTCCCTCCGCAAGACCTCCGTTCGGCCTC
>NZ_VWXJ01000082.1:0-264 GCF_011752535.1 Pantoea sp. Tr-811
CAGGCAACACAAATTGCGACCTCAGGAGGCCGAACGGAGGTCTTGCGGAGGGAGGTGACGGGCATGGATGCCCGTCAAGCGCTGGGCCCCAGGATGGGGCCTGCAGCGCGGTCCTCCCGGGAGCAAGACCGGAGTGAGGGTGGGCCTGTCCCGTGACAACGGACGCCAAGAGGCTGGCTATTGAGCCGCCTTTCTCAAGCCTTTGGCATATTCGTTCGGTGAACGATAGCCCAGGGCTGAGTGCAGTCGACTGCTGTTGTAAAA
>NZ_VWXJ01000083.1:0-255 GCF_011752535.1 Pantoea sp. Tr-811
CCACGTCTTTCATCGCCTCTGACTGCCAAGGCATCCACCGTATGCGCTTCTTCACTTGACCATATAACCCCAAGCAATCTGGTTATACTGTGAAGACGACATTCGCCGAAAATTCGCATGTTGCGCTTTCGCGCAGAACTCACAAATTTTACCTTAGCCTGATCCACCAGCAGTGAAACTGGTGTTCAGTCTATATCTATCACATATCCGAATTTTTAAAGAACGATCTGACAAAAGCCAGAAATCAACATTCGA
>NZ_VWXJ01000084.1:0-255 GCF_011752535.1 Pantoea sp. Tr-811
TGGCAGTCAGGCTCAGCCCGGTGTTATCGAGGTTCGACGGATCGTCGTTCACCACGGTGCTTGGAGTACCAGCGGTTTCCAGCTTCTCGTAGTTGCCACCGGTCACACCAGTGATGCTGTTGGTCAGTGGCACGTTGGTGTTGTAGACGTTGTTCGGTGCAACGAAGTTGACCGAACCGGAGCTATCGCCCACGGCGATGGTGATGGTCTGGCCGTTGGCCAGCGAAACCACCAGCGGAGCGCCAGTTACGGGTG
>NZ_VWXJ01000085.1:0-254 GCF_011752535.1 Pantoea sp. Tr-811
AGCTCAGCTGGGAGAGCGCCTGCCTTGCACGCAGGAGGTCAGCGGTTCGATCCCGCTTGGCTCCACCACTTTGCACCACTGCTCAGAACTTAGAAATGAGCATTCAGTGATGAATGTTGATTTCTGACTTTTGTCAGATCGTTCTTTAAAAATTCGGATATGTGATAGATATAGACTGAACACCAGTTTCACTGCTGGTGGATCAGGCTAAGGTAAAATTTGTGAGTTCTGCGCGAGAGCGCAACATGCGAATT
>NZ_VWXJ01000086.1:0-253 GCF_011752535.1 Pantoea sp. Tr-811
TGGATGCCCGTCAAGCGCTGGGCCCCAGGATGGGGCCTGCAGCGCGGTCCTCCCGGGAGCAAGGCCGGAGCGAGGGAACCCCGAAGCGCAGCGTAGGGGCCGGATGTGGGAGCCAGCGTTTTTTGGTGGGCCTGTCCCGTGACAACGGACGCCAAGAGGCGATACTTGAATCGTTCTCTTGGAGGTTGTCATGTCCACTCGAACCTACCGTAACTACACCGAAGAATTCAAAATCCAGGCCGTTGCCTTGGCG
>NZ_VWXJ01000087.1:0-251 GCF_011752535.1 Pantoea sp. Tr-811
AACAGCAGATGCAAAAACTCAAGGACATTGAGGCGCAGCTTCACGCCAGCCCAGATCAGCAAATCTCTCTTACCGATCCTGATGCACGCTCAATGGCCACGAGTGGCCGAGGTACTGGCACGGTTGGAAGACGGCATGTTGCTGCACTCCTACTGGTTCTCTGGCTGCCAAAGTTGCTCCATGCAGAAGCAGTGTACGACGGGTAAGGAACGCCGGTTGAAGCGCTGGGAGCATGAAACGGTAGTCGAAGC
>NZ_VWXJ01000088.1:0-228 GCF_011752535.1 Pantoea sp. Tr-811
TGGCAATGGTGATGGTCTCACCGTTGCTCAGGGTCACCTTCATTTCGGTGCCAGCTGGGTTGGTCAGCGTGGCGGTGTAGATGATCTGGCCGCCTTCCTGAACGGTGCCAGTGGCAGTCAGGCTCAGCCCGGTGTTATCGAGGTTCGACGGATCGTCGTTCACCACGGTGCTTGGAGTACCAGCGGTTTCCAGCTTCTCGTAGTTGCCACCGGTCACACCAGTGATGC
>NZ_VWXJ01000089.1:0-222 GCF_011752535.1 Pantoea sp. Tr-811
TGGTGATGGTCTCACCGTTGCTCAGGGTCACCTTCATTTCGGTGCCAGCCGGGTTGGTCAGGGTAGCGGTGTAGACGATCTGGCCGCCTTCCTGGACGGTGCCAGTGGCAGTCAGGCTCAGCCCGGTGTTATCGAGGTTCGACGGATCGTCGTTCACCACGGTGCTTGGAGTACCAGCGGTTTCCAGCTTCTCGTAGTTGCCACCGGTCACACCAGTGATGC
>NZ_VWXJ01000008.1:0-297835 GCF_011752535.1 Pantoea sp. Tr-811
TCCGGCAGCAACGTGACTTGCGTCCGAGCCTCACCCTCAATGAACCGTTTCATGATCGTCCCCGCCACGATCTCGACGATCAGAAGGTTAGACAATCACTGGCGTTTTCACACAGCCTGGGTCGATAGCGGCCATTCATTCACGTCCACGCTTAGTTGGCCGCAGGCCATTATCGTGTGCCCCTGTGCCCCGAAATTTGACACGCTTTTCTGCAGCATGAGATGTTGCCCTCATGACGAACTACAGCTGCGTAACCTTGATGCGCCCCATGATGTCCCCCTTCGGCGGGCCATAGGGCGTTGCGCGTGTAAATTCCACTCATCCCCTAAGCCCCGCCCACAATGGTCGGGGCTTTTTCATGCTCCGATCATGAGCACACATGATAAGGAGCATGAGCATGTTGGAGATCCGCCCAGCCAGGTACAGCGACGCCGAAGTCGCTTTCGATATCCGGCTTCAGGCTATACGGCACCAGTGTATTACCGTCTACACGCCAGAACAGGTTCAAGCCTGGACGCAGGTGCCGTTGACGGACCGGTACCGGGCCAGTGTCGAGCGCCAGTACCACATTGCATGGTGGGGCGAAGCAGCGGTGGCCACGGGGTTTATTGATTTCCAGTCGGCTGAGCTGGGTGCTGTATTTGTCCTGCCGGGGTTCATGGGGCAGGGAATTGGCAAGTCCATGATCCATTACCTGGAGCGGCTGGCGCTTGAGGCCGGGCTGGCCGAAATACATCTGGACGCGACCCCAAACGCTACTGCGTTCTACCATCGGTGTGGGTTCCACGGGGAGGAACGCGGCATCTACACCTCGCCTTCGGGGCTTGAAGTGGCGTGCACGCCCATGCGCAAGCGATTGATCGGATGAAGAGGGCAGGTTCTGTGGGAGCGGGCTTGCCCGCGAACACCGGCGTAGCCGGTGCCATCCACAGCGTCGCCTGCTTCGCGAACAAGCCCGCTCCCACAGGACCCGGTAGGAGCGAGCGCAGCTCGCGATGGGCTGCAAAGCAGCCCCAGCACTATGAGCCGCGAGGCTGAAACCCTGGGGCCGCTGCGCGCCCCATCGCGAGCTGTGCTCGCTCCTACCGGGGGCGGCGCTGGCCTGGAGATGGGCGCTTGATCGGCAGCCCAGGGTTGTGGTGTAGGTCAAGCGCCGGTGTTCGCGTATCCCATTTTTGGGCACTCACGCATTGCAGCGCAGCGCCAGGGCGGCGGGTGGACTCTCAAGGGCTCACACCGTTTCCTCGACGCGTTCGGTGGCGGGCTGAGGCGATGACGCATGGCGGTTCTGCGGTACTTCCAGCCCAAGGTGCCCGCGCAACGTACGGGCCTCATACTCGCTACGGAACAGCCCGCGCTCGCGCAGGATCGGCAGCACCTCGTTGGTGAAACGGGCGAAGTCGCTCGGTGCGCCCACATGAATGTTGAAGCCGTCCACGGCACCCTCGCGGAACCAGCGTTCGATTTCGTTGGCCACGGTCAGCGGTGAGCCGACGAACTTGGAGTAGGGCTGGCCGAAGCGCAGGGCCGCCTGGCGCAGGGTCAGGTTCTGTTCGGCGGCCACGCGCTTGATGCGCTCGGCGTGGCCACGGTAGCCGTTGCTGCCCAGGTCGCCCAGTTGCGGGAAGGGCGCGTCAAGGTCGTACTGGCTGAAGTCGTGATAGTTGAAGGGGCGGCCCAGTTGCACCAGCGCCTTGTTGAGGTCCAGCTCACCCTTGCGTTCGCGCTCGATGGCCTGAGCCTGCTCGTCGGTATCGGCAATGATCGGGTCGATGCCGGGGAACAACAGCACATGATCGGGGTTGCGTCCCTCCTCGGCGGTGCGCCGTTTGATATCGGCGTAGTACTCGACCGCGTCTTCGAAGTTGTCGACGCCCGCGAAGATGCCTTCGGCGATCTGCGCCGCCAGGCCACGACCCGATTCAGAAACCCCGGCTTGAAAGATCACCGGCTGCCCCTGGGGCGAGCGGGAAATATTCAACGGCCCTGTGACCGAGAAAAACTCGCCCTGGTGGTCCAGACGATGCTGCTTGCTGGCTGTGAGGAAGCGCTTGTTGGCTTTATCGCGGGGGAAGGCGTCATCCTCGTAGGAGTCCCACAAGCCTTGTACCACGGCGACGTGTTCATGGGCGCGGCGGTAGCGCTCGCCGTGGTCGATATGCTGCTCGCGGCCGAAGTTGCCGGCGGCACCCTCCAGGCCGGTGGTGACCACATTCCAGCCGGCGCGGCCATGGCTGATATGGTCCAGCGAGGCGAACTGGCGAGCGACGTTGAAGGGTTCGGTATAGGAGGTGGTCAGGGTGGCGACCAGGCCAATGCGCTCGGTGGCGCCCGCCAGCGCCGACAGAAGGGTCAACGGCTCCAGGCGGTTGAGAAAGTGCGGCGCCGACTCGGGGGTGATGTACGGGCTGTCGACGATGAACACGAAGTCGAACTTGGCCGCTTCGGCGGCGCGCGCCTGTTGCTTGTACCAGTCGATATCGATGCTGGCATCGCCAGGTATCTCTGGGTGCAGCCATTCGTGCTGGGTAGTACCCACGCCGGTGAGAATGGCGCCAAGGTGCAGTTTGCGTTGAGTCATGGGGTTATCCTTTCATCAGAAGTTGTAGGTCAGCCGAGTGAAGTAGTAACCACCGGTAAAGCCGTAGGGCGAATAGGCGCCGTAGCCTTTGGTCATGGTCTTGCTGCTTGGGTTCTGGCGCTCGGGGTAGATATCGAACAGGTTCTGCGCACCAACGGCCAGGTTGAGGTCCTTGGTCAGTTGGTAGCCCACATCCACATCCGTGATCCAGCGTGCCTTGTACTCGCGGTCCAGGCTGCGGTCAGCGGCGGAGTTGACTTCGCGCCAGGAGCCGTAGCGGGTCAGAGTCAGGTTGCTGGTCCAGCGGTCCAGCTGCCAGTTGGCGCCAAGAATCAGCTTGGTGTTGGGTTGTACATCGGTGATGAAATTGCGGGCCTGGCGATCCATCAATGCGTAGTTGGCACCCTGGATGCTGACATTTTCCTTGTAGCTGAGGATGTCGGTCTGGTTCCAGTTGAAGGCCGCCGTCCATTTCACTTTGCCCCAGTTGCCCAGGGCCTGGTCGTAGTTGCCGACCAGGTCCAGGCCCTTGGTACGGGTGTTGGCGCCGTTGGTGAAGTAGCTGCCTCCGGTGGTTGAGTCGATGCCGTTGGCCAGCAAGGTCTGGGTCACTTCGGGGCCAAGCAGGGTACCGGTCAGGGTGATGCGGTCGCGCACGTTGATCACGTAGGCGTCGGCAGTGAATGACAGGCGCTCGTTGGGCTGGAAGGTGGCACCGAGGCTGAAGTTGGTCGAGCGCTCGGGTTTCAGCGCCGTCGCCCCCAGCGCTTGAGCGGCGCCCGATTCGACCGGCAGAACGCCGTAGTTGATCGACTGGTAAACCCCATTGACCACGCCATAGGTGGTCGAGCGCGCACTGAACAGGCTGTTGGCCAGCGAAGGCGCGCGGAAGCCGTTGCTGACGGTTGCCCGCACCGCGAACTCAGGGGTGAAGTCGTAGCGGGTCGTCAGCTTGCCGCTGCGGGTGGCGCCAACGCCCTGGTTGTAGTGTTCGTAGCGCAGCGCGCCACCCAAGTACCACTGCGGCAGCGGGTTGAAGCCGACGTCTATGTAGCTTGCCACGCTGTTGCGGCTTGTGCTGGTGGCTTCGGCCGGCGAGATACCGTTGGTGACCTGGGCGCCGGACGCGGCGCAATCACCGGGGGCACGGCAGTAACCACCGTTGGCCCAGGAGGCCCAGTCACCGTCGCGGACCTGATAGGTTTCCTTGCGGTGCTCCAGGCCCACGGCCAGGTCCAGTGGTTTTTCCAGGCCGATATCAAAGCTGCGGCTGAGGTCGAGGTTGCTGGTCAGTTGGGTGGCAATCCAGGTGCCGGACTCGAAGTGATTGGGCGTCGCCTCGCCGAGCGACGGGTTCTGGTTGTGCGTGGTGCCTTGCAGTGCGGCATTGCGCCCGTAGGTGCTGGACAGGTCCCAGGCCCACTCGCCGATCTCGCCACGCCCGCCAAGGGCCGCCTGGAAGTCGTCTTCATCGATGTACCAGGTTGGCGTGTAGCCGGCGGGGTAGCCATTGGGGCCGGTGGTGATGGTGTTGGTGATGGTCGGCAGGCGGAAGTTCTGGCCCTGCTCGGCCTTGCGGTGCGAATAGGTGGTGAAGGAGTACAAGGTGAGGTCGTCGCTGACTGGCAGTTCGGCGTTGTAGCCCAGGGTCAGCAAGTTGATCTTCGGCGTGCCGTAACCGCCATAGGTTGCCTTGCCGGCCTTTTCATAAGCCTCTGCATAGCTATAGCCGTTGGCGCTGGCCTTGTTGTCGTCGTTCTGGCTGCGCGCATCCAGCGCCAGCTGGAGGATGCCGCCATTACCGATTTCGAAGCCCTTGTTGAGGCTCTGCTGCACGGTCTGCTTCTTGCCGTCGTATCCCTGGCCGACGTTGGTCACCGAAGTGCCGGACTCGTCGGCCTTGAGGATCACGTTGATCACCCCGGCGATGGCGTCCGAGCCATATTGCGCGGCAGCGCCATCACGCAGTACTTCGACGTGGTCGATCAGGCTGATGGGGATCAGGTCGAGGTCGGTGGGTGCGGCGCCGGCATGGATGCCGCTGATGTTCAGGGTGGCGCTGGTATGCCGGCGCTTGCCGTTGACCAGCACCAGCACTTGAGCGGCGTTGAGGCCACGCAGGCTTGGCGCGCGGGCCATGCCGCTGGCATCCCAGCCGGTTTTTTCCGGCAGGGTGAAGGAGGGCACGGTGGCGCTCAGCGCTTCCATCAGGCCGGGTTTGCCGGTTTCCTGCAGTTGTTTGGCGCTGATTACGTCGATCGGTACCGGGCTGGTGGTGACGGTGCGTTTCTCCGAGCCCCGGTTGCCGGTGACGATCACCGTGCCCAGTTGCGCCGAGGTGGTCGCCTGGTCGTCGTTGCTGGCGGCGAAGGTGGTTGGGGCGCCCAGGCTGGTGCCGGCGGCGGCCAGTGCCAGCAAGGCGGGTCGAACGTGGACGGTTGGCAGATGTAAAGGCATGCTCTCTCTTCCTGAGGCGCTATTGATTTTTGCTTGCACGAAGCCTGTCCGCCGGGCTGGCCCGGCAGAAGGAATGAATGGTGCGCAGTGGGAGATCGCCGCTCCCGCAGGGTCCCTGCTAATTCAATGAGGTAGCGTTTTCTCTATGAACGGGTGGCTAGGGAGCCTTGGCGGCAATTGCTTCGATCTCGACCAGCGCGCCTGGCAGCGGCAGGGCAACGACCTGCAACGCCGTGCGGGTGGGTTTATTGGGCTGGTCGGCGGTGGCGAAGAATTTTGTGTAGGCCGCCTGCAGGCCGGCGAAGTCGAGCTTGCCGCCGTTGGCCGGGTCACCGACCAAAAACACCCGCAGTTGCACGATATCGCCCAGGTCCAGGCCCTGGCTTTGCAGCGCCGTGCGGATCTTGCTCAGTACCGAAAACGCCTGGGTTTCGGTGTTGCCGTACGCCGCAATCGTCTGCGGTGCAGCCTTGGGGTCGGCAACGTCCGGCAGGGTGCCGCTCACGAAGGTCAGCGCGGCGCCTGCCGGCACGGTCACCAGTTGCGAAATGGGGAAGTTGGAGCCAGGTGGGGCGACACGTTTGATGGTTTCGGCCTGGGCGTTGAGTGCAGACAAAGTCATAAGGGTTCCAAGTAGCAAGGCGGCGGTTTTCATGGGCAGGTTCCTGGTTCAGGCGGCGACGCCGCGTTGCTGTTGTTGCGCGTGGTTGGCGATCTGCTTCACCACATGGCGCGCGGACTCGGCGGCGGTGTTCTGCCAGATGCCGACGCCACCGTGGGCCAGGGCATCGCTGGCCAGCCAGGTGCGCCCCTTGGCCTGGTTGAGCTGGCTGTAACCGGGCTCGGCCACTTCGTCTTGCACGATCCACGGGCTCTCGCTGAAGGGCACTTTCGACCAGTTGACGGCCACGCCATTTTGCAATTTGCCGCCATGCCCGGGGTGTAGCGACTCCACCGCACTGCGCGATGAAGCCAATTGCTGGGCAAGCGACTGGCTGGCGAACTTGCGCGCCACGTCGCCGTTGTTGTAGGTGCCGATGAGCACGCCACGGGCGCTGTTGAGGTGGTCGCTGGGGTACCAGAGCAGGCGCGCTTCGTGGTTGATGTAGGAAAGGCCGCCATAGATCTGGAATTCGCTTTCCCAGAAGCGCGGCGCCTGCCAGGCCACCTTGTTGGCCAGGTCCGGCTTGGCCAGTTCGATGGCGTCTTGCGTCGGTTTGCCGAAGTTGTGCTCGACCTTGGCCAGCAGTGGCAAGGGAATGGTGACAATGGCGTAGTCAGCGCTCTCTACCTGGGTCTTGCCGCTGCGCCGGTCACGCCAGCTGATGCGTGCCCCGCTGTCGGAGGTCTGGATCGCCTGCACTTCGGCGTGCAACTGCACCGCGTCCTGCACCTTGGCGTACAGCGCCTTGGCAATTTGGTCCATGCCGCCCACCGGCTGGAACATGGTCGCGGAAAACTCAGGGATTTCGTCAAAAACCAGTGGCAACATCAGGTTGGGGTTGAGCAACTGTTTAAGGGCAACCGGTTGGCGCTGGATCGGCGTCTGCTCACCTGCGCCTGCGAAGCGGCTGTAGCCGGCGCGCACGGAGCCTTGGTATGTGCGCTGCTCGTTGAGGTCGCCGTAGACCTTGAGAAAATCCAGCAGCGCCTTTTGGTCGGCGGCGTCCAGCTGCTTGTCCAGTGCCTTGCTGCTGACGCTGCGCGACAGCAGTTCGCTGAGATGGCCACGGGTATCGTTGACCGCCTGGCGCAACAGCAACGGCGGCTGGCTGAGGTCGGGTTGGGCGAGGGCGTTGCGGCTGCTGTTGACCAGCACTTCCAGCGGTACGCCGAGTTCGCGGCAGTAGCCAAGGATGGTCAGGTGATGGCTGGGCAGGCGCGCTGGGCCTGCGTTGAAGTAGTGGCCCTCATCGAACTGCACCGTCTGGCGAGTGCCATCGTTGTGTTCGATGCGGTCGCCATTGCGCAGCGTCCAGGCCCGCCCGCCGATCCGCTCGCGGGCTTCGAGGATGCGTACGTCGAAACCGGCCTTGCGCAGTTCATAGGCACTGACCAGGCCACTGATGCCGGCGCCGACGATCAACACGCGCTTGCCGTTGCCGGCTGCGGTCGGCAGGCCCAGTGGGGCGAAGCTGGTGGCGGCTGCCGTGCTTGGCAGCAAGCCCAGCGCGGATAGGCTGCCAAGGGCGGCGCCGTAACCGCCAGCGGCCATCAGGTGGCCGATCAGATCCCTACGGGTGAGTCCCATATCGAATGTTCCTTATCGAAAGTGGTGGCCAGCCGGGCGGCTGGCCCAACGTGAACTAGAGGCCGTAACGCACGCTGAGCAGCGCGGTGACGGTGACCGTTGGCAGGCGCTCGTTATCGGCTGCATTCGCGAAGTGGGCGAGAGGTGCAAGGGGTGCCAGGGCACTGGCAAGGGCGGGGTGATCGAGCGCGATATTCGGCGAATGGTTCATGGCCGCGAGTTCCTGACAACCAACAGTGGAAGTGATGTCGGATGCCAGCATGCCAAGGCCATTTACCACGCCGATGGTCGGCTACGGATACGGACGAAGGAGCGGAGATCCTTTGCCTCCACCTGTCCGTGGTCGGTCTGAAGGGAACATATCTCTATAAGAAAATATTTTGAAAGACTTTATGGTTCTATTCTAATTATCGAAAATATGCATTTATAGTGATATATAAAATATGGGTTACGCATTTTGTTGACTGTTAGGTCGCTACCGATGACAATTCATCGCCAGCAAGCTCGCGCCTATGGAAAAATCGCAACTATCTGATTTAGAAGATTTTTATGTAGGATCGGGCTTGGCCCGCGAAGCAAGCACCGCGGTGCATGGCACCGGCTTCGCCGGTGTTCGCGGGGCAAGCCCGCTCCTACAGAGGATTGCGGCGCGCCTGCTGGCACTGTTCCCTGGGAGACAGCGCAGCCCGCGAGTGCCGGTCAGATGGAGATTGCGCTGAGTGGATAGCCGGCGCGATAAAAGGGTTGTGGTCACGGCCAAGGCTGTCCGGGTCGTCCTTGTCAACACAGCGCTACGCGCTACGATTCACCGCCGGACAGGGTGGCTGGAAATGCCTCCAGGCGATGGGCCAGGCCCACTTCGGTAAGCGTCTGCACGGCGCGATCATCGAGCCGGCAGGGCTGCTTGCCCCAACGTTCATGATCGATACCGAAGCCTTGGCTCGCTGCAAGAAGCAGCAGCAATTCATTGCAGATGGCGGCTACCTGACCATGACGCCCCAGGAGCTGTTCGAATCGAATGCTCAGTTCCACGAGACGCTGGCCAGTTTTTCCGGCAACCGATTTCACGTTCAGACGGTTCGTCGTCTCGACCAACTTCGCCGTTTGGTGGAGTACCGTCAGGCGAGCAAGCGCGCACCTCGGCGAGAGCAGGCGGTTGAACATCTGGCGATCCTGGCTTGCCTTGAAAAAGGTGATCGGCTGGCTGCGGCTGACCATATGCGCAAGCACCTGGAGCAAGCGCGCCGGCATAAGGTGGCAGCTGAGTTGTTTGAGGCCGTTGAGTTGCCTGTTGAGGCTGCTTTTGCGTCGGCCTGAGCAGGCAGCCTGAACCGCGTGTTTGACGTCATCAAGGCAGCACGATCAGGGGTGTTTTGGCGCTATTGATTTTTAGGCGCCCCGCAGGTGTCACGAACGATCAACTTGGGTTTGAGCAGGTACTTCATGGGCGGCGCGTCTGGGTTCTTCAGGCGCGACAGCAGCATTTCACTGGCCACCTCTCCAAGACGCTCTGGCTCCAGAGCCAGTGTCGTCAGGGGAGGGCTGCAGTAGGCCGAGGCAGCAGTTCCATCACTGCCGACCAAGGCAATATCCTCTCCGGCTCTCAGGCCGCGATTGCCCAGTTCGCTGAGGGCGCCTGTGGCGATGAGGTCGTTGTAGCAGACCACGCCAGTAGGGCGGTGTTTCTGGTCAAGTAGCCTGCTCATGCCGTCCTTGCCACCGGCCAGGCTGATAGCTGTTTCGATCATCCAGTCAGCATTCGGTGTGATGCCATTTTTCTCAAGGCAATCAGCGTATCCACGCAGACGCTCCAAGCTGACCGCATAAGTGCTGTTTCGACCGATGAATGCGATGTCCCTATGGCCAAGGTCGATCAGGTGCTGGGTCGCCATCTGGATGCCCAGGTAGTTGTCGGCGCCTACGAAATCGGTGTCATCGCCTCCCAGCGCCCGCATGACGGTGACGAAGGGCATTCCCCATTGCCCGAGCGAGGCGACGAGCTCTACCGGGGTTTCGAATGTTGGGCAGATGATGATGCCCGCAGCTTTGTGCTCCCGCATCGACGCCAATACCTGACGCTGTACGTCCTGATCCTCAGCCGTATGGGCAAGCAGGGTGATGTAGCTGGACTCCAGCAGTTTGCGCTCGGCGCCAATCAGTAGCTCCACAAAAAAGGAGTTGCTCAGGTCGTTCACCACCATCCCGATGACGTTGGACACACCCTGGCGCAGGTTCGCGGCGCTTCGGTTGTACACGTAGCCGAGCTGTTCAGCGGTAGCGCGGACCTTTTCCGCTGTGGCAGGGCGGACCAGGGGGCTGTTGTTCAGAACCAGCGAAACGGTTGATTTCGATACACCGCTCGCCTTGGCGATATCGGTGATGGTGACCTTTTCTTCGCTTTGGCGCGTGCTCAACGGAAAAATCTCTACTGATGACGGGATAGGAACGTTCCAAACGTACCAATTTTATGCCGTTCAATGCTAGCCAGTTATCGACGATCTTACCGATTCTGAGCGTTTTTCTCGTACAGATCGTTTGATTTTCCCACCATTGCAACTCAGGCCATCCCAGCCCCGGCCGATGAAGGGTGTTGACAGCTTAAATCAGGCAATTTACCGTTTTGGAACGTTCCAAAAACAATGTGGAACGATTTAATAACAAAAATGGTGATCGTCATGAACGTTGTCTACTCACTGCTTTCCCTGCTCCGCTTGCGTACCTGTGCGCGTCCTTCTGCTTTGCATTCAGCCCCGACCCGCTCCCCGGCGACTGCCCAGTTCGTGCTCACTGAAATGAACGCGGATCCGTTCGCAGGCGCCTTGGGCTTGGCCGTGCTCGCGAACATCGCAAGTGTTAGCCCAAGACATTGAGAGACAGCCGCGCCTGAGCGCTGCCATTCCAAATTTCCATACGGCGAAAGGTTTTATGAAAAAGCTCATCACTGCTGAACAGGCTGCGAGCCTTATCCACGACGGCGACACGGTTACCGTCAGCTCTTCCAGTGGCCTTGCATGCCCTGATGCAGTGCTGGCCGCCCTCGGGCAACGCTACCGTGACACGGCTCATCCTGCTGGCCTCACCCTGCTGCATCCGATTGCTGCAGGTGACCTGTACGGCATCAAGGGGATCGAGCACCTCGCACAACCTGGCCTGATCAGTAAGGTGGTGGCGGGTTCCTACCCAAGCGGGCCTTCGTCCCAGCCGATGCCAGAGATCTGGCGGATGATCACCGACAACGAGATTGCCGCGTATAACGTGCCCAGCGGCATCCTGTTCGATTTGCACAAAGATGCTGCGGCCAAGCGTCCTGGTGTGCTGACCAAAGTGGGGCTCGATACGTTCGCAGATCCATCCCGCCAGGGTTGCGCGATGAACGAACTCGGTGCCGAGCATCCGATTGTCGAAAAGGTGACCTTCGCGGGTGAGGACTGGCTTTTCTTCCCAACCATCGTCCCTAAGGTCGCCATCATTCGTGCGACCACCGCAGATGAACGCGGCAATCTTTCCTATGAGCATGAAGGCGGCTTGCTGGGCGCGCTCGACCAAGCGCTGGCTGTGCGCAACAGCGGCGGTATTGTCATTGCTCAAGTCAAACGGGTGGTTCGTGCGGGTTCGCTGAAACCCCACCACGTCCACGTGCCTTGCAACCTGGTGGACCACATCGTGGTTGATCCTGAGCAGATGCAAACCACCCAGGTTGCTTACGATCCCGCTATCAGTGGTGAAATCCAGCAACCAGAATCCACCTTTGAAATTGCCCCATTCAATCCCGAGAAAGTCATTGCCCGCCGCGCGGCGATGCAGGTTGAGCAGGGTATGGCTGTGAACCTGGGCTTTGGCATCTCCGCCAACGTACCGCGTATCCTCCTGGAAGAAGGGCACAACGGCGCAGCGACCTGGGTGATCGAGCAAGGCGCGGTGGGAGGGATGCCACTGCTGGGCTTCGCTTTTGGTTGCGCCGCCAACGCGGATGCAATCATGCCTTCCTCGGCCCAGTTCACTTATTTCCAGGGGGGTGGGTTCGACTTGACCCTGCTGTCCTTCCTGCAGATCGATCGTCACGGCAACGTCAACGTGTCGAAGTTGCCAGGCAAACCCTACCTGACTGCAGGTTGCGGCGGGTTCGTGGACATCACAACCCATGCCAAGCGGATTGTGTTCTCTGGTTTCTTCACCGCCGGTGCCAAGCTCGAAGCAGGTAACGGCGAGCTGCAGATTCTGCAGCCAGGCAAATCTCGCAAATTGGTAGAAGCCGTGGATCACGTCACCTTCAGCGGCCGTATGGCGCTTGAGCGTGGCCAAGACGTCACCTATGTGACTGAGCGCTGCGTGATGAAGCTCACTGCACAGGGCCTTATGGTCACCGAAGTTGCCCCTGGTATCGATATGGAGAAAGACGTGCTTGCCCAGGCCGAGTTCCCGCTGCTGGTGGCGGACAACGTCAGTGTCATGAGCCCCGCACTGTTCACCGACGCCCTGATGGGCCTGGAACTGAAGGAGCGCCAAGCATGAGCGCCGAAGGCATTGTCTCCCTTGAGATCCAAGGGCATGTGGCAATCGTCACACTTGAGCGTCCAGCCAAGCTGAACGCGCTGACGCCTGAAATGATCACCGCCCTGGGCAATGTTGCGAGTGATCTCGACAAGCGTACCGACTTGCGGGCGGTGGTGCTGACTGCCAGTGGCGAGCGCGCGTTCTGTGTCGGCGCCGATATCCGCGTTTGGTCGGGCTTGCAGCCTCTGGATATGTGGCGCCAGTGGGTGCGTGACGGCCATCGCGTGTTCGATGCCTGGGCCAACCTTCGCTTGCCTGTGATCGCAGCCATCAATGGGCATGCATTCGGTGGCGGCCTGGAGCTGCTTGCAACGGCAGACATTCGCGTGTCTGAGCCTGGCGCGACCTTCGCACTTCCGGAGGCTGGTATCGCGACCTGCCCAGGGTGGTCGGGCACCCAGCGCCTGGTGAAGCTGATCGGGCCAAGCCAGGTCAAATTGATGGCCTTGACCGGGCGCCGCATCGATGCAAACGAAGCTCAGCGCGTAGGCCTCGTCCAGGACATCTGTGAGCCTGGCGACGCGCTGGCCCATGCCTTGGAGCTGGCCCGGCAGATCAGCCAACAGGCACCGATTTCCGTGCAGCTGACCAAGCAACTTATCGACGCGGGCACCGGCATCAATGTAGCGGCTGTGCTCGAAGGGATGGCCGGCGCACTCGCCGCCACCACCGCAGACGCAAAAGAAGGCTTGGCCAGCTTCAGCGAGCGTCGTCCAGCAGATTACCAAGGAGTATGAAATGCAATTCTTGCCTGTAGATAACCCCACCCAGATCATTGGCCAGCCTTACAAAGGCCGCATGCTGATTGATGGCGAACTGTGCGAGGCGCAGAGCGGCGCTCAAGCTGAGCGCCGTAGCCCGGCACACGATGTGGTGGTGGGTATCTATCCTGATGCTGCTCAAGGTGACGCCGAGCGTGCTGTCGATGCTGCACGTGCCGCCTTCGATGAAGGCACATGGCCGAATATGTCGGGGCGTGAGCGCGCCGAAGTGCTGCTCAAGGTGGCCGAAGGCATTTCGGCTCGCGTCGAAGAGATGGCCCTGATCGAATGCCTGGAAACCGGTAAGCCCCTGAGCCAAGCGCGTGGGGAGGTGAGCGGTTGCGTTGACCTGTGGAAATACGCGGCATCCCTCGCGCGCACCTTGCATGGCGAGAGCTACAACACCCTGGGTGACTCGCATCTGGGCGTTGTCTTGCGTCAGCCTGTGGGTGTGGTGTCGATGATCACGCCCTGGAACTTCCCGATCTGGATCCTGAGCCAGAAGCTGCCCTTCGCCTTGGCGGCGGGGTGCACCACCGTTATCAAGCCAAGCGAGCTCACCAACGGCACCACCCTGATGCTGGGCGAGATCCTGCTTGAAGCAGGCCTGCCGAAAGGCGTCGTGAACATCGTGACCGGCCTGGGCCCAGCCGTCGGCCAGCCACTGGTTGGCCACTCGAAAGTCGACATGGTTTCGTTCACCGGCTCTACTCGCGTAGGCCGTCTAATTGCTGCCGAAGCCGGCGCTGCGTTGAAAAAGGTGTCGCTGGAGCTGGGTGGCAAGAACCCACAGATCATCTTCCCTGACTGCGACTGGGACGCTGCCGTGGATGCTGTTGTCTTTGGCGTGTACTTCAACGCAGGTGAATGCTGCAACAGCGGCAGCCGCATCCTGGTACACAAAGACATCGCCGCGCGCTTCTCTGATGCCGTCATCGAACGCGCCCGCCAAGTACCGGTGGGTGACCCCCTGCACCCTGACGTGAAAGTTGGCGCGATCATCAGCGAGATGCAACTGGGGGGAATCCAGGCTGCCATCGACGACGCTCGTAAAGCCGGCGCGACCATCAGCTTGGGGGGCGAGCGTCACGAAACCGAGCGTGGCCTGTACCTGCAGCCGACCATCGTCACCGGTGTAACGCCGGAGATGACCATCGCCCGTGAAGAAGTCTTTGGCCCCGTACTGTCGGTACTGACTTTCGACTCGCTGGATGAAGCCATCGCGCTGGCCAACGACACCTGCTACGGCCTGTCGGCTGCAGTTTGGAGCAAAGACATTGATGTCTGCCTGAAGGCGGCTCGCAAGATCGATGCGGGTACCGTGTGGGTCAACACCTTCCTGGATGGTTTCGCTGAACTGCCATTCGGTGGCTTGCGCGATTCAGGGCTGGGCCGTGAGCTGGGCCGCCATGCTGTTGAGGATTACACCGAGCAAAAGAGCGTCCAATTGCACATTGGCGAGCGCCAGAACTGGTGGCTTGCGAAGTGAAACGCCGAGCTTTGTTGCACAAAAATTGGAACGTTCCAAACAGTTGAGAATGCAGCCATGACAAACAACAATATTTCGCAACGTCCCATCGCACTGGTCACCGGAGGCCGGCGCGGAATCGGCGCCGCCATCGTGCTTCGGCTGGCTCGTGATGGTTTCGACGTTGCCTTTACCTGCCGTAGTGAAGACGAAGTGGCCCGACAGCTGTGTGCTGAGATTGAGTCGCTGGGCGGGCGAGGGCTGGCAGTTGCCAGTGAGTTGCAGAGCCTGGAAGCCCACGTTCAATTGCTTGAGCGTGTTCAGGCGTGGGGTGGTGCAGTCGATTGCTTGGTAAACAACGCCGGCATTGGCTCGCCGTCCCGTGGCGATCTTTTGGCAATGAAACCGGAAGCATTCGATGTAGTGCTGGCAACCAACCTGCGTGGGACTTTCTTCCTCACGCAGCAGGTGGCTAAGCAGATGCTTGAGAACCCCTCGTCGCATCCCCGCAGCATCGTCAATGTTTCCAGCGTGAGCGTAGAGCTCGCTTCCCCGGAGCGTGGCGAATATTGCATGTCCAAGGCTGCCTTGGGCATGTCCACCAAGCTGTTTGCCTTGCGCCTGGCTGCGGAAAACATTGGTGTGTTCGAAGTGCGTCCAGGTGTGATCCGTACCGACATGACCGCTGGTGTGGCTGACAAGTACGAGCAGCGCTTCAAGGATGGACTGGTACCGATGGGGCGCTGGGGTGAAACCAGCGACATCGCTGCCATCGTCAGTTCGCTGGCCAGTGGGCAGTTTGGCTTTGCTACTGGCTCGGTCATTCATGCCGATGGCGGCCTCGCCATCCCACGTCTGTGAGTGCCGTCATGACGTACGACTACATCATTGTCGGCGGTGGTTCGGCGGGCTGTGTGCTCGCCAATCGACTCAGCGAAAATCCAAGCAATAAGGTGCTGCTGCTGGAAGCTGGAGGAGGGGATCGCCATCCCCTGTTCAGCATGCCGGCTGGCTTCGCCAAGATGACCAAGGGACGGGGCTCCTGGGGCTGGTCGACAGTGCCCCAGAAGCACCTGAAAAATCGGGTACTGCACTTCACCCAGGCCAAGGTTATTGGTGGGGGCTCCTCCCTCAACGCGCAGATCTACACGCGTGGCGCGGCGGCTGATTATGACGAGTGGGCCAGTGAGTGTGGCGCTGAAGGCTGGGCCTACGAAGATGTCCTGCCTTACTTCAAGCGCGCTGAAAAAAACCAGCGTTATGCGAACCAGTATCACGGCTATGACGGGCCACTGGGGGTGTCGAATCCCATCAGCCCACTGCCAATCTGCGAAGCGTTTTTCCAGGCCGGTCAAGAGTTGGGCATTCCGTTCAACCCCGACTTCAATGGTGCCGAACAGGATGGTTTAGGCTATTACCAACTGACCCAGTTGAATGCCAAACGCTCTTCAACGTCTGTTGCTTACCTGCGGCCGGCAATGCATCGCTCGAACCTGACCGTTGTGCTCAATGCCCTGACTCATCGAGTCGTGCTTGAAGGCAAGCGTGCAGTTGGCGTTGAGGTTTCCGTGCAGGGGGCAACCCCAGTGCTCCACAAGGCTGCGCGAGAAGTCATCATCAGCAGTGGTGCTATCGGATCGCCCAAGCTGCTCCTGCAATCCGGCATCGGCCCTGAAGATCACCTTCGTGAAGTGGGCGTGAAAGTTGAGCATGCATTGCCTGGCGTGGGCAGCAATCTCCAGGATCACCTGGATCTGTTTGCCATCGCGGAATGCACCGGTAAGCATACCTACGACCCATACGGCAAACCGCACATGGCCGCATGGGCTGGCCTGCAATACTGGCTGCTGAAGAAAGGCCCTGTAGCGTCCAGCCTGTTTGAAACGGGTGGGTTCTGGTATGCCGACCCTGCAGCCCGTTCACCTGACATCCAGTTCCACCTCGGCCTGGGGTCAGGCATCGAAGCGGGTGTCGCTCAGATGAGCAACCCGGGTGTGACCCTCAACTCGGCGTTCCTGCGTCCTCGCTCGCGCGGCACCGTTCGGTTGGCCAGTGCCAACCCCACCGATGCTCCGCTGATCGATCCGAACTATTTCGCCGACCCCTACGACCGCGACATGTCGATCAAGGGCCTGCGCCTGGCGCGTGAAATTCTCGCGCAACCTGCGCTCAAGCGCTTCGTCCTGGCCGAGCGCCTGCCTGGCCTCGACAGGCTCAGCGACGAGCAGTTGTTCGAATACGCCTGCGCGAACGCCAAGACCGATCACCACCCGGCAGGCACCTGCCGCATGGGCCACGGTGATGATGCGGTGGTTTCGACCAACCTCAAGGTCCATGGCCTTACCGGCCTGCGGGTCGTGGATGCGTCGATCATGCCTCGCTTGAACAGCAGCAACACCAACGCCCCGACCATCATGATCGCCGAGAAAGCGGCAGATCTCATTCTTGGCAAAGCCCCCCAGTCAGAGGAAAAGTCTCGTGAATATTCTGTTGCCCACGCTTGATGGCCGTATTGATCGCTACGAGCTGAAAAACGCTGATGCGCCTTTTGCCAAGTTCGAGAAGCGCCCGCTGAGCCGCATCGCCTACGCTGCCGCTCACGTGGTGATCGATCCCGCTCGCCCAGCCAACCCGTGGGACGAAACGGTCGCCATCGACTGGGACAAGACCCTGGGCTTTCGCGAGTACCTGTGGAGTCTCGGCTTCAAGATCGCCGAGGCGATGGACACTGCTCAACGCGGCATGGGCCTGGGCTGGAAAGATTCCGCCGAACTGATCCGCCGGAGCGTCACCCACGCTCGCCAGATCGAGGGTGCTGACCTGAGCTGTGGCGTGGGCACCGACCAGTTGCTCGTAACCCCATCGACCACCCTGGACGATGTACTGACCGCCTACCGTGAACAGTTCGAAGTGGTCGACAGCGTAGGTGGCAGCGCCATCCTGATGGCCAGCCGTGCACTCTGCGCGGTAGCCAAGGGTGGTGAAGACTACGAGAAGGTCTATTCGACCCTGCTGGGCGAAGCTCGCCAGAAGGTCATACTGCACTGGCTGGGCGAAGCGTTCGACGCCAACCTGCGCGGTTACTGGGGCAGCACCGATGTGCCGACCGCGATGAACACTGTGCTGTCGATCATCGAGTCCAACGTCGACAAGGTCGACGGCATCAAGATTTCGCTGCTGGAAGCTGAGTGGGAGATTGAGCTGCGTCGCCGTCTGCCCGAGGGCGTCAAGCTCTACACCGGTGACGATTTCAACTTTGGCGAGCTGATCGCAGGTGATGCCACCCATCACTCCCATGCACTGCTGGGTATCTTCGACCCGATTGCCCCGGTTGCTGCGCATGCGCTGGCTGCGCTGACCGAGGGCGACCTGGCGCGCTATCACGCCTTGATGAACCCGACTGTTGCATTGTCTCGCGAGATCTTCAAGGCCCCGACCCGCTACTACAAGGCAGGCGTCGTGCTGCTGGCTTGGCTTAACGGCCACCAGGACCACTTCACCATGCTCGGCGGTATGCAGTCGGCTCGCTCGCTCTCGCATTACAGCGAAGTGTTCCGTTTGGCGGATCAGGCCGGTGTCCTGATTCAACCTGAGCTGGCTGTTGAGAGAATGAAGGGACTGGCGTCGGTGCACGGAGGCATCACGGGCTGATTGACGCAGCACAACCGGGCGTAGGGTTCGTGCGTGCGAGCCCTACGTGCGACACAAGAACAATAAGGGAACCCCCATGAGCACCATAGCCAATAGCATTACGGACACCGCCGCCGAGGCGGTTGATAAGAAAGATCTGCACCGGGTCATCGTGGCGAGCATCGCCGGGAGCGCCATGGAGTGGTACGACTTCTCGATCTATGGCACAGCGTCAGCCTTGATCTTTTCTGAGTTGTTTTTCCCAGGGCTCGACAAAGTCACTGCGCTGCTGGCGATCTTCGCCACCTATGCAGTCGGATTTGTTGCGCGGCCATTCGGTGGACTGTTCTTTGGTCGCGTGGGCGACCGTAAAGGCCGGAAGTTTGTATTGGTTTCCACCGTCCTGTTGATGGGGGTATCCACGCTGTTGATCGGCTTGCTCCCCACCTATACGCAAATTGGCGCCTGGGCGACAGGGTTATTGGTGATCTTGCGACTGCTGCAGGGGTTTGGCTCTGGAGCCGAGCAAGCAGGTGCCTCGCTGATCGTGGCGGAGTTTGCGCCCAAAGAGACCCGAGGCTTCTACGCTTCGCTGCCTTTCGCCGGCATCATCATTGGCATTCTGCTGGCGGCAGGGATGTTCTCGCTGGTGCAACAGATGCCCCATGACGATTTCATGGCGTGGGGCTGGCGGATCCCTTTCCTGTTCAGTGTGGTGGTCATTGCCGTTGGCATCATCATCCGCTTGCGGGTTAAGGAGAGTCCGGTTTTCGAGGAGATGAAGCGCAAGAAGCTCGCGAGCAAGCAGCCCGTCAAAGACCTGCTTCGTTATTCCCGCAAGAACCTGATCGTGGCGTGCTGCCTGCGTATGGGTGAAAACGGCACCTCGTACCTCTATCAGGTATTCGCCTTGAGTTACCTGGCCAAGGTACTGCTGATCGATAAGTCGGTAGGCACATTGGGCCTGATTGCCGCTGCAGCTGTATCGGTGTTCACCATTCCTTTTATTGGCTACCTGTCGGATCGCCTGGGCCGTCGCGTAATGTACCGGGTAACAGCACTGATCGCTGCGCTGTGGGCATTTCCTGCCTTCTGGCTGTTCAACACGATGGACTCGACACTGATCGTATTGAGCATGGTCGTTGCGATCAGCCTGGGGGCCTTTGGCATGTATTCGGTGCAAGCCGCCTACTTCCCTGAATTGTTTGATGCGAGGTATCGCTACACCGGTATCGCTGTAAGCAAGGAGTTTGCTGCTCTGGCGTCTGGTGGTATCGCCCCGTTCGTTGCCGCTGCGTTGCTGAGCTGGTCGGGTGATCACTACTGGCCTGTGGCTGCTTACGTCATGTTGCTGGCGGGTATCTCTTTCGTAGCCACTTTCTTTGCACCCGAGACACGCGGTTCTGAGATCAGTATCTGATCTTGGCGATTACACCTATCCAATAAAAAAAGTGAGGCGTGTATGACGGTTCAACTCGAAATGCCTGTGCAGGCCACGGCCATTGCGCCGTCGGCGACCAAAGTTGCCTTCATTGTGGTCACCAGTTTGTTCTTCATGTGGGGGCTTTCCCATGGTTTGCTGGATGTGCTTAACAAGCACTTCCAGGACACGTTGAACGTGAGCAAGGCCCAATCGGGCTACCTGCAAGCGGCCTACTTCGGTGCTTACTTCGTCGTCGCGCTGCCCGTTGGGATTTTCATGGATCGCTTTGGCTACAAGGCTGGGATCCAGGTGGGGCTGGCGCTCTTTGCGCTGGGCGCGCTGCTGTTCATTCCCGCCACTGGCGCGGGCACGTTCTTCGCTTTTCTCGGCGCCTTGTTCGTCTTGGCGTGCGGTTTGGGTTGCCTTGAAACAGCAGCGAACCTCTATGCTGCAGTGCTGGGCAAACCGGAACATTCTGCGCGGCGGCTGAACCTCGCTCAATCTTTCAACGGACTGGGTGCGTTCGTAGGCCCACTGATTGGCGGCTCGCTGTTTTTTGCTCCCCCTGTTGCTCTGGTGGGTTTCACCATCGATCCCGTCATGCTGACTTACGTCTGCCTCGGCTTGGTGGTCGTCTTGATGATGGTCGTGTTCGCGGCGGTGCCACTGCCCGAAATTCAGGCCCAAGGTACTTTGTCCAGGAAAGAGGTGAATGGCCGCTCGCTGTGGTCGCACTCGAACTTTACCGGCGCCTTGATTGCGCAGTTCTTCTACATTGCTGCTCAAGTAGGTGTCGGTGCGTTTTTCATCAACTACGCCATTGAGCACTGGAGCGGCCTGACCACGCAGAAAGCCTCGTACTTTCTGTCTATCGCCATGCTGAGCTTCATGATCGGTCGCTTTGTCAGCACCTGGCTGATGCGCTTCATCCCTGCCACCACCCTGCTCATTGCATACGCATTGTTCAACGCTGCCCTGTGCGCCGTGGCGGTGTCGGGTATTCAGACGCTCTCGGTATATGCGTTGGTCGGTGTGTTCTTCTTCATGTCCATTCTCTATCCCAGCATCTTCGCCATGGGGGTTCGGAACCTGGGTACGCATACCAAGAAAGCGGGTTCGTACCTGGTCATGACGCTGGTAGGTGGCGCTATCGCGCCATACTGCATGGGGGCCATCGCTGATGTCTACGGCACGGCTACGGCGTTCCTTGTTCCCCTCCTATGTTTCCTCGTTATCGCGGGCTACGGCATTAAGCAGCGTGGTGAGATTTGATTGTTGGTGCTTGAGTCGGGTGTTTTCGATGCAAGACAACTGTTGGTTGGCGGTCAGGGGTTCAACAGCTTGTTGGTCAGGATGCAACTGTGAACGCCTGCGTTAATTATTAACTGATTGAACTAAAAGGCTTTTATTCCTTGGCACGGTTGCTGCTGACCCTCCATCAAATGCCCATGGGGCAAGGAGGAGTGGGCATGAACGCACGTGTAATTACCCGCGTTACAGGAGAAAAAGCCATGAGCCAACCCATCAAGTTCGCCTACTGGGTTCCCAACGTCAGTGGCGGCCTCGTCGTCAGCAAGATCGAACAACGCACCAGTTGGGACATCGACTACAACCGCAAGCTGGCGCAGATTGCCGAGCGTTCCGGGTTCGAATACGCGCTGTCGCAGATCCGCTTCACCGCCGGCTACGGGGCAGACAATCAGCACGAGTCGGTGACCATCAGCCACGCGCTGCTGGCCGCCACCGAAAAACTCAAGGTGATCGCTGCCATTTTGCCTGGGCCATGGACACCCGTACTGGCGGCCAAGCAATTGGCTAGCATCGACCAGTTCACAGCGGGGCGCATCGCCATCAACGTGGTGTCCGGCTGGTTCAAGGGCGAGTTCCGCGCCATCGGTGAGCCATGGCTGGACCATGACGAGCGCTACCGCCGTTCCGAAGAGTTCATTCGTGCCTTGAAGGGCATCTGGACCCAGGACAACTTCAGCTTTCACGGCGATTTCTACCGCGTCAACGCATACACCCTCAAGCCCAAGCCGCTGCAGCAACCGCACCCGGAAATCTTCCAGGGCGGCAGCTCGCGGGCCGCGCGTGACATGGCCTCAAGGGTCTCGGATTGGTATTTCACCAATGGCAACACTGTCGAGGGTATCAAGGCCCAGGTCGATGATATTCGCGCCAAGGCAGCGGCCAACGGGCATTCGGTGAAGGTTGGCGTGAACGCCTTCATCATCGCCCGTGACAGCGAGGAAGAGGCCCGCGCGGTGCTGGCGGAGATCATCGACAAGGCCGACCCGGAGGCGGTCAATGGCTTCGGTAGCGAAGCGAAAAACGCAGGCGCGGCAAGCCCGGAAGGCGAGGGTAACTGGGCCAAGTCGACCTTCGAAGACCTGGTGCAGTACAACGACGGCTTCAAGACCAACCTGATCGGTACGCCACGGCAGATCGCCGAGCGCATCGTCGCGCTCAAGGCGGTCGGCGTCGACCTGATCCTCTCCGGCTTCCTGCACTTCCAGGAGGAGGTCGAGTACTTCGGCAAGCATGTCTTGCCGCTGGTGCGCGAGCTGGAGCAGGAGAAGCGTGCATCCCTCGCTCTGGCCTGAGGTACGCTGCCGCCTGGTTGGTATTGCGCGGCGCGCGCAGCCTGGCCAGCCGCATGGCGGTACACGAGGGCCAGGCGCTGGAAATCGCCTGCTGGCTGCAGGGGCATGAAGCCGTGACGCGGGCGTATCACCCGGGCTTGCCGGAGCATCCTGGGCATGCCCTGTGGTAACGGGATTTCAAGGGCAGCAACGGCCTGCTCAGCCTGGAATTGGTCGATGGCAGCCAGCAGCGGGCAGAGGCGTTCGCCGATGGCCTGCGGCTGTTCGGCATCGGCGCCTCCTGGGGTGGGTACGAGAGCCTGGTGACCCTGGCTGAACTGGGCGATCGGTGCTTTGCCACGCCGGTGCGGGGCAGGCTGGTGCGTCTGCATGTGGGGCTGGAGGATGTCGGGGCGCTACGGCGGGATCTGCAGCAAGCGCTGCAAGCAAGCGGGTCGGTTTAGTTTGCTTTTTGAGGGGGAGAGGCCGCTGGTATGCAACGGGTAAATGGGCGCCACGTCTTCTGGGCGAAGTGGATCCTGTGTTGGCCGAGCAGTTCAATGAGGCCTTTCGCGCCTTGTTCATCGTGGGAAAAGCCGAGCCCCTGGTAGCCCTGGCCGAGGCTGAGTTGGCGCCGCATGGGGGATTTCTGTTTGACGGCGATTGCCGCACGGCTCCAGCGTCATGGCGTAGACGGGAATGATGTATCCTCGGAATGTTTTCTTCGATCGGCGGCGGCGTGGCGGCCCCACCTGTCCTGGCCCCTTCGCGGGCAAGCCCGCTCCCACAGGTACTGCACCGGCCTCAAGGCTTTGGAGGCCCTGTGGGAAAGCACCCAGCCCTACCAACAGCTTCGAGAAAACCTCATGGAACGAAAGCCATCTCCAACCGACTGGGTGATCCGCAGTGCTCGCCCCGGCAGCGTCGAGCGCATCGAAGCCTGGTTCGGCAGCCATGGCTACGATCCGCACCGCCACGACACCTATTCGATCGGCCGCACCCTCGCCGGCGTGCAGAGCTTTCACTACAAAGGCGCATTGCGGCACGGCGTGCCGGGCAACACGCTGGTGTTGCACCCGGACGAAGTGCATGACGGCATGGCCGGAACGGATGCAGGCTTTCGCTACCGCATGGCTTACATCGATCCTTCGCTGATCCAGAACGTGCTTGGCGGTGAACCGTTGCCATTCATCGCGGGCGGGCTGTCCAGCGACCCGCGCCTTTACCGTGCCAGCGAAACCTTCGTGCAAGCACTGGATCACCCGCTGGAAACCCTGGAAGAACAGGACGCCGTCTACGACCTGGCCATGGCGCTGCGTTCCGTCGGCGGCAAGCCACGCGGTCGCAAACGCCTGGATTACCGCTCTGCCGAGCGCGCCCGGGCGTTCATCATGGAGCACCTGCACCAAGGCATCACCCTGGAGATGCTCGAACAGGCCAGTGGGCGTGAGCAGTGGAGCTTGTCGCGGGACTTCCGGGCGCTGTACGGCACCAGCCCCTACCGCTTTGTCACGCTGCGGCGCCTGGACTGTTTCCGCCGGCTGATCCTGGATGGCTTCACCTTGGTGGATGCCGCCCTGGCCTCGGGCTTTCACGACCAGAGCCACATGACGCGCCACTTCACTCGCAGCTACGGCGTGTCACCCATGCGCTGGCTGGAGCGCTTACGCCCCTCTGGCTGACTTGCAGGATCGTACAAGCGCCGTGTGCGTTTCGTTCGATAGGCTGATCGCTCAAACCTAGAGAGGATCGGTCATGAACGATATGTATCAGCAACGCGCATCGCAACCTGTGAACCTGGCCCAGAAGGCGTCACTGATTGAGCAACAGTGGAGCCCAAGGGTGGTCGCGGAAATGAACGACTACCAGTTCAAGGTCGTGCGCATCGAAGGGGAGTTTATCTGGCATTCGCATCCGGAAACCGACGAAGCGTTTCTGGTACTGGAAGGTACCTTGCGGATCGACCTGCCGGAGGGCTGCGTTTATGTGCAGCCGGGTGAGTTGCATGTGGTGCCGCGTGGGGTGGAGCACCGCACGGCGGCGCAGGGGGAGGCGAAGCTGATGATGATTGAGCCGCGGGGTGTGCTGAACACCGGGCATGAAGGAGGAGAGCTGACGGCGCTGAACGACGTCTGGATCTGAGCCTCTAGAGCAGGTAGTTCCAGCCAAACTATGGAAAATGTACCCGCAAAAATACCCTTGATACCCTTAAAGGATTCGCGAACGAGAACTGCCATTTCTGACGGCTGAGGCTGTGGCCCCGGCTGATCTTCAGGGTAGCTCCATGGACATTGTCGATTACAGGGTCAGCTATTCGTTGAGGCGGGGAGCAGTGGTACCTAAAATCTGGCCTACCTGGACCGTAGTGCCTGGCGATACTGTATCCATCCACTCTACCGCCTTGGGTCCAAACAGGACGATGACGGTAGACCCCACGTCAAACGTACCCATCTCGTCACCCTGCGCCAGCTGAACACTGCTGTTTCCAGCGAGAGGGTAGGCGAATGTCGTCACTGTTTTGCCCGGAGCGTTTACCAGGCCTGCCCAGGCCGTCCTGATCGATGCCACAATCATCGCACCCACCAGCACCACCGCCATGGGGCCAAGCGCCGTTTCAAACAGGCAAATGACTCGCTCGTTACGTGCGAACAAGCGCGGTACTTTCGAGACGGTCAGGGGATTTACCGAGAACAGCTTACCGGGTACATGGATCATTTCTCGCAGGGTGCCAGCAATCGGCATATGGACACGATGGTAGTCACGCGGGGAAAGGTAGATCGTGACAAACTGCCCATCATGGAAACGTGCGGCCTGTCCAGCGCCGCCTAGCAGTTCCGTCAGGGTGAAGTCATGCCCCTTGGCCTGTAGCAAGCGCTCGCCGGTGGTCGGTCCAATTTGGCTGATCGATCCATCGGCAGGGCTGGTCACTGTTCCGAAGCCTCCTTGCAAAGGCCGTAATCCCGGCTTCAGTGCGCGGGTGAAGAACGCATTGAAGTGCGGGTAATCTTCGGCGTGCTGGCCGATTGCCGCGCTCATATCGACCTTGTACCGTTTGATGAACCCTTTGATAAGCCGGTTTTTCAACCAGGGTGATTTGCATCTGGCGATCCAGCCCGCCACGCGCGACAGTGCGTGGTGGGGCGCCAGGTACTGACCCAACATGAACAGCCGCTCGCTCATCGCTGTTCACCCGCCACGACCTGCGCGGTGTCGTCACGCTGGATGGCCGCCACCAGATGGTCTGCGACGTGCGTGGCCCAAGCCGCAATGGTCAGGCTCGGCGGCCTACCGGGTGACGTCGGCAAGGCTGCGGCGTCGGCCACATACAAACCAGGGTTGTCGAAGATTTCACCGTTGGCGCCGATCACACCATCCTCCACCGATGCACCCAGGCAGGCGCCGCCCAAAGGCTGCACGGTGATTGGGGCGCGAGGCGCGTGGATGCGCGTGCCGGTAGTACGCTCGATCGTGCTTACTTCGTAGTCGATCTCCTGGTAGACCGGGCTCAGTGCCTTGTCGTAGCGAACAGTGAGTTTGCCATCCTTCACGCGGAGGCTGCCGTTGTTGTGATCCTTACCCAGCGCGACGATGAAGGTATTCTTGCGCAGCCAGCGCTTTAGCCATTGGGGCAAGGGCATGTCGTCGATACCTTGGATCGCTGCCCGTAACACCTGAGCAGACGTGCTGGGTGAATCCTTGCTGCGAAACGGCCCGCTCAGCGGCAGGCCGCGACTAAGGTCCATCGCGGCATTTTCTCGCCAGAGGGCAAAGTAGCCGCCGTTGGTGCCGAAGTTCATCCCAAGCCTTGGCATGCCAGTAAGCGCTTTGGTTTCGTCCCGGCCCTTGAACAGCAGCGAAACGGTATTCAGGCAGCCTGCGGCGAGGATCACGTGCTTGGCCCGGAGGCTGTGCGAGGTTCTGCTGCGGTGGTCGAGGTACTTCACCTCGTAGCGCGCACCGCCCTTGTCGGCTGCGCCCACCTTATAGATGGCAGTTGCTTCGCATAGGTCCTGCACCTTCAATCCCTTTTGCATTGCCGGCCAGATCACGGCGAAATCGAGCGTGGTCTTGGCACCTGAAAATGATCCCAAAACGCTGTTGCTTTTGTAGTCGCATTCCCAGCGGTCAACGCCGTTGGCATCCGTCACCTTGGCAGGCACGCCAGGCTGATCGGGCAGTAGAAAGCCAAGCAGCGGATTGGCCAGGCCTTCGGTAGAGAGTTGGCCCTCGTAGTTTGTCAGGCTGATGCGATTAGGAACCTGGTCGCTTGGCGCTGCGGCTCTTGCCCCGAGCAGTTGAATGA
The DNA here is from genome assembly GCF_011752535.1 of Pantoea sp. Tr-811. Lineage (NCBI taxonomy): Bacteria > Pseudomonadati > Pseudomonadota > Gammaproteobacteria > Enterobacterales > Erwiniaceae > Pantoea > Pantoea sp. Tr-811. The sequence continues at coordinate 26,011 of NZ_VWXJ01000008.1, forward strand.
CTTGGGTGTAGTAATCGTCCATCCGCGCTTGGCTGATCGAGGGATGGTGCCCATCCCAATAGGTAGGGCTTGCGGGTTTGGCCAACATGCCAGCGTAGATATGGCTGCCACCGCCCACGTTCGAGGAGCACACCACATTGATGCCATCGCCGTGGTAGGCCTCGACGAAGCCTTTGCGGTTCAACAGCACCTGCCGTTTCGAGAGGTGAGAGCGAATCGACCGCAAGCCATGGGTGAATGCCTTGCCCCCCTGGGGCAAAGGCGCCGGGTCGACCACGCCAATGGAGCGGTTAGGTACCGTGTCGCGCCACGGCCCGCGCTCCAGCATGACCACGTTGCAGCCTGCATCGACCAGGCGCTTGGCGGCGATCGCACCGCCAAACCCACTGCCGATCACCAGAATTTCGACCGGGTCTGTCATGCATCAGGCCCCTTGGCGTGCTGGCGCTGACTCTGCCTGGCTGCCAGACGCAGCCTGATGTGCGTCGCGCTCGCGCAGGGCGGCGATCAGGCGGTCAGCCACATTCGCAGACCACGCAGCGATTGTCAGGCTTGGCGCGCCGCCAGGGGAAGCGGGGAGGGCGGAGGCGTCGGCCACGTACAGCCCGGGGTTGTCGAACACTTCGCCATTGGCGCCCACCACACCGTCGGCGATCGAGGCGCCGAGGCAAGCGCCGCCTATGGGGTGAACCGTCACCGGGTTGCGGGGCGCGTACACCTTTGTACTCGTCGCGCGCTCGATGTTCGCCACCTCGTTGGCGATCTGATCGTAGATCTCGTTCTCGCCCGTCTTGTAGGCGATCCTGAACCGCCCGTTGTGCATCGACATGGTGCCGGTGTTGTTGTCCCCGCCGAAGGCGATGATCACGGACTGCTTGCGCAACCAGCCTTTGAGCAGGGGCGGCATCGGGATGGCATCGATTCCCTGAATGCTCGCCCGGAGCACCAGCACCGAATGGTTCTGCGAGTCCTTCAAGCGGAAGGGGGAGCCGATCGGCATCCCTTTGGACAGGTCCTTGCTGCTGTTCTCTTTCCACAAACCGAAGTAGTCGCCATTGCCACCAAAGCGCATGCCCAAGCGCGGCATGCCGGCAAGACCGCCGTTCACATCCCGGCTCTTGAGCAGCAGGCGCACGCTGCCAAGGCCACCGGCTGCAAGGATGACATGTTCCGCCAAAACACGTTCATGGGTGTTCGTGTTGTGATTCCTGAAGCTCACCTCGTAGCGCATCTGCTGTGAAGGATCACCGTTGAGCCGCCGAATTCCGACAACTTCGCATTGCGCCTCGATCTTCAGGCCCTTCTGCATCGCAGGCCAGAGGGTAGAGAAATCCAGCGTTGTCTTGGCTCCGGAGGGTGAGCCAAGGAAGCTGTTGTTCTTCATATCGCACTCCCAACGCTCCAGCCCATTGGCATCGACGCGTTTTTGCGGCTGGCCTGGTTGCTCGGGTATCAGGAAGGCGACGGCGGGATGGCCCAGGCAGCTCAGCGTTCCACCATAGTTGGTGTGTTCGATGCTGTTCGGCACCTGATCCTGCGGGGTCAGCGGGCGTGCCTGGTAGGTGCTCAGGAGCTCTTCGTAGTAGCGCTCCATGTCGGCGTTGCACAGGCCCGGATGCCGAGCGTCCCAGTAGTTGGGTACCAAGGGGCGATCCATGAACCCAGCATACACATGGCTGCCACCGCCAACACCCGAGGAGCAGATGACGTTGATGCCGTCACCGTGGTAGGCCTCGATAAAGCCCCGCTTGTTCAGGACGATGTCTTTTTTCAGGCGGTGCGAGCCAATGCAGCGCAAGCCGTGGGTGTATGCCTTGATGCCTTGGGGCAGCGGTACCCGATTCTTGATGCCCAGCGACCGATTGGGCAGCGTGTCGCGCCAGGGGCCACGCTCAAGCATCAACACATCACGCCCAGCTTCTGCTAAGCGGCGCGCAGCGATTGCGCCCCCGAAGCCACTTCCGATAATCAGCACTTCTACTTTTCTTTGCATGGTTCAACCCGCAGAGGCAGCGTTCCAAATGAGCAATTCGAGAGGCCCGCTCCCGAATTGGCTCTATTTGGCGCGCAGAGGTTGACGGGGGCCAAGCAAAGAAAATGGGTGCGTACGAAAGGAATTCTTTTCAGCACCGCCAAAGGTTGCCAGCCATGGGCAACTTCAATCGTTCGCGGCGAGCCTGGGTAGGGCACAAAGCCCCTTGCGGCAAAGAATTTGTTTGCCAGATGAATAGTTTTACTCATTTGGCCCCTGGGCATTTCTGCTACCAGAATCAACGATTCCCCGGGATCAGCCTGGGCTGCCCTACGACGCTGAGGAGATGCTGCACATGGCGGTTAACACCTACAAGGCGATGCAAGTCATCCGGCCGGGTGGCTTGCAACTGGTGGAGTTGGAGGTCCCAACGCCCGGCATCGATGAAGCGCTGATCCGGGTCGAGGCATGCGGTATCTGTGGCGCGGATGCCGGTGCAATCGAGGGCCTGGAGGCCGGGCTGAAATTGCCGCGCACCCCAGGCCATGAGGTGGTTGGACGCATCGTCGCGCTGGGGGCTGCCAGCACACGCTGGCAGATCGGGCAGCGTGTCGGCGTCGGCCGGCTGGGTGGCCATTGCAATGCCTGTGAGCAATGCCGGCGGGGTCACTTCAACCTGTGCCAGGACCAGCCGGTGGTGGGCAGTTCGCAGGACGGGGGCTATGCGCAGATGATGATCGCTCGCGTCACGGGGCTGGTCGCGATCCCCGATGTGCTGGGCTCTGTGGACGCCGCGCCGCTGCTGTGTGCGGGCATTGCCACCTTCAATGCATTGCGTAAGTCAGGCGCCCTGGCCGGGGATTTGGTGGCGGTCCACGGGATTGGCGGGTTGGGGCACCTGGCGCTGCAGTATGCCAGGCGGATGGGCTTGCGGGTTGCCGCCATCGGCCGCGGCGCGGACATCGAGGCCCTGGCACTTGAACTGGGCGCCCATTGCTATATCGACAGCCAGGCGCAAGACCCGGTGGCGCGTCTGAAAAGCCTGGGCGGTGCGCAAGTCATCCTGACCACCATCACCGACAGTGCTGCCGTTTCCCCGTTGATGGGCGCATTGGCACCGCAGGGCACGTTGCTGGTGGTCGGCGTCGGTCGTGAGCCGCTGAGCATCATGCCGGGGGCCCTGGTAGGGGGGGAGCGCACCGTCAGGGGCACCATCACCGGCACGCCTTACGAATCGGAAAAAACGCTGGACTTCAGCGTGATGGCTGACGTTCGTGCACGCATCGAGACAATGCCGTTGGAGCGTGCCTGGGAGGCCTACCAGCGGGTGCGCTCCGGCGAGGTGCAGTTCCGCATGGTACTGACCATGAATGACGCCTGACCGGCGCCGTTTCCATTCGCTATCAAGGAGGACAGACGTGGTGTTCAAGTTACTCGCGGGCGCGATTTACCTTGCAATGCTGGTGGTGCCAGGTGCAGGCCTGGCGGCGCAGGAAGGCATGACGCAAAAGGTGGTATTTCAGGAAGTGCGCAACGCCACCATCAAGCTGGGCTTTGGCGACGTCACTTTTCTGATCGACCCCATGCTGGGCGCCAAAGGCGCCTACGCCGCAGCCCCTGGCGCGCTCAACGAGCACCTGAGAAATCCGCTGGTGGATCTGCCAGTACCGGCAAGTGATGTGATGAAGGCCGATGCGGTCATCGTGACCCACCTGCACATCGATCATTGGGATGACGCTGCGCAGAAGATGCTGCCCAAGGCGATACCGGTCTTTGCGCAGAACCCTGAGGATGCTCAAAGGATCCAGGCCGCAGGTTTCGAAGATGTCCGGGTGCTCACTGGGCACAGTGAGTTCAAAGGGGTACAGCTTTCACGCACCGATGGGCAGCACGGCAGCGATGCGACCTTGGCCATAAGGGGCAAGCAGCTGGGCAACGTCTCGGGTGTGGTGCTGCAAAAACCAGGTTTCAAGACCGTTTATGTCGCGGGCGACACCGTCTGGAATACCCATGTCGAGCAGGCCATCGCGCGCTACAAACCACAGGTCATCGTGCTTAACGCAGGCTACGTGCGTTTCAAGGACATCGAAGGCGCAGTGATCATGGGCAAGGACGACCTTTACCGAGCGGCGCAAGCAGCCCCAGGTGCCTATGTCGTCGCCAGCCACCTGGAAGCGCTCGGGCACGCCACCCAATCGCGCCAGGAACTGGCCGAATTCATCCAGCAGAAGCAGCTCGACCCCCAGCATGTACTGGTGCCCGCAGATGGGCAGATGTACAGCTTCTAGGGGCCCGCGACTTCAATCAAAGCAAGACCTACCCAAAGAGGCAGCCTCATGTTCATAGGATTCATCCCTGTGCTTTTCGCTTTCGCAGCGACCCTGGCATCGTTCAGAAACCTCCCGCTGGCACGTACCCTGTGGATCGTGTGCGCGGTGCTGGTGGTGGTCTGGACCACCTGGCACGGCGCCCATCATATGTCCGATCTGAAACAGCTGGGGTCCTGGTAAATGAACGCACAACTGACTGATAACCGCTTGGGCCAGATCGAGCTGGCTGCGATTGCAGGGATCTGCTTCCTGCTGCTGGATGCATTTTTCTACCAGCTGGTGCTTGGCGAGCTGCCCTGCGCGTTCTGCAACCTCATCCGTGTTTGCCTGATGTTGTTGGGCTCAGGGCTGCTGCTCAACCGGGTCTTCGGCATCAACCCCTGGAATTATGTGCTCAGTGCGTTCGGGGCGTTGATCGGCAGCCTGTTGAGCCTGCTGTTCATGTTCGCCAAGGCGCCGGCCTGGACCAAGCCAACAGGCTCGGCCATTTTTGGCCTGCACATGTATACCTGGACGTTCATGGTCTTCACCGCAGCCATCATGTTCTGCCTGATCATGGCCGTGCTGTATGCGCGGCGTGACACCCAAGTAAGCGAGCCAGCTTCCCTGGCCGCAAGGCCCAAGGCTCATGGCCTGATCATCGGCGTATTCGTAGCGCTGGTGGCGGCAAACCTGGTTTCGGCGTTTCTGCAGAACGGGTTCGACCACTTCATGGCGGGCGGCCAGCAGCATTATCGAATGCTGTACGACGGCGATGTCATGAAGCCTTGAAGGCCGGCGCCCGCGTGTGCTTCAAGACGGTTGGTGGTTGCTGGCAATTTCGAGGAAGCCGGCAATGTAGTCGATGCGCTGTTCATCTTTGCGTACGCCCAGATGAATGCTTTTGTGCAGGCCATGTGGCCCGATGCGCAGTGACCGCAAGGGCAGGCCCTGGCCTTCCTCATGCAGCAGCCACTCCGGCAACACGCTGATGCCGCGCCCGGCGGCGCTGAGCTGCAACATCAGTTCGGTGGTTTCCGCCGTGATCCTGTGGTGGGGGCGGCAGTTGGCGGGCACCAGGAAGCGGCTGTAGATGTCCAGGCGCTCCAGGCTGACCGGTACGGTGACCAGCGTTTCAGCCAACAGGTCCTGGGGCTCTGCCCAGGGCTTGCTCACCAGTGGGTGGTCCTGATGCATGATGAGCACCAGCTCGTAATCGAAAACTGGGGTGAACAGCAGCTCGGGTCGATCGATGGGGTCAGGTGTAATCAACAGATCGATCTCATGGCCCAGCAGGGCAGCGACCCCGTCGAAGCGAAACGCTGTGCACACCTCGAAATCGACATCCGGCCAACGCCGCAAATAAGGCCCCGTCACTCCCATCAGCCATTTCTGGCAAGGATGACACTCCATGCCGGCGCGCAAGGCGCCGCGCCGCCCATCGGCGAAGTCAGAGAGCACCCGCTGGGCGTGTTCCAACTGAGGCAGCAGGCGCTCCGCCAGGCTCAGCAGGTAGTTGCCAGCCTGCGTGAAGCGCAGGCTGCGGCCGTCTTTCATCCACACCTTGATGCCACTGCGCTCTTCGAACTTGGCGATGGCGTGGGACAGGGCTGACTGGCTGACGTTGAGCCGCTCGGCAGCAGCGGTAACGCTGCCAGTGCGGGCGACTTCGCGCAGTATCGACAAATGCTGAACGTCGATCATTCATGTACTCCGCTCATGGTTTGATGAAGTAATACCATTTCTGTTCATGATCCGATGTTGCTACAAATACCGCAAGGCGCTTGAGCCCCGACCTCATGAACAGGCTGGATACCAAGAAAATGACTACCCAAGCACTAGCCCCCGCAACCCGTGAACAGCACGCCTCGCTGTTCGATGAAGTCATCGATCGGCGGCATACCAATTCCATGAAGTGGGACTATGGCCACAACTTCCTCACCCCCGAGGAGCGGGCGGCCGACCCGTTGCCGATGTGGGTGGCCGACATGGATTTCCGCTCCCCGCAGGCCGTGATCGACGCGTTGAGCGAAGCCGTTCAGTTCGGCGTATTCGGCTATGCCGGTGGGGCGCGCAAGTCCTACGTGGATGCCGTGATTGGCTGGCAGGGCAAGCGCTTTGGCTGGGACGTGTCGCGTGACTGGCTGATCCAGGCCTCGGGCATCATCACCATCATGAAAACCGCCATTCAGGCGTTCACCTCCCCGGGTGACTCGGTGTTGATCCAGCCGCCGGTCTATGTGCATTTTCATGACGATGCGCGCATCAATGGCCGTCACCTGGCATTGGCACCCCTGACGTTCGATGGCGAGCGCTACCACTTCGACGAGCGCAAGTTCGAAGCCGCCATCCAGCCCAATACTCGCTTGTTCATCCTGAGCCATCCGCATAACCCGACCGGCAATGTCTGGTCGGAGGCCGAGCTGCGGGCGATGGGTGAAATCTGTGCGCGTCACAACGTGCTGGTGCTCTCGGATGAAATTCACCAGGATTTCATTCTCAACCCACACAAGCAGCATATTCCTTTCGCTTCGCTGGGCGAGGCGTTCGCCCAGAACAGCATTACCTGCACTGCACCGAGCAAGACCTTCAACATGGCTGGCCTGCAGACGGCCAACATCTTCGTTCCCAACAAGCGGATCCGCGAAGAGCTGGTGCGTCAGTACGACCGCAACCTGTACCGCTATGTGAATGCCCTCGGCATGGTGGCTGCCGAAGCCGCCTATACCCACGGCGAACCTTGGCTGGAGCAGATGCTCACCTATGTGCGCGGTAACCAGGCGCATTTCGCCGAGGCGATTCACGCCGCCACCGCGCAAATCAAGGTGATCCCTGCCGACTCGCTGTACCTGACCTGGATGGACTGCCGGGGCCTGGGCATGGATGCCCAGACGCTGGATCGCTTCATGCTGACCAAGGCCCGTGTCTGGCTCGACAAAGGCCAGAAATTTGGGCTGGAAGGCCACGGTTTCATGCGCGCCAACCTCGGTTGCAGCCGAGTGACCGTCGATGAAGCCATTCAACGCATCACGCGGGCCGTGCAACAACGCTGAGCTGCCTCATATGAAACTCAAAGGCTTGCGCCATGCACGCAAGCCTTCGCTGGTACTTGCCTGAACTGCCGCCTTAATAAACATCACAACAACAAGGTGAACATGATGAGAAAGTCCCCCATCGTCCCGATGGTATGCCTCGCTGCCTCGCTGATTTCCGGTGTCTCGTACGCTGGCACGCTAAAGGACGTGCAAACGCGCGGAAAGCTCAATTGCGGCGTCTCCACCGGTAATACCGGTTTGTCTGCACCCGACGCGAAAGGCGCCTGGCAGGGCCTGGATGTGTCCTTGTGCCGTGCCGTCGCCGCTGCCGTGCTGGGTGATGCGAACAAGGTCAACTTCGTGCCCACCACCGGGCAGACGCGCTTTACTGCGCTGGCATCGGGCGAGGTCGACCTGCTGGTACGCAACAGCTCCTGGACCTTCACCCGTGACGTCGACCTCAAGCTGACGTTCGCAGGCATCAACTACTACGACGGCCAGGGTTTTCTCGTGCACAAGAACCTGGGCGCCAATTCGGTCAAGGACCTGGATGGCGCGTCCATCTGCGTACAGACAGGTTCCACCCATGAGCTGAACCTGGCGGAGTACGCCCGCAACCACGGCATCAAGTACGAACCTGTGCCCATCGACTCCACCGCCGAAGGGGAGCAGAAGTACCTGGCGGGCGCCTGCGATGTATTCACCAACGACGTTTCCGGGCTGGCAGCCTCCAAAGCCAGCTTCGCCAAGCCCGAAGAGCACAGGGTGCTCAAGGAACTGATCTCCAAGGAACCGCTTGGCCCCATGGTGCGCCAAGGCGACGACCAATGGGCGGACGTGGTGCGCTGGACGCTCAATGCGTTGGTGGCAGCGGAAGAGTTGGGCGTCGACTCGGGCAACGTTGCAAAAATGACGGCCGGTTCGGACAACCCCGAGATCAATCGCCTGCTGGGTTCCGAAGGGAACTACGGTGAGCAACTGGGGCTGGACGCCAAATGGGCCAGCCGTGCCATCGCGGCCGGCGGCAACTACGCGGAAATCTTCGACAACTCCCTGGGCAAGAACACGCCCATTGGTCTCGAACGAGGCCTGAACGCCCAATGGAACCAGGGCGGCCTGCTCTACGCTGAGCCGTTTCGCTGATTCGCCGCGCTAGCTGGCGTGGTGTTAGACCATTGATGCGAAGGGCCGACCGGCCGTGTTGAAGCGGCCTGGGCCGGCCCACCCTCTCCGGGAGAGATTGACCATGTCCACCCTTACACTGACTGACAAGAAAGCCACCGAGCGGGCTTTCTCGTTGGGCATGCTGCTGCATGACAAACGCTACCGCAGTTACACCATCCAGATCATCGCGCTGATGTGCCTGATGCTGGCTGCCGCCTGGCTACTGGACAACACCGTGCGCAACCTCGCGGCGCTGGGCAAGGATTTCTCATTCAGCTTCCTGTGGAGTGCTGCAGGTTACGACATCAACCAACACCCCATTGCCTATGACAGCCAGATGAGCCATGGCCGAGCCGCACTGGTTGGGTTGCTCAACACCCTTGTACTCGCGGTCCTGGCCTGCATCACCGCTACGGCGATCGGCGTGGTGGTCGGCGTGCTTCGGCTGTCGAACAACTGGCTGGTTTCTCGGTTGATGGGCGGCTATATCGAGTTGTTCCGCAACATCCCGGCGCTGCTGTGCATCCTGGTCATCGGCGCGGTCATGGCGCAATCCATGCCGGCTCCCAGTAGCTACCGTGATGCGGGTGATACCGCCATTGCCGTGACCAATCGCGGCATCTACATCCCCGAACCGCTGTTCCAGCATGACCTGGGCAGGCTGGACCTGGGCATCGTGCAGCCAAGCCTGAACGTCCTGGTCGTGCTCGCAGTGGTCTTGCTCAGCCTGTGGGCCGATCGCTTGCTGCGCCGCCGTGCCGGCCAGGTGCAGAGCAGTACCGGCAAGCGCCCGATCCTTTGGTGGAAGCGCTTGATCATCCTGCTGGGGCCAACCGCGCTGCTGCTCGAAGCACTGGGCTTGCAGCTGGGCTATCCGCAACTGCGTGGCTTCAATTTCCAGGGTGGCCTGCAATTGGGCAATGCCCTGATCGCCATGTGGGTCGGCTTGAGCCTTTACACCGGGGCGTTCATCGCCGAGATCGTGCGCAGTGGCATCCAGTCCATCACCCGCGGGCAAACCGAAGCCGCGCACGCCCTGGGGCTTCGGCCGGGCCGCACCATGCGCCTGGTGGTCTTGCCACAGGCACTGCGGGTGATCGTGCCGCCGCTGACCTCGCAGTACCTCGACATCACCAAGCAGACCTCGCTTGGCCTGGCCGTGGGCTACATGGACCTGCGTTCGACACTCGGTGGCATCACCATCAACCAGACCGGTAGAGAACTGGAGGGCATCCTGCTGATGATGCTGATCTACCTGGTCATGAGCTTGCTCATTTCAGGTGCGATGAACCTCTACAACAACCACGTCAAACTGCAGGTGCGCTGACATGGACCAACCTTCGATTGCCTGGTACCGCGATACCTTGCTGCCCCAGGCCGAGCCACCGGCAGGGCAGACGGGCGTCATCCATTGGCTGCGTGCGAGGCTCTTCAACGGCTGGTACAGCAGTGTGCTGACGACAGTGGCCGTGTTGGCTGTGATCGCCCTGGTCAGTGCAGTGTTGCCCTGGCTTGCCAACTCGGTGTGGCACGCGGACTCGCTGAGTGAATGCCGCCGCTTGATGAATGGCGAGCCCGGTGCCTGCTGGGGCGTGATCCGCGAACGCTGGCCGCAGTTGCTGTTCGGCTTCTACCCGCAGGATGCCTACTGGCGGCCGCTGGCCTCTTTCGTATTGCTGTTCGCGGCCTTGGGACCAATCTTGTTCAAGTGGGTGCCGTCGAGGGTGCTCTGGTTCAGCGCGGTGTATCCGGGCCTGGCGTTCTGGCTGATCTGGGGTGGCTCGCTGTGGCAACCGGTCCTCGCCTACGCAGGCATCGCAGTGGCCTGGCTGGCCTTTACCGTGATGCGGCGGCTGGGTAACGGGGTGGCGCTGGCAGCTGCGCTGGTCGCTGCAGGCGCATGGTGGCTGCACGGCATGCAATACCTTGTGGCTGTCGTCGAATACCTGTCACCCCTGTCGTTGCAGGCCGTCAGCTCCCGTGACCTGGGTGGTTTCTTGCTGTCGTTCGTGGTCGGCGTCAGCGGCATTGCCCTGTCGCTGCCATTGGGCATCGTGCTGGCCTTGGGCCGGCGCTCGTCGATGCCGCTGATCCGCGTGATGAGCGTCACCTTCATCGAATTCGTAAGGGGTGTGCCGCTGATCACCTTGCTGTTCACGGCATCGCTGTTGCTCAACTACTTCTTGCCCCCGGGCACCTCTTTCGACCTGATCCTGCGCGTCATCATCATGGTGACCATTTTCTCCACCGCGTACATGGCGGAGGTGATCAGAGGCGGGCTGGCAGCACTGCCACAGGGCCAGACGGAGGCGGCCCAGGCGCTTGGCCTGGACTACTGGAAGGCGCAGCGCCTGGTGATCATGCCGCAGGCGTTGAAGATCTCGATCCCAATGATCGTCAGCACGTTCATTGGCCTGTTCAAGGACACCACGCTGGTGGTGTTCATTGGCCTGCTCGACCCCATTGCCCTGTCCACGGCCATTCGCGCCAGTACCCAATGGCAAGGCGTGTACTGGGAGCTGTTCCTGTTCATTGGCGGCATGTTCTTCCTGTTCTGCTTCGGCATGTCGCGTTACTCGATTCACCTTGAGCGCAGGCTCAAGACCGATCACCGTTGAGGAGCCAAAACAATGAAAACCGCGCCACTCGACGCCCAGCAGGCGTCCACCCAGGAAGTCGCGATTCAAATCAGCGGCATGAACAAGTGGTATGGCAACTACCATGCCTTGCGCGATATCAACCTGACGGTTGTGCGCGGTGAGCGCATCGTGATCTGCGGCCCTTCGGGCTCCGGCAAGTCGACGATGATCCGCTGCATCAACCGCCTGGAAGAGTTCCAGCAGGGGCGTATCGTCGTGGACGGCACCGAGCTGACCAGCGACCTGCGCAAGATCGACGAAGTGCGCCAGGAAGTGGGCATGGTGTTCCAGCACTTCAACCTGTTCCCGCACCTGACCATCCTGGAGAACTGCACGCTGGCGCCGATCTGGGTGCGCCAAGTGCCGCGCAAGCAGGCCGAGGAGCTGGCCATGCATTACCTGGCCAAGGTGCGCATTCCCGAGCATGCGCACAAGTTCCCGGGGCAACTCTCGGGTGGTCAGCAGCAGCGTGTGGCGATCGCCCGCGCCTTGTGCATGAACCCCCGGGTCATGCTGTTCGATGAGCCTACCTCCGCGCTGGACCCTGAAATGATCAAGGAAGTACTCGATACCATGATCCAGCTGGCGGAGGAGGGCATGACCATGCTCTGCGTCACCCATGAAATGGGCTTTGCCCAGGCGGTGGCCAACCGGGTGATCTTCATGGACCAAGGGCAGATCGTGGAGCAGAACGAACCCAAGGCGTTCTTCAGTAACCCGCAGTCCGAGCGTTCCAGGGCATTCCTGAGCCAGATCCTCAGGCACTGATTCAGCAGTATCTCTGGCGTCATCACGTTCCGAGGAGGTGGGTACGTCCCTCTCCTCGCTTTTTTCGGCGATAGGAGCGGCACATGGGCGCATTTCCTTTCACCGACTTACACCGCGCTGCGCACCTGCGCGTTGCGTTGTGAGCGTTGCAGCCACGACAAACTGGCCATCGCCAGCACAACGGGTACCAGGATCAGGCCGGAAACCGTGCTCCATCCGAATGCGTCGAGCAGCCCGCCAGAGAGAAACGACCCCATCACCATCGTGCCGAACACCACGAAGTCATTGATGGCTTGAACCTTGGCGCCTTCTTCAGGCGCGTGGCACGTCAGCACCAGTGCTGAGGCACCGAGGAATCCAAAATTCCAGCCAATGCCGAGCAGCACCAGGGCCAGCCAGAAATGGCCGACGCTCATGCCCGACATGCCGGCCAAGGCCGCCAAACCGATCAGCAGCAGGCCGCACTGGATGATCAAGGGCGCGCCGAAGCGGCTGATCAGTCGGCCGGTGAAAAAGCTCGGCGCGTACATGGCGATCACATGCATTTCTATGCCGGTGTTCGTGTGTGTCCTGTCGATCCCGCACAGGTCCATGGCCAGTGGCGCCGAGGTCATCATGAAATTCATCATCATGTAGCTGACCACGCCACACAGCATGGCGACCAGAAACCGTGGCTGGCCCACGATGGGCATGACGTTGCCAGCGGGCTGGGCCGCCGCTTGCGCAGGCGCACGCTTGAACCGTACGCCAACGAGCACCAGGGCAGACAGCGCCGCAACCGCCGCCGCGGCAACGTAGGTGACGACATACGCCTGGCTGGCGAGCCCCATGGTGGCGCTGACCAGCTGCGGCCCCAGCACCCCGGCGACCACGCCGCCGGCAAGCACCGTCGACAGCGCCTTGGGACGTTCCTGTGGCTCGACGCATTCGGCTGCGGCGAAGCGGAATGTCAGCACCACAGCGGCGTAGGCGCCGCCGAACAACATCGCCGCGCAGAACAGCGCGAACGAGCCAACGGTCAGCGCATACGCAGCCAGCAGCCCCATGACCGCACCGCAGGCGTTGCCGATCATGAAGGCCACCGTTCGGCCCCAGCGCCGGGCTACCATGCCGATGGGCAGGGTCACCAAGGCCATGCCGATGACGAATACCGAGATCGGCAACGTCGCAAGTGACGGGGTAGGGGCGAGCATGTTGCCGATGATGGCGCCCGTCGCATACACCACCACGGAGTTGGCGCCTGACAGCGCCTGGGCGATGGTCAGCCGCCAGACATTGGGGTTGAATCTAGATAGAGGCATCACGGTTTCCAGATATTTCAGATAAGACGCGCACGGGGCATTGTCGATAGCGCAATCACCTGCACGCAAAGCAGAAAATATGTGATGGGCCGCAAGAAAATCTTTCCCTCAGGTACCACCGTTAGCAGACTCGCCCTTCATGTAAGCCTGCGGGCTGCTGCCCAGCTCCTGACGAAAGGCATAGATGAAGGCGGACGTTGAGCCATACCCCAGCTCCAGTGCAGTGCGTGTCACATCCAGGCCGCTGCCGAGCATCTCGATCGCCCTGAACAATCGCAGGCGCCGGCGCCAGCTGCGCAGGCTCATGCCGGTTTCGGCGAGAAAGCGCCGGGCCAGGGTGCGCTCGGACATCCCCAGGGTGCGCGCCCACGCCTCCATCTCGGTGGCGTCGGCAGGCTCGGCATAGAGCGTCTCGCACAGGCTGACCAGGGCAGGGCTGGTCGGCCAGGGCAAGGCGGTCGAGATCGGGGTGGTGCGTTGCAACTGATCGAGGATCAGCTGCGTGATGCGCGCCGCGTAACCGTCGTCATCGTGTTCGCTTTCGATACGAGCGGCTTCCACGATCAGCGCCCGCAGCAGCGGCGACACCGCGAAAAGCGTCGGCTGGTCGGCTGGCAGGCCCGATGCGATGCGCTGGTCGATCCACAGGCTGCGAAACTCTGCACCGAACATCGAGCCCACTTTGTGATCCAGGCCGGTCGGGAGCCAGGCCGCCTGCTCAGGAGAAATCACGAACGAGCCTGCCCGGGTCGTGACCGTCAGCACACCGGAGATGGCATAGACCATCTGGTGCCACTCATGTGAGTGTTCCGGAAAACTGTGTCGCGCAGGGATCGACTGAGCACGGACTTTCAGTGGGTCCGGCGGTGGCAGGTTGTGGGGGGCTTCGATTATGTCCCAGTTCATCGTCGAACTCGTGTGCTGTGCGATTGAGGCGTGCATGATGGCAAAGGGGGAAAGGCAGCAACCGGAGCCGTTTTCATGCGCTGTGCAAGTTTGCTCATGATAAACACGCAGATGTCTTTTGTTCTACATCGTATGGCAGGTAGTCGAAAGCCTGCCACCGCTGAATGGGTTCTAATGCTGGCACGAGATGGCCCGCCTGCCGCGCACAGGGTTATTCACAAAAGCGGCCATCTCGTGCCCTTTAGCTTCAACCCATAATAGGAGTTGCAAAAACCATGGCCTGTGTCGACCGTTACAACATGCCCCTTTCGACCGCATCCGAGGCAGCGGCCGAGCGCTACCGTACAGGCGTGGATCTGTTGCTCTCACTGTGGACAGGCGTGGCGGAAACACTGGACGAGGCCATTGCGGCCGACCCTGAATTTGCCATGGCCTACGCTGCGCGTGCGCGTTTTCACGCGGTGCGCACCGAAATCGCCGAGGCCAAAGCCAAGATCGCCAAGGCCAGTGAACTGGTTCAACTCAAGGGCACCGAGCGTGAGCGTAGCCACGTGCAGACCCTGTCCTTCGTGATCAACGGCGAGCCGGCCAAAGCGCTGGCCAATGCGCTGCAGCACCTGGATCAGTGGCCGCTGGACATTGTGATCATGTCGCTGCCACTGGGCGCTTTCGGCCTGTTCGCGTTCTCCGGCATGGCGGATCACGACAAGGCGCGGGTCGAACTGTGTGAGCGTCACGCGCGTCATTTCCCCGAGAACGACTGGTGGTTCCTCAATTACCGTGGCTGGGCGCATGGCGAGAACGGCGATGTCGCGTTGGGCCGTGCACTGACCCAGCGCTCGCTCGAACTGCGCCGCAACAACGTGAACTGCGTGCACGCCGTGGCCCATGTGCTGTACGAGGCAGGCGCCAACGATGAAGCAGGCCAGGTCATCAAGGAATGGCTGCCAGGCTATGACCGCAGCGGTACCCTGCACAACCATATCGCCTGGCACGGTGCCCTGATCGCCCTGGAGCGCGACGATGTGGAGACTGCGCTCGGCCTGTACGCCGAAAACGTCGCCCCGGCTGTGGCTACCGGGCTGCCGATCAACGTCATCAGTGATACCTCGTCGTTCCTGTGGCGCATGCAGGCTTACGGGCACCAGGTGCCAGCCAGCCTGTGGGAAGACGCGGCGCGATATGCCTCCAACTACTTCCAGCAACCCGGCTTCCCGTTCGCCGATTTCCATATGGCGCTGTTGGCAGCCGCGACGGGTGATCAGCGTTCGTTGGAGCAACGCGCTGGCGCATTGGCCGCACTGGTGAACGATGGGAAACTCAAGGCAGGGCCGGTAGTGCCTGCGCTTTGTCACGCCGTGATGGCATTTGCCGAGGGGCATTACACCGACTGTGCGCGCATTCTCGAGCCAGTCGCCCACGAGGTCGTGCGGATCGGCGGCAGTGGCGCACAGCGCGAGATCGTGCAGGACACATTGCTGGTTTCGCTGATGCGTGCGGGTGAGTCCGAGAAGGCACGGGCGCTGCTCGACCAACGCCTGCACCGTCGCCCTTCACCGCGTGATAGCCGCTGGCTGACTGGCCTGGCCACGCACTGAACCACTCGACAGCACATTGATGCAACCTTGGCAGGCTGGCCTGGAAACGGGCCGGCCGGCTGTTGTGCACCCTCGCCACGGGGATTTCCAGATGAGCGTAATCGTCACCGCAACCCCTCAGGGGCTTCGCGGGTTGTTGCTGAAGTGGTTGAGCCCAGTGGCGGTCATCGCCATTGCGCAGTTGTTCGGTACCTCGCTGTGGTTCAGCGCCAACGGCGCAGCCGCATCGCTGATGAGCGCCTGGCAGGCGTCCGCCGCCGATATCGGTTGGCTCACCAATGCGGTGCAGCTCGGTTTTATCATTGGCACCTTGAGCCTGTCGCTCAGTGGTGCTGCCGACCGCTACCGCGCCAGTTCGCTGTTTTTCTGTTGTGCCATTGCCGGGGCAGTGTTCAACCTGGCATTCGCCTGGATGGCGGATGGCCTGGTGTTGGGCGCGGCGCTGCGCTTCTGCGTCGGTGTGACCCTGGCCGGGGTCTATCCCATGGGCATGAAGCTGATTGTCGGCTGGGCTCCTGAGCGCACCGGGCTTGCCCTGGCGCAACTGGTGGCGATGCTGACCTTGGGTACGGCCTTGCCCCACGCTTTGCGCCTGGTGGGGGCCGACTGGTCGTGGCAACTCATCATTACCGCATCGTCCGTGCTGGCGTTGGCCGGAGCGATGTTGATCGCTCTGCTTGGCGATGGACCACACGACCGCAGTGGGCAGCCGGGCATCTCGGCCAACGCCAAGCGGGCAGGGGCTATTCTGGGCGCATTCAGGATCAGCCGTTTCCGTGCCGCGACCATGGGGTACTTCGGGCACATGTGGGAGTTGTACGCCTTCTGGACCGTCGTGCCGCTGATCGTTAGCCGCTCGGCATTGGATCAAGCCTATCCCGTGTTGGGTGTGGCGGGCCTGTCGTTCTGCATCATGGCGTTTGGAGCCGTGGGTTCGTTGCTCGGCGGGCTCCTATCCCAACGTATCGGCAGTGACCGGGTCGCGCTGGCTGCCCTCGGTACATCGGGCGCCTGCGGCCTTCTATTTATTCTGCTCCACACACAACTTCAGCCTTGCGGCTTGTTCGCTTTGCTGGCCCTTTGGGGGGCCAGTGTAGTGGCCGACTCGCCACAGTTCTCGGCCCTGGCTGCGAAAGCCTGCCCTCGCGATGCCGTAGGCAGTGCGCTGGCGATTCAAAACAGCATCGGCTTCGCCATCACCGTGGTGTCCATCGCGTGTACCACGTGGCTGTTCGAACGTGTCGGAATCGACGCGCTGTGGATCCTGGTACCGGGCCCCGTTCTCGGCCTTCTGGGCTACATCTGGTCACTCAGGCAGGCAGACGCCTGAGTGAACGCTTGCTGCATTCCCTTGTAAATAAGAACAAAACTTGAGGTCTTTGCGATGCATGAAGTAGGGGCATGGGGGCTACTCTCCCCGGCGGTAACCATTTGCCTGGCGATCTTCACCCGCCAGGTAATCCTTTCTCTGATGCTGGGGTGTGTGGCCGGGTTTCTGGTGCTTTCCAACTTCCATATCGGCATGGGGTTGGAAAACTCGGTACAAGGTGCTATCGATGTGTTCAAGTCTGACGGCGTGGTCAGGACACTGATTTTTACCGTCATGATCAGCGGCGTGATCCACCTGGCGAGGATCACGGGTGGGATGCAAGGCCTGGTCAACCTGATTTCCGAACGTCTGAAGATCATCCGCGGCCCGATCAGCACTCAACTGTTGGCTGGTCTGCTCGCCATGGTGATTTTCATCGACAGCTACCTGGCCATGCTCACCTCAGGGGCGGCCACCGTCGAGCTGACGCGCAAGCACCGCGTTGCCCGTGAGCAGGTTGCGTATGTGCTGAAGAACGCAGGGATCAGTGCCTGGTCATCGGTGATGTTCAATGGCTGGGGCGCAATGATGCTCGGGATCGTAGCCGTGCAGGTCGAAAACGGCAGCATCGCGGGCAATCCTTTCAATATTCTGGCGCATTCCATTGCCTACAACCTGTTCGCCTGGGCAAGTATTGCACTGGTGTTGCTGAGCATCTTCACGCCGTTTGCCTTTCCCGCGATGCGTCGGGCCAAACAGCGCGCCGCCATGGGCGTAGAGCTTCGCCAGGGGGCCACGCCATTGGCCGCTGTGGGTGAGCAGCCAACGCTGACCGGGGCCGGTGTTTCCAATCTGCTGGTTCCGCTGGTGTCGCTTTTTCTTTTTGTTCCGGTCGGCCTGTTCATTACCGGCAGGGGCGAAATCGCCGACGGCTCGGCGTCTACGGCGATTCTGTGGGCCGTTATCTTTGGGCAGGTCGTCGGGTGTATCCACTACGTGTGGATCAAGCGCGTGATGCGTATCGGCGACTACATCAACCACCTGATCGATGGCTATCAAGCGATGGTGCCGCTGGTCGTGGTGCTGACCTTGGCATTTCTGATTGGTGACCTGTCCAGCCAACTGCAGATTGGCCAGTTCCTCTCGGCTCACTTCAGCGTGCTGATGCCGGTCGGGCTGGTGGCCGCTTTCGTGTTCGTCGTGGCGGCGTTGATCTCTCTGTCCACGGGAACATCCTGGGGCACCTTCTCGATCATGATCCCGATTGGCATCCAGTTGGCCGTGTCCTCCGGTGCAGACCCGTACCTGGTGGTAGGGGCTGCCATCTCGGGCGCCATCTTCGGCGATACCGCGTCGCCAATCAGCGATACCGGGATCGTAACTGCGACGGCCACTGGCAATGACATGATGGACCACATCAAGACGCAGCTTCCGTATTGCCTGACGGCAGCGGGGATTGCCCTGGTCGGGTTCATCGTCCTGGGGTTGACGGGGACGGCTTGGTAATCCGGCACCTTGTCGACCACTGTGCCCATTTTTCAAGGGGAATAGATTACACACATGGCGACTCCAGCCTACTTGAATGCACTTAGGGCTTTCGAAGCATCCGCCAGGCATGGAAGCTTCACGGCTGCTGCCGTCGAGCTGAACGTCACCGCGGCAGCGGTGGGTCAACAAGTGCGCAACCTCGAAGCCTGGCTGGGCACGACGTTGTTCATTCGGGCCGGTCGCGGGACCGGCCAGCTCGAGCTGACCGCGAACGCGCAGCTGGCCTTGCCGGACATCCGTGCGGCATTCGATCGGCTGGCCATCGGAGTGGCGCGATTGAAGGAAGCCAGTGCGCATTCCGGACTGACCGTAACGGTAAGCCCTGCATTCGCGTCGAAGTGGCTGGTCCCTCGGCTTGAAGGCTTTCAGAAGGCGCATCCTGACCTGGATGTGCAGCTCGACACCGATTCGCGCTCGCTGGATTTCTCCCTGGAGCGCGTTGATATCGGTGTTCGTTATGGCAGCGGGCAATGGTCGGGGCTTGCGTCGGAAAAGCTCATGGGTGAATCACTGTTTCCGGTCTGTGCGCCTGACTACCCCTTGCTGCGCAACGGCCAGCTGGCGCCTGACGCATTGAGCAAATGCACGCTGATCCATGACTTGTCCATGGCCAACGACGCCGCATTCCCCACGTGGCGAAGCTGGCTCGACCGCGCAGGCTACCGCAACGTGAATGCCGCACATGGCTTGCGAATCAACAACTCCGCAGCGGTGTTGCAGGCTGCGGTCGAGCGGCAAGGCCTGGCGCTGGCGCGAAGCGTGATGGTGCAGGACGACCTCAACGCCGGGCGCCTGATAAGGCCGCTGCTGGAAGGGCCGAGCGAATGGGCGTTGCAGCAGGCTTACTACATCGTTTACCGGCCCGCTCATCGTGAACTCACCCACGTACGTGTGTTTCGCGAATGGTTGCTGGCGGAGGCGGGCACCGTTGTCGCCCAGGCGCCGCCAGACTGAGCGAGCTGTATCCATATCCCAACAAAATTCATTCATGCGACAAGGAGCACCCCGTGACACTCGAACACATTGTCGAGTCGGCAGGTGGCAGGCTGGAGAACACTATCAAGGTCAATATCGGCTGAAATTCGGGCTGACTGGAGACTCCAGTCAGCCCGAGGTGGTCGAGCATCGATCAGATTTGCAGGGCGACAAGAAAGCGCGACACCATGTTGTACGCCGCGACTGTTGCGACAGCCTCGACAGTGAGTTTCTCACCGAACAGCGCCTTCACCTCGTTCATTGTCTGCAGGCTCACCGCGACGTTGCGGGTGGATTGATCGGTCAGACGCAGTAACGCCGACTCTTGCTCATCGAAGACTCCGGCTATCTCATAGTCACGCAGGCAGGCAGCTTTATCTTCGGTGCCGCCTGCTTGCAGATAGGCGGGGTAGTGCACCCCCCACTCGAATTCAGCAGCATTGAGCGCGGCAACGCGCAGCATGATCATTTCCCTATGGACCAATGGTAGCTCGAACTCGCGCCTTACACGCCCGAGCAGCTCGTTCCAGCCAGTGGCCAGAGGAAAGCTGCGCAGCAATACCCTGTCGATTCCAATCAATTCACCACCAGGTCGCCGCGCCTTCATTGCCGCGAGCAAGGCGTCGGGCGCCGGGTCGTTATCGTGCCAAGGGGTAACTCTGACTTCGCTCATGAATACTCCACCAATGAACAGGACATGGCCTGAGATGCTCGTTCATAGAGGGGGCGCGGAACAAACCAGTTATTCTTCGTGCCCGTCAAAGTTAAGGTTTCCCGGCTGAGCAAAGCCTTCTTACCGGTGCATGGCAGTCACTTCTTACCCGCGTCCAGAAGCCAGTCACGAAATGCCGTGACTTTCGGCAGGCTTGCAGATTCGGGGCGGTATACCACGTAGTACGCCAACGCTGAATGGAACCTGATGTGCGGGAACAACCGGACCAATCTGCCCGCCGCCACATCATCGTGGGCCATGACGCTACGCGCCAGTGCAACGCCCTGGCCATCGATGGCCGCTTGCAGGACCGCGGCGGAGTTGTTGATTTTCAGCGCCCGGGCAGTGGCGACACAGCCGATTTGCGCCTTTTGCACCCAGGCCGTCCAGGTTGGGAAATCAGAGCGGTCATCCATCGACTGGTCGTGGATCAGCGTCTCGCGGCCGAGGTCTTCCGGCGTTTGCAGGCGGGAGGCGTCGCGTAGAAAGCTCGGCGAGCAGACAGGGTAGACCTCTTCATCCATCAGCTTCTGCACCACCAGGCCCGGCCATATACCGGCGCCGTAACGCACACCGATATCGATCCGCTGCGCCACGAAGTCCACTACCCGCAAGTTGGTGTCCAGGCGTACGTCCATATCTGGCCACTGGGCATGGAAGCTCTCGATGCGTGGCAGCAACCACTTCGCGGCGAACGCCGGGCTCACTGTCACGGTAAGCGCACCGGCAGTGGTGCCTTCCTTGAGCCGCTCGAAACCCAGGGTCAGGCGATCGAACCCTGCCCGTATGTCCGGTAGCGCCCGCTCGGCCGCTTCGGTCGCAACCAGCCTGACGCGACCGGTATTGGCCCTGTGAAACAACGCAATGCCAAGCCAGTCCTCAAGCGACCTGACCAGTTGGCCCACGGCTGCCGGTGTGACATTGAGTTCAGCGGCAGCCGCCGAAAAGCTCTGGTGACGGGCGCTGGCCTCGAAGGCTCGCAGCGCGTTGAGGTAGATGGGCGTCTTCATATCGATAAACTTTTTCTTTCTCGCGTGAACATTTTATATCGTTTGTCGCTTCATCGCGTGCCGCGAATAATCGGCGTCAAGGCAGGTACAGCATAGCGTTGAATAGCTGGACAACACGCCTGGGTAGATTGAAAAACTTTCCATCATCACCTGCAACTGTCAGGTGCGAAGAGGTGCGCTATGAGCAACACGTTCAACGGTAAAAAATTGCTGGTCGTCGGTGGTACCAGCGGAATGGGCCTGGAGGTCGCACGTCAAGTGCTGGCCGGTGGCGGGAGTGCCGTCATTGTCGGTAACCGCCCGGAAAAAGCAGAAGCGGCCCGCCAGGCGCTTTCAGAACTCGGCTCAGTGACCGTGCTGATCGCCGACCTCTCCCAGGCGCAAGGCGTGGATCAACTGATCGAAACCATCGGCAGGGAACATGCGGATATCGACCTTCTGGTGAACGCCGCCGGCGTATTTTTCCCCAAGCCCTTTCTCGAACATCAGGGCGCGGACTTCGACCAGTACATGAAGCTCAACAGGGCGTTTTTCTTCATCACCCAGAAAGTGGCTGCAAACATGGTGGCCGGCAAGCGTCCCGGCGCCATCGTCAACATCGGCTCCATGTGGGCAAAGCAGGCTATCGCCGCGACACCTTCTTCGGCGTACTCCATGGCCAAGGCGGGTCTGCACTCGCTGACCCAGCACCTGGCGATGGAGCTGGCGCCGCATGGCATTCGCGTCAATGCCGTTTCGCCAGCTGTCGTGCAAACCCCGATCTATGAGGGGTTCATTCCGAAGGCCGAAGTTCATGGTGCCCTGCAGGGTTTCAACAGCTTCCACCCCATTGGCCGGGTCGGCACGCCCGAAGAAGTCGCCGATGTCGTCGCCTTCCTGCTGTCGGGTAAATCCAGCTGGGTGACAGGGGCGATCTGGGATGTCGACGGCGGCGTGATGGCCGGGCGCAACTGACCAGACCCACACCGATGCAATTGGCCAAACACTTGAGGTAATTGAAAATGATGAAAGACTGGAATGGTTATCGCACCGACCTGCTCGAGCGTGTGGGCGATCTGGCCAAGCAAAGCCCGGACATTACCCGGGGCCTGGGCCTCATTGATGGTGCTGCGGCAAAGACAGGCCACCTGGAACCGAAGATTCACGAGCTGATTGCCCTGGCCGTGGCGGTCACCACCCGCTGCGATGGTTGCATCACCGTACACACCAAGAAGGCTGTCGAACTGGGCGCTTCGAAGGAAGAGATCACTGAAGCGCTCGGCGTTGCCATCGCCTTGAATGCTGGCGCAGCGCTGGTGTACTCGGCGCGTGTCCTCGAGGCCCACGCCCAGCTTCCTGTAGTCTGACACCGATGGGGCCGCCACGGCCCCATTTCATGTTCCCTGGAGATCGCCCCATGCTCGTCAATGCAGACTTCTCTCAGCCAGCCACCGTTGCCGGCGACGACTACCACTGGGTGGCTTCGCCGCAGAGTGGGGTGGAACGGGTGATGCTGGATCGGCTCGGTGGCGAAAAAGCCAGGGCGACGAGCATTGTGCGCTATGCACCGCGTTCCAGTTTTCCGCGTCACCTTCACCCCGGTGGCGAGGAAATCTTCGTGCTTTCGGGGACCTTTTCCGAAGACGGCAATCACTATCCGGCCGGGTTCTACCTGCGTAATCCGCCGGGTTCCAGCCATCAGCCTTCCAGCCATGAGGGCGCAGTCATTTTCGTCAAGCTATGGCAGATGCAAGCGCACGAGTCAGAGCCGGTGAGGGTCGATACCCGAAATGCCGACGCATGGCGGCATGAACATGGACGAGCTGTTTGCCCGTTGTTTGAAAACCACCATGAACAGGTGTGGCTCGAACGCCTGCCGGCGGGGCAGCCCGTGTTCAGCAACACAGATGCCGCCGTTGAGTTGCTGGTAATCGATGGCCAGATAGACATTCCCGACCGATCACTGAGCCAGGGCAGCTGGATGCGTTTTCCCGCAGGCTTGCGCCCGGTCATCACCAGTGGTGCCGAGGGCGCGACGCTGTTCATCAAAACCGGGCACTTGCCTAGCACGCTTGAGCACAGCAAACCATGAGAACTGCAAAAATAGCCATCGTGGGGGCAGGGTTGAGCGGCCTTTATGCAGCCTACAGGCTTGAACAGGTCGGCATTGCCGATTACCGGATTTTCGAAGCCCGGCCATCACCCGGTGGGCGGGTTCTGACGCTGTCATCCGTGCAGATGGCAGCGCTGAAACCTGGCAACGTTGCCACGGCTGACGTTTTCGATTTCGGCCCCTCGTGGTTCTGGCCGGAGTATCAGGAGCAGCTGGTGCAGCTGGTCGAAACGCTTGGGCTCGGTTACTACGAGCAGCATGAAACGGGCGATATGCTTGTCGAGCGCTCGAATCAGGGGCCGGTCATGAGGATGCCCGGTTATAGAAGTGCACCAGCCTCCATGCGTATCAGCGGTGGCATGGGCGCGTTGATCGAGGCGCTGCAACGCAGGCTTGATCCGCAGCGAATACTGACCGGGCAGATTGTGCGCCGTTTGCGCCGCACGCAGGCGGGTGTCGAGGTCGACACGTACGGTGATCAAAGCGGTGAAACGACATGGCAGGCTACCCATGTGCTGCTGGCACTGCCACCTCGGCTGGCCCAGGCCACGATTGATTTCTCCCCGCCATTGCCGGACGGGCTGTCGCGAAGCTGGCAGCAATCCGCTACCTGGATGGCGCCCCACGCCAAGTATTTCGCGACCTATGAAACTGCATTCTGGCGTGACCAAGGCTTGTCTGGTGCCGGGCGCAGCGCGGTGGGCCCGATGGCGGAGATCCACGACGCATCCATTCCCAACGGCCAGGCGGCACTGTTCGGGTTCATAGGCGTTCCGGCGACTGCGCGCAGGGCGCTAGGCGAGCGGGAGCTGCTCGCCCTGTGCCGTGCCCAGTTGGCGCGCCTGTTTGGCCCGATGGCCGCTTTGCCAACCGCGGAATTCATCAAGGACTGGGCCGCGGATCCGTTCACGGCAGTCGAGGCTGACTGGGTGGGTACTGCCCAGCATGCTGCTGCTGCGCCACAGGCTGCAACATCGGGGCCGTGGGCGGGCCAGCTGACCGGCGTCGGTAGCGAATGGTCGCTTCAATTCCCAGGCTACCTGGCGGGCGCCATCGATGCAGTGGACCGGGGGATTGCTTCGTTGGGCATCTGATACCAGCCAGCTGAAGTCCCGGCTGAACACTCATCAGGCCGCTAGCGAAATCGAGTATCTTTAGCCGCCTCAGTCGCCAGGCTGCTCCAGGCGCGGCGCACGATCGATGGTTTAGGGACACGAACGAAATGGCACTCAAGGTGATGGTGATCGGTGGCTACGGCAACTTCGGCAGTATCGTTTGCCGGCACTTGGCGGGTGCGCCGAACATTGCGCTGGTGGTCTCCGGCCGCGACCCGGATAAGGTGCAACGCAAGGTGGACGAGTTGAACACCTCGTCGGGCATTGCGTGCGAAGGTTGGTGTGGCGATGCCATGGGCGCCGGCTTCGCGAGTGTGTTGCAGGCGATGAACATCGAATTGGTGATCCATACCGGCGGCCCGTTTCAGGGGCAATCCTATGCCGTCGCCCAAGCCTGTATCGAGGCGGCGGTGAATTATTGTGACCTGGCTGACTGCCGAACCTTCGTCAACGGCGTGGGCGTGCTGGATGCCAGCGCCAGGCAGGCGGGCGTGGCCATTCTGAGTGGCTGCAGCTCGGTGCCGACGCTGTCGTCTGCCCTTATAGACCAGTACCGCCATCGTTTCATGCGCATTGACACGATCGAGCATGGTATTTCCTCCTCGGCGAAAATGCCGGGGTTGTCGACCGTCGAGGGGGTGCTCGCCTACGCAGGCAAACCGATCCAGCAACTCAGAAATGGCAGGGTACACCCGGTGCAGGGCTGGCAGGACCTCACGCTGCGCAAGCTGCCCCAGCTTGGCACGCGGGTGCTGGCCAACGTTGACGTGCCCGACATGGACATCTTTGCCGGCCGTTATGGCGCCCATACCCTGCGTTTCAAGGCGGGTGCCGGGCTCAAGCTTGGCGGCGTTGCCAATGGCCTGCTGGCTCAGGCGCTGCGCGTTGGGCTCGTGCGCAATCACGCCGTGTGGGCCGCTCGCCTGCATCGCCTGGGCACCTGGTTTGAACGCTTTGGTGATGGCAAAAGTGCGATGTACATCGACGTGCACGGCCTTGGCATAGATGGGCAGCCACTGTCCCTGGCCGTGCAACTGACCGCCTTGAACGACAAGGGCCCGGAAATTCCCAGCTGTGCAGCCGTCGCCTTGGCGAAAAAAATGGCCCAGGGCTACGTGCCTGATTCTGGTGCCCGCCCGTGTGTCGGCGAAATCAGCGTCGATGAATACATGGCCGCCATCAACGACCCGGTCAACCTGAACCTGGCTGTGCATTTCTCTGACGGGCAGGGCTGACCCATGCTCTACCTGGGTCTGAAATACCTGCACGTGATCGCGGCAGTTTTCCTGTTCGGCTTCGGCATGGGGTCGTACCTCTACCTGATCGCCGCGAGCCGCACGGCCAACCCGCACGTGATTGCCCATGTGGCGCGCATGGTGGTGCAGTTCGATACCTGGATCACCACGCCGGCGGGCGTCATCCAGATCATCACCGGCCTGTTGCTGGTCAATCTCTCCGGGCTCGGCGTGACCACGCACTGGGTGCTGACTTCGCTGGTTATCTTCCTGTGCGTGGGCTCGCTCTGGCTACCGGTGCTGGTGCTGCAAAAGCGCCTGCAGCAGATGGCGGCGACGGCGGCACAGGCCGATACAGCACTGGAGGAGGGTTACCGCGAGGTGTACCGGAAATGGTTCTGGATGGGCGTACTCGGCTTTCTGGGAATGTTTGTGATCGTGCTCATCATGGTCACGAAAATGCCCCCGTGGCAGTTGATTGGGGCAATGGCAGACGCCTGAAGGGTTTAGCGCCTGGCACTCCAGGCCACCGCACACAAGGCCAATCCCGCCATATTCAGCGACACCGGATTGAATGCTTCCTTGAGCAACCCCGGGCTGAACACCGCCACATCCACCAGTAGCCCCAGCAGCGCTGCCGCAGCCACTGCGATCGGCCAGGGATTACGCGGTGCAAGCAGTATCCACAGCGCCAGGGCCATCTCCCCAAATCCCGCCAGAGTGGCGAACAGTTGCACCTGCTCGATGCCATGGGCCTGGATCATCATCTGCTCGCCCGTGCTCAGCCACAGCAACTTCGGTACGAGCCCATGGTACGCAAACATGAACGCCAGACCACTGCGAGCGATCCAGTTGATACGTATCAAGGCGTTCATGATGACCCCTTCAAAAAGCGCTGTTCGTGGTCCGGCGGCGGCAACAGGCAGGTGTCGTATTTGCCGAAGAGCCGATAGCGGTTACGCGCGACACGGTCGTAGGCCCAATCGCGCAGCCCCCGTGGGAAGGCACGCAACAGCCGCAGTGTGCGCCACGCGGCGGGCAGTTGCCCGATAACCTCGAACACCGCTTCCGAGCGTAGCCAATAGTGGCGGTCGCGAATCACGGCCAGTGTGTCGAACTGATCCAACCGCAACCCCGCCCAGGCTAGCAATGCCTGCCCTTCGGGCGACTGCACGGCCGCCAACCGCACCCGCCGCGAATGATCATGGCGAATCAGAAAGCGTGCCCAACCGTTGCACAGTTTGCACACACCATCGAACAACACCACGGTTTCACCGGGCCGTAGCAGGGGCGCGGGGGTGGGGCGGGTATGCGATGCGGGCATGGGGGTGAGTCCAATCGGGCCGGGTGAGGCTGGATGATACCTCGGTGATGTACCCCCAAAAATACCCTCGATACCTCCAGCAGCGAAAGGGCCGGCACGGGCAATTATTGGTCACCATGGCCTGTGTTCAATCGGCCCACGCCGCTGAACCTTTCGCCAGCAATTGCCCCAGTCCCAACCGGTACGCGCACGATTGTGATTGGCGATCTCTGACACGGATCCGCATGGTCGTCGACGGCTTTTAGTGTACGTCGGTCCCGGCTTGCTCTGAGGTTGCCGGGATAATGGGTTGTCAGGGCAGTGTGCCAAGTGTCTAATCGGTGCTTGATGGCATGATGAAGCCCATCACTTCCATCGTTCATGCGTTGAATGATGATTGTCGCAATCGCTGAGCAGGGAATGCCCGTTTGATGTCGCCACTTCCTCAACCCAAAGGCCTGATTTTCGATCTTGAGGTGGTGCCGCCCAAGAACAATGAACCTGCCCGGATCATGATGCTCGGCGCCCTTCGGCCTGACTCGGGGGCGGAGTTGGAGCTGAAGGTTTCTGGAAACCCGTTCCTAGCCTTGCAGCAGTTGGATGCACTGTCCGAGGGGGCGAGCTTCGTCCTCGGACACAATGTTATCGACCACGATCTGCCTATCTTGCGCGAGCATATGCCCGGCATGGCTTTGCATGCTCTGCCGGTCATCGATACGCTGCGTTTGTCGCCACTGGCGTTTCCACAAAACCCGTATCATCGGCTGATCAAGGATTACAAGCTTATCCGTGACAGTCTGAACTCGCCGTTGTCCGACTGCCGCTCGACGTTGGTTCTTTTTCAGGATCAACGCCAGGCCTTCACGCAGTTGAACAAGACTAACCAGATGGAGCTTCTCTGCTATCAGGCGTTGCTGACGCCGAGTATGAGGGGAGACCTGGGAGCCTTCTTCGCATCCTTGACTGGGCAGTCTCCGGTATCCGTACCCGAACTCAAAATGCTGATTCCGCAATTGCTGCAAGAGACGGATCCGTCGCAACCGCGGGATTTGAAGGTATGTCGGGCACGACTGGAGCAACTGCTCGACGACGATCTTCAAGGGGAAGAATTGCATTGGTCACTGGCCTATGTGTTGGCCTGGCTCCGGGTATCTGGCGGTAACTCGGTGTTAGCACCTTGGGTTCGACACCAGTTTCCAGAGGTTGGACGGCTAATCTCCGAGCTGCGTGATGTGCCGTGTGAGCGCGAGGATTGTCAGTACTGTCAGACGACTCATGACCCACGCCAGGAACTGAAGCGCTACTTCGGCTTCCCTGATTTTCGCTACGAGCGACCAGGGGAGAGTCTTCAGCACGATATCGTGCTGGCCGGTATGCGTGGCCAGCACGTATTGGCCATCCTGGCAACCGGCGGGGGCAAGTCGTTATGTTATCAACTGCCGGCATTGAACCGGTTCCATCGAAACGGCAGTCTTACCGTCATCGTTTCGCCGTTGCAGTCACTGATGAAGGATCAGGTCGACGGACTGGCGGAGCGCAACGTCCAGTGCGCCGCAGCGCTGAACGGCCTGCTTACTATGCCGGAGCGCGCGGAGGTACTGGAGAAGATCCAGATGGGCGACGTCGGCATTTTGCTGGTGTCGCCCGAGCAGTTCCGCAACAAGGCTTTCCGGCGAGCGATCCGTCAACGTCAGGTTGGTGCCTGGATTTTCGATGAGGCGCATTGCCTGTCGAAATGGGGTAGCGACTTTCGGCCAGACTACCTTTATGTGTCCCGCTTCATCCGGGAGCACACCGATGACCAACCGCTGGCGCAGATCGGCTGTTTTACCGCGACGGCCAAGCCCGACGTGCTCGCGGATATTCAGAGCCACTTCAGGGAAAGCCTGGGCATTGAATTCAAGGTGTTCCCTGGAGGGCACGAGCGAACCAATCTGCATTTTGACGTGCTGCCGTGCACCAAGGCAGAGAAGTGGTCCCGTACGGATGGGTTACTGCGTGAGCACCTGGACGCTCAGGAGGGCGGTGCAGTCGTCTTCGTTTCCAGTCGCAAGAGTGCTGAGGAGCTGTCCGATTTCCTGATTGGCCAAGGCTGGCCTTGCAAACACTTCCATGCCGGTCTTGAGCCCAACAGCAAAACGGACATTCAGGACGATTTCAAGGCTGGGCAACTGAAAATCATCGTTGCCACCAACGCTTTCGGGATGGGCGTGGACAAGGCAGATATACGTCTTGTTGTACATGCCGACATACCAGGCTCGCTGGAGAACTATCTGCAGGAGGCGGGCAGGGCTGGGCGTGATCAGGGCGATGCGCGTTGTGTGCTGTTGTATGACCCACAAGACATCGAAACCCAGTTCGGCATGAGCGAGCGCTCGAAGCTCAGCATCCGTGACATCCAGCAGATCCTGCGCAAGTTGCGTAACGAGAGCAGTCGACGCAAGGGTGGCAAACTGATTATCACGGCGGGCGAAATCCTGTTGGACGATAACGTTGAAACCAGCTTCTCCGCGGACGAACGTGAAGCAGAAACCAAGGTCGTTACGGCGGTTGCTTGGCTGGAGCGTGGTGATTACCTAAAGCGTGAGGAAAACCATACGCAGATTTTCCCAGCACGGCTGGATGTGAGCGAGGAAGAGGCCGAGAAACGTTTGCTCAGGGCCGAGTTGTCGCAGCGTCGATTGGGGGAGTACAGGGCTATTCTGCGCTTTCTCTACGGCGCCGATGCTGATGAGCGGGTGAACACCGACCAATTGATGCAGTTGACCAGCCTGGAATCGGATGAGGTTGCCAGCGCACTCAAGCAGTTGGAGGAGATGGGGCTGCTGGTCAATGACTCGCAGATAACGCTGTATGTACGCCATGGTGTGATGGGGGCTTCCAGTCAGCGCCTGCAGAACACCCTGGAGCTGGAAAAGGCATTGCTGCGGTGCTTGCCAGAGCAGGCGCCGGACGCCGAGCAGGGTGGTTGGCAGGATCTGAATCTGCCGTCACTGACCGCTGAGCTTAAGGCAACGACAGGGCTGGACGAACTGCTTCCGCTGCATGTGCTTCGGCTGTTGCGCAGTCTGGCACAGGATCATGATGCGGATGGTCAGCAGCGCAGTAGTTTTGAGCTCAGGCAACTCAATCGTGACTACCTCAAACTGCGTATTAAGGGTGGTCATTCCTGGGCGAAGATTGTTGGCTTTGGTGACGTGCGGCGCGTGTTGGCGAGCAAGTTCCTGGACCTGTTGGTCGGTAAGCTACCGGCAGGATTGCGTGGCGCGGATCTGCTGGTCGAAACGAGTTTTGGCGAATTGCTCCAGGTGATCGAAAGTGACCTCGAACTGCCGCATCTGATTCCGCCGAACAGGCGCCGTAAGGTGATTGAGCATGTCCTGCTCTATCTGCATCGGCAGGATATTTTGACCCTCAACCACGGTATGACGGTCATGCGCCGGGCTATGACCATCGACGTCAAGAAGGAAGACAAGCGCAAGACTTTCCTTAAGGAAGACTACTTGCGACTCGATGAGCACTACCGCGAGAAGCGCATTCAGGTTCATGTGATGCGTGAATATGCGGAAGTGGCGCTGAAGGAGATGGCAGACGCGTTACGCCTGGTGCTGGATTACTTCACCGACTCCAAGCAGGCGTTCATCAAGCGGCATTTTAATGGGCGGGAGGACGTGCTCAAGCTGGCGACCAGCGAGGAATCATGGAAATCGATCATCGAGTCGCTGAGCACCACTCAGAAACTGATCGTCGCCGACGATGACGACATCAATCGTCTAGTGCTGGCCGGACCGGGCTCCGGCAAGACACGTGTGATCGTGCATCGTATCGCTTTCCTGCTGCGGGTGCGGCGAGTACCAGCGACCAGCATTGTGGCGTTGACCTTCAACCGCCATGCGGCGAACGAGATTCGCAAACGGCTGTTGGCCCTGGTCGGGAGCGATGCCTATGGTGTCGGCATTCTGACTTATCACAGCATGGCCATGCGTTTGACCGGAACCCGTTTTGAACGCGGCGCGACGGTCGACGAGCACGCTCTCAAGCAGGTATTAAGCGATGCCGTCGAGTTGCTGGAAGGTAGGCGTAATATTGAGGGCGAGGACGACCTCCGCCAGCAGCTACTGCGCGGATACCGTTATATCCTGGTCGACGAATATCAGGACATTGATGATCTGCAGTACCGTCTGGTCAGTGCTCTAGCTGGGCGGCACGCGGAAGAGGATGGCCGGTTGTGCATCATGGCGGTAGGCGATGATGACCAGAATATCTATGCCTGGCGCGATACCAACAATCGTTATATCGAGCGCTTTCGCGAGGACTATGAGGCGTCGACCAGCTTCCTGGTCGATAACTACCGTTCTTCCCTGCGCATTATTGAGGCGGCCAACCAGCTCATTGGCCAGAATTCGGCCCGACTGAAAGAGGCCGACCCCATCCGGATCGACAGGGCTCGGCAGGCGCTGCCTGCCGGCGGGCTATGGGAGGAGCAGGATGAGCAACGCAAAGGCCGGGTACTGAGATTGCTGATCGACCCGAGCGACCGTGAGCGCGGCAATCTGCAGGCTCAGGCGTCCATGGTGGAGTTGGAGCGGTTAGTGATGCTCGAGCTAGGGAGTTGGAACGGCTGTGCGGTTCTGGCGCGCACGCACCGCTATCTGTGGCCAATCCAGGCCTGGTGCGAGCAACACGATATTCCTTATTTCTTGGCAGCAGACAAGGAAACGGCGTTACCCATTACTCGGCAGCGCAGTTTTGTGGCGGCGACCGACTATCTGCGAGAAATCGAAGGCGTTCTGTGCGCGGCTACCGCATGGCAGCGTTTGTCGGGTAGCAATCAACTGGTGGACGCCGAGTGGAAGCGTTTTTTCCAGACGGCCTTTGAGCAAATGCGAGGAGAATTGGGAGACTGCCAACTTGGCAGTGGTGCCTTGATCGACTGGCTGTACGACTACGCCCGTGAATTGCGCCAACAGCCGAAGGAGGGCCTCTATCTTGGCACCGTGCACTCGGCCAAAGGGCTAGAGTTCCGCCATGTCGTTCTGCTGGATGGCGGTTGGAGCGCTCAGGTCGATACCCTGGCCGATGAGCGACGTTTGTACTACGTGGGGATGACGCGAGCCCAACAGACCCTGACGTTGTGCGAGTTCGCTGACGGCAATCCATTCAGTTGCAGCCTGATGAGGGATGTTCAGCAGCATGGTTTTCAGGGACAACCGCTTCCTGAGTTAGAGGTGCGCTTTCAGCAACTCACGCTGAAGGAAATCGATATTGGTTATGCCGGTCGTCAGTCACTGCATGCTCGGATACACAAGGCGGTTGAGGCGCTTCGCGAGGGGGATCCCCTGACGCTGAAGGAAGAGGCTGGCCGCTACCAACTGCTCGACAGGCAAGGCAACGTGGTAGGGCGAACCGCCAAGTCATTCCAACCACAGATCGGCTTCGAGCAATGCGAAGTCGCTGCCGTCATGGTGCGGTTTGCAGAGGATAGTGAGGAGCAATTTAGGGATCTGAATAAATGTGATCGCTGGGAAGTGGTTGTGCCGAGAGGGAGATGGTAGGCGGTTTCCTAGGCACTGTCTGAAATCCCAAGAAACTGAAATGTGGCCCCGGAACAGCCTGGGTTCTGTACAGTCGCCGACCACGTGCGGTTGTTGAAGAAGCTTTTGAGCCACTGGTGGGGCCTGCACCTATCGCTGAAAGCGAAGGCTTGATTCCTCACATCGCCGTGCAAGGCTTCAAAGCACCAACCCCAAGGTTTAAAGCTCAAGTCTGCATTTGCATCAGGCACCCCGAGTTCGGCGCGCTGGCCAGTGTTTCCAGCTTCATCGTATGGCGGGCACTGGTGATGTACAGGGTTTTGCCGTCCACGCCGCCAAAGCACAAGTCGGTAGGGGTAGGCACCGGTAGCCCGATCATGCGGTCGAGGCTTCCGTCAGCGTCGAAGCGTGCCAGGCTCCAACCCTCCAGTTGGGTGGTCCACACACCGCCCGCAGCGTCAAGCGCCAAGCCGCCCAAGCGGCCGCCGCCGCGTGGCAGCGAGGCCAGCCG
Source organism: Pantoea sp. Tr-811 (assembly GCF_011752535.1). Classification (NCBI taxonomy): domain Bacteria; kingdom Pseudomonadati; phylum Pseudomonadota; class Gammaproteobacteria; order Enterobacterales; family Erwiniaceae; genus Pantoea; species Pantoea sp. Tr-811. Next base: position 59,047 of record NZ_VWXJ01000008.1, read on the forward strand.
GCGCACGTTGGGGCTGCCTGGGCGCAGCAGCAGGATGTCGCCGGAGTCCGGTGCCAGGGCGTACAGTGCGCTGCCTTTGGCATCCCAGCGCAGTGCACTGACCTGTTCCGGCAAGGTCCAGCCATGGCGCAACTCGCCTTCGGCGCTGAGCTCGCCGATCAGGCAGCCGCTGGCACTTTTCGCACATGCCCACAGTGCGCCCGATGGGTGCGTGGCCAGCGCCAGCAGGCGACTGCCGAGCACGTCCTGGCGTGGGTGTTCATGGCCGTCCCAGTCGATCAGCGACCATCCTCCGGCCTGCGCCACCAGCAGGCCGTCCGGGTGGAGCTCCATGGCGCGGATCGGCAGGTCCAAGCGGGTCAGCAGGCGGCTGGTGTGCCCGTCCCAGCAATGAATCGCCGGAGCCAGGGTATCGGCCCAATACAGGCGCTGCTGCTCGGCATGCCAGCGCGGGAACGCGCCATGAAAGGCCCATGGACCGGGTACCACGCTCAATGCCGCGGCAGCTTGTGGTGCATTGTCAGGGCGCAACTGTTCGCCCACCCGGCGGGCGGCTTCGGCCAGTTCCGGGCCGAGCAGGGTAAGGCGCTCCAGAGTCAGCCGGTACGCCGGCCCGGCCACGCTCAGAGCACCGCGTACCTGGCCTTGTTTGTCGATGATGGGGGCGGCGACGCAGCGGATGCCCAGGCGGATTTCTTCGTCGTCCAGCGCATAGCCGCGGGCCTGAGTGATCTGCAGCTCGGCCAGCAGCCGCCGGCGGTCGGTGATGGTCAGCGGTGTCAGCGGCGCCAGCACCACGCCTTTGAGTACCTCGTCGCGCGCCGTGGTCGTCAGCGCCGAGAGAATCGCCTTGCCTTGACCCGTGCAGTACACCGGCTTGCCCTGGCCAAGACTGGCCGCGGAACGTTGCGTATGGGCGCCGTCGCAGCGCTCGAGCGACAGTACCTGGTTCCCGTCGAGCACCGCCAGATACGAGGTTTCGCCAGTGAGGTCACGCAGGGCGCGCAGCTCTTCGCTTGCCGCCGCTACCAGGTCAGGCTCCAGGTAGGCGTTGCGGACCATCTCCAGGTAGTTGAACCCCAGGCGATAGGCCTTGCGCGTGGGGTCGCGGCGGATCATTCCGCGCTCAACCAGAGTGGCGATGATGCGGTACAGGGTGGTGCGTGGCAGTGGTACCTGTTCGGCCAGTTGCGCTTGGCTGATGCCGCTGGCGGTTGCGCCAATGGCCTGGAGCACATCCAGGGCTTTTTCCAGTGCGGCAGTGCCTTCACCTGTTTTCATCAGGGATTCCCATCTGTTGGAACGCGGTGGCTTGAGTGCTCAGTCTGCCTCTTTTTCATCCGGTTTTCCGCCATAGAATCGGCCTCAGCAGGGCTTCAAACCATTGTCTGTTCCATATGTTGGGAATTAGCCCTGGCCGCCCATCGGATGAACCCGCGAGGAGAACCTACAACAATGTCCGTCATCCACAACTATGCCGATGCCCATGAAAGCGTCTCCGGCAAACAGGTCGTTGTCAGCGACGAAGTGCTGGCCAAGCTGGCTACCTGCAGCAGCGGCTCGCTGACCACCCAGCTGTTCAAGCGTGGCTTCCGCCAGCCGGCGCTGGTCGGCCTGCGCGCCATGTGCCGCGACGCCAAGCCGTTCGCCGGGCGTGCCTTCACCATGCGCTTCATTCCCGCTCGTGAAGACATCGACACCTATTCGACCATGACCACCAAGCCCAACGACGACAACCTGCAATGGGTGGGCGTGGAGCAGATCCAGCCGGGCGACGTACTGGTGATCGACAGCCGCAACGACCCGGCCGCCGCGTCGGCCGGCAACATCCTGGTTACCCGCCTGCTGGCCCGTGGCGCCAAGGCCATCGTTACCGACGGCGCCCTGCGCGACGGCAGCGAGATCGCCGCCATGCGCTTGCCGGCCTATGCCCGTGAGATCACCGCCACCACGCGTATTTCCTACCACCATGTGGCCGATCTGCAGGTGCCGATTGGTTGCGCCGGTGTAGCCGTTTACCCAGGCGACATCATCGTCGGCGACGCCGATGGCCTGACCGTGGTGCCAGCACACTTGGCCGAAGAACTGGCCGAAGTGTGCAGCGTGCAGGACGACATCGAGGGCTACCTGGCCATGCGCATCGCGGCGGGTGAGCCGCTGTGGGGCGTGTACCCGCCGAGCCCGGCGTCGGTGTCCGACTACCACGCCTGGGTCGCCGCCGGCCGCCCGGCCATCCCGTCGATCATCGACCGTGAAGAGGGTTGAGCCATGGCTGAGCACAAGCATGCGCAACTGATCCGCCGCTACTTCGACGCTTGCAACGAAGGCGACTACGACAAGCTGGTGTCCTGCTTCACCCCGGACGCGGTGCACTACTTCCCCTCGGGGTTGCCGGAAATCCCGTGGCGCACTGCCGACACCATCGCCCGCAAATGGGTGTGGTGTGTGGAGAACCTGGGCTCGCAGTGGACCATCGAGAAGATCCTGGTCAGCCACGACAGCAACGAAGCGGTGATCGAGTGGACTCACTGGAAAAGCAAGCTGGGTACGGCCCTGCGTGGTGACGAGTGGTACGTGTTCGACGAGCAGAGCGGTTTGATCAAAGAGATCCGCGCCTATTACGCCTCGCCGGCCGACAAGGACGTGGTGATCAACGAGTTGGTCGATTTCGACTATGTCGGCCGTGGGTATCACCTGGAGCCGAAGGCGCGTTAACGCCAATGGCCTCTTCGCGGGGCAAGCCCGCTCCTACAAGGCCCGCGCTGTACCTGTAGGCGCGGGCTTGTCCCGCGAATGGCCGCACCGCAATTGTTGAAGGAGTTCCCATGACCACCCCGCAAAACCCGAATTTCGCCGCTATCGATGCAGTCGTCGCCCAAGCGGCGGCGGCTGCCGACTTCTGGGCCGATTGCAGTGCCACCCAGCGTGCCACCCTGCTGCGCGGCCTGGCCGATGCCCTGGAACAGCAGCAGGCTGAACTGGTCGCCATCGCCGACCGCGAAAGCGGCCTCGGTGAAGCCCGCCTGAACGGTGAAGTGGCCCGCACCGCCTTCCAGCTGCGTGGCTTCGCCAACGAAGTTGAAGCGGGTGTGCCATACCGTCAGGTCGATGACCAGGCAATTGCCGGTGCGCCACCTGCCGGCCGCCCACGCCTGACGCGCGTGCAACGCCCGCTGGGCCCGGTGGCGATGTTTTCGGCCAGCAACTTCCCGTTCGCCTTCTCGGTGCTGGGCGGCGATACCGCCTCGGCCTTGGCCGCCGGTTGCCCCGTGGTGATCAAGCCGCACTCCGGTCACCCGGAATTGTCCCGCGCGGTGTTCGCCCTGGCCGCTGGCGTGGTCCGTGCCCAGGGCCTGCCGGCAGGCCTGCTGACCCTGGCCGAAGCGCCCAATCGTGTCGCTGGCACCTACCTGGTCCAGCACCCATCGATCGCCGCCGTGGCCTTTACCGGCTCCTACCAGGGTGGCAAAGCCCTGTGGCAGGCGGCCAACGAGCGTGAGCGGCCGGTGCCATTCTTTGGCGAGCTGGGCTCGATCAACCCGCTGGTAGCACTGCCGCACGTGCTGGAAAAGGACAGCGAAGCCTTGGCCAAGACCTTGGCCGCTTCGATCACCCTCGGTTGCGGTCAGTTCTGCACCAGCCCCGGCGTGATCGTGCTGCTCGATTCACCCCATAGTCAGCGTTTCGTCGCCCAGCTGGCCGCGGCCATTGCACCGATTGCCACGCACCGTATGCTCACCCCGGGCATGCAGCAAGGCTTCGAGGCGGCAGCTGCCACGGTAGCGGCCAATGCCACCGTGGTGTTCACTGCGCAAGCCGATGGCGCTGGCCCGGCGCCACGGTTGTTCGCCACCGATGCCGCATCGTTCATTGCCAACGCTCACCTGCGTGAGGAAATGTTCGGCCCGGCGGCGTTGATCGTCACCGCCAATTCCGTTGCTCAGGCGGCTGAAGTGCTCGAAGCCATCGGCGGTACCCTGACCACTACCCTCTGGGGCCTGGACGCCGACAACGCCGACAACCGCCAGCTGCTGCGCGCAGCCCAGCGAGTATCCGGGCGCGTGTTGTTCAGCGGTGTGCCGACCGGTGTTGCCGTGTGCCATGCCCAGCAGCACGGCGGGCCATGGCCGTCGTCCACCGCGCCACAGTCCACTTCGGTCGGCTTTGCCGCCATCGAGCGCTTCCTGCGCCCGGTTGCGTTGCAGGACGCACCCGCCTGGGCACTGGGCTGAGGAGGGCAGGGCGATGATGCGACATATCGTGCTGTTCCGCCGCCTGCCGGGCGTCGAGGCGCAGCCTGAACTGGAATCGGTGCTGGTGGCGCGGATGCGCGACCTCACCGAAGAAATCGACTTCATCCGCGACTGGCGCGTCGCGGCCAATGAACTGGATCGACCGATCTGCTGGGATTACATCCTCGAGTCCAGCTTCGACGACGCCGACGCGGTACAGCGTTACCTGCCACACCCGGCGCACCAGGCCCTGGTCGCCGAACTCAAGCAGTACTTCGAGTGGGTGGCGGTGGATTACAGCGTCTGATTGACCCCAGAGGCACCTGGCCCTTTGTGGGGCCAGGCGTTATAACAAAAAAGATCCGGCATCACAGGTGCCGGGCGGAGTCGTACATGAACAAGAAAAACAACTACCGCTGGACGATCCTGACCATGCTGTTCCTGGCCATGATCATCAACTATGTCGATCGCGCTGCCCTGTCGATCGCCATGCCGTTCATTACCCAGGAATACCACCTCACGCCCGCCGAGAAGGGCATGATCTTCAGCAGCTTCTTCTTCGGTTATGCGTTGTTCTGCTTCGTCGGTGGCTACCTGGCCGACCGCTTCGGGCCCAAGCGCGTGCTGACCTGGTCGATGAGCTTCTGGTCGCTGCTGTGCGGCTCCACCGCACTGGCCTTCAATTTCTGGTCATTGCTGATCGTGCGCGCACTGTTCGGCGTCGGCGAAGGCCCGGTGTCGACCACTGCCAACAAGACTGTAAACAGTTGGTTCCCGATCAAGGAACGCGCCCGTGCCATCGGCATCAACCAGGCTGGCGGCCCGCTGGGTGGCGCCCTGGCCGGGCCAATCGTGGGTTTTCTCGCCCTGTGGCTGGGCTGGCGCGTGGCCTTCGTGGTGATCGCGGTGATCGGCGTGCTGTGGGCCATTGCCTGGTACCGCCTGGCGGCCTCTACGCCCAAGGAGCACCCGCAGGTGTCGGCCGAAGAGCTGGCGCTGATCAACGAGGGCCGTGAGGCCCCGGTCACTGCCGTCGCAGACGCTCCGCGCACGCCAGTGCTGGAGACCATCCTGCAGCGTTCGGTACTGGTCACTGGCGTATCGCTGTTCTGCTACAACTACATTCTGTACTTCTTCATGACCTGGTTCCCCAGCTACCTGATCGAGGCCAAGGGTATCGACCTCAAGGCCATGAGCATCGTCACCGCACTGCCGTGGCTGGTGGGTACTGTCGGCTTCATCTGTGGCGGGCTGCTGATCGACTGGGTGTACAAGCGCACCGGCAAGCAACTGTTCTCGCGCAAGGTGGTGCTGGTCAGCTGCCTGCTGGTGGCTGCGGTGTGCATCGGCCTGACCGGCCAGGTGGACAGCGTAACCAGCACCGTGGTGGTGATGACCGTGGCCATCGGCTTCCTGATGCTGACCGCGCCCGCCTACTGGTCACTGATCCAGGACGCCGTGCCGGACCATCAGGTCGGCACTGCCGGCGGCTTCATGCATGGCCTGGCCAACCTGTCTGGCATCGTTGCGCCGACCGTGACCGGCTTCATCATCCAGTCCACCGGCACCTACGGCAGCGGCTTCGGCCTGGCCGCCGGGCTCGGCATCGTCGGCGCGCTGATCGTGGCCTTGTTCGTCGGCCAGAAACCGGCCCGGCAAGCCAACGTCATTGCCACCGCCTGAACTGACTGCTACCCACGTTTGACGGGAATACACCATGCCTACGCTTCTAGTCACCGGCGCCGCCGGTATCGTCGGAACCGCCCTGCGCCCATACTTGCGCGAGCGCTTCAATCTGCGCCTGCTGGACCGCCGGCCGGCCAGCGAGCTGGCCGCCAATGAAACCGCCCTGGTCGGCGACCTGACCGACCCGGCCTTCGTCCGCCAGGCCTGCGAGGGTGTCGACGCGGTGCTGCACCTGGCCTGTGCCCACGGCACCGACATCCAGTTCCAGGCCACGGTCGAGCCCAACTACCACGCCACCCTGTACTTGCTCGAAGCCGCCCAGCGCGCCGGGGCGCGGCGCTTCGTGTTCGCCAGCAGCCACCATGTGCTTGGCCAGTATCCCACGCAGGCAGCCGAGCAGTTCGACGACCACCCGGTGGCGCCGGACAGCTACTACGCGCTGAGCAAGGTGTTCGGCGAAGCAGCCTGCGCGACCTTCTCCCAGCGCAGCGAGCTGGCCACGTTCATCGTGCGTATCGGCAACGCCGACGCCAAGGTTGCCGATGCCCGTCGCTTGCGCTTGTGGACCAGCGCCCGCGACCTGGCCCAACTGGTGCTGATCGGCCTGGAGCATCCCGAGGTGCGCCACGAGATCGTCTACGGCGTGTCGGAATGTCCTCAGGCGCTGTTCCACAACAACCGTGCCCGCGCCCTGGGTTACCGGCCGCAGGACAATGCGGCCGAGCACCTGGCCGACAACTTCCTCGCCTATGACGCCATGGCCCCGGTCGGTTCCGGTCGTGACCATGTTGGCGGCGCCTATGCCGGTGTGGCCCTGGCCAGCGTTCTGGAGCAAGCATGAAGATCGTCCGCATCGATACCCAGATCGTCGAAATCCCCTTCCACGACGGCGGTCGTGGGGTAGGGGGGACACCTTCGGCCTGGCGCACGCTGGAGAACGTGCTGGTGCGAGTCGAGGACGAGCTGGGCAACGTTGGCTGGGGCGAGGCCTTTGGCTACTTCGTCGCCGATGCCACCAAGGCCCTGATCGACCGGCTGGTGGCGCCCCAGGTGCTGGGCCGCGAGGTCACCGACATTCCTGCGCTGAACCTGGAACTGCAGCAACGCCTGCACCTGTTCGGCCGCTACGGCGTGACGATGTTCGCCATTTCCGGTCTCGATATCGCCCTGTGGGACTTGGCCGCCCGCCGGCAGCGCCTGCCGTTGCACCGCCTGCTGGGCCAGGCCTACCGCGAACAGGTGCCGGCCTACGCCAGCCTGGTGCGCTACGGCGATGACCAAGTGGCCCCAGCCATTTGCGAAAAGGCACTGGAGCAGGGCTTCAGCGACATCAAGCTGCACGAGGCCACCCTGCATGACATCGGCGCTTGCCGGCGAGCTGTTGGCGATGCCGTACCGCTGTCCACCGACGTCAATTGTTCCTGGACCGTTCAGGGGACCCGTGATTGGCTGCCGGCGCTGGCGGAGCTGAAGCTGGCCTGGCTGGAAGAGCCGATCTTCCCGCCCGAGGACTTCGCTGCCCTGGGCAGCCTGCGCGGGCAGGGTGTGGACATTTCTGCCGGGGAAAACTGGTGCACTGCCGTGCAGTTCGAGCAGGCCCTGGTGACCGCAGCGGTGGATTCCATTCAGCCCAGCGTGACCAAGGTCGGCGGCATTTCCGAATGCCTGCGCATCGACCGCCTGGCCGAGCAGCATGAGGCAGCTATTCTGCCGCACTGCCCCTACTTCGGCCCGGGCCTGATCGCCACCCTGCACCTGGCCGCCGTACAGCGGCGGGTGCCGCAGGTGGAGTACCTGTTCGTCGAGCCGGCTGGCTGGTTGTACCCGGTGGAGCAATTGCGCCAGGGCAATCAACTGCAGATTCCTCAGGGCCCTGGCCTGGGCCTGGACATCGACCTGCAAGTGGCCGAGCGCTTGCGCCGCTAGTCCGACCCTTTCATGCCTCACCGCCGTGCCTCGGCACGGCGGCAGGGGCTGCGCATGCCTGAAAAGGGCATTGGAGGTTCTATGCATACCGTGGTTCTGAGCAATGCCACCTGGGCGCTGGGCGTGCTGCCGGCCTGGGGCGGGCGCATCGCCCAGCTCAATGCCGATGGGCTGGATGTGTTGCTGCCGATCAACGCTAGCCAGTTCGACCCGCTGGACTGGCCACGGGCCGGCGCCTACCCGCTGATGCCGTACTCCAACCGCCTTCGCAATGCGCGGTTGAAGTTCGCCGACACCGAGCATGTGCTGCCCGCACATCCGGCAGCACTGCCCCATACCTTGCATGGGGTCACCCACACCCAGCCTTGGCAGGTGGTGGGCACCGGCAGCGATCACTTGAGCATTGCCTGTGATTATCAAGGCGAGCACTGGCCCTGGGCGTTTCGCGCCGAACAGCACTTCGCGCTGGATGGCGCACGCCTGCACATCACCTTGGTACTCATCAACCTGGGGCAATCACCCATGCCAGGCGGCCTCGGGTTGCACCCTTATTTCCAGCGCCACCCTGGCATGCGCGTGCATTACCGCACCGGGCGCGACTGGCAGATCGACGCGCAGTACCTGGCTACCGGCGCGTACCAAGAGGGTACCAGGGACTGGTCGATCGAAGCGGATGGCGACGAAGCGCTGGCCCATTACCAGTCACGTTGGGACGGCCGGCTGTGTGTCGACTACCCCAATGGCCACCTGCGCCTTCAGGCTTCCCAAGTGCTGAACCACTTCGTCGCATTCGCCCCGGCCGGCAGCCCCTACCTGTGCCTGGAGCCGGTGTCGCACCTGGCCGATGCCTTCAACCAGCCACGCGATAGCTGGGCCGAAACCGGCACCCATGAGCTCGCTGCTGGCCAGCGCCTGGAGGCCACCCTCGAATTCACCTGGCAACACCGCTGACGCAACACCCCACATACCTATAAGAAGAGCGCAACAACAATGAAACACTCCTCGACTGGAGCGGGCTTCGCTCGCGCTGCAAAACCCCTGTCCCTGCTGCTCGGCCTCGGCCCGCTGTATGCTCAGGGTGCGTTTCTGGACGACAGCAAGGCCAACCTGGCCTTTCGCAACTTCTACTACAACCACGACCTGCGCGACTCGACCAAGCCTGCCCAGTCGAAGCTGGAGGAGTGGGCCCAGGGCTTCATCCTCAAGGGCGAGTCGGGTTACACCGACACGACCATCGGCGTGGGCCTGGACGTGTACGCAGGCCTTGGCGTGAAGCTCGATTCGTCGCCCTCGCGCAGCGGCACCGGCCTGCTGCCGGGGGCCTATGACCGTGCCGGCGGGCCACGCAATGCTGATCCGCGCTCGGTGGACGACTTCTCCGAGGCCACGGCAGCGGTCAAGTTCAAGTACTCGAAGAGTGAACTCAAGGTGGGCGGGCTGTTCCCGAAGATCCCGCTGGTCAGTTCCGGCGACGCACGCCTGCTGCCGCAGTTCTTCGAGGGAGCGATGCTGGATATCCGCGAACTGGACAACCTCGACATCGGCCTGGGCCAGATGCGCAAGGTCAACCAGCGCGAATTTGCCGGCGCCCGGGATATCCAGGTGGGCAATTACTACAGCGTGTTCAGCGACCGCTTCGATTACCTCGGTGGCACCTGGCGCGCCACGCCGCAGACCACGCTGGGGGTGTGGACCGGTCGCCTGGCGGATGTCTACCAGCAAACCCTGTACACCGGCACCCACACCCTCAAGGCCGGCGACTGGAACCTTTCCGGCACGCTCAACTACCTCGACACCGGCGAATCCGGCAGCGAAAAGGCCGGCCAGCTCGACAGCCGCATGACCTCGGCGATGCTCAGCGCCAACCTGCGCGCGCAAACGTTTCGCCTCGGCTACCAGTACAACGCCGGTGACAGCGCCTTGCCGTTCATCCACGACACCGACCTGCCCGGGGTGCCCAACGCGGTACAGGTGCTGCGCTTCGACCGTGCCCAGGAGCGCTCCTGGCAGGCCCGCTACGACCTCGACTTCGCTGCCCTTGGCGTACCAGGGCTGACCGCGTTCGCCCGCTACGTGAAGGGCGACAATTTCAAGGTGGCCGGTGAGGACGGCAGCGAATGGGAGCGCAACCTGGACATTACCTACGTGATCCAGAGCGGGCCCCTGAAGAACCTCGCGCTGCGCTGGCGCAACGTCGAGTTGCAGGGCGATGCGACCGGCAGGCGTGATGAAAACCGGGTAATCATCGCCTATACCTTGCCCTTGCGCTGACCTGGAGGATTGCCCTTGGTATCCCGTCCGCTTGCCCCTGCCATGCAGGCCTACATCGACAACAGCCGGCGCGAAGCCTTTCTCGCCACCTGCCGTGCCCGCACGGCACCGCGGCCGTTTGCCGGGCTGGCGCCGGCCTTGCTGCTGGTGGTCCGGGCCTGGGTGGGCGAGGGCAGGGTGCATTCGAGCCTACGCGCGTTCGGCGTGGCCGAAGTCGAGCAGGCTTGGGATCACATGGCGGCGCAGTTGCGGCGTTGGGTGGACAATTGACGCTTGCAGCCCTCAGGTGCTTTCGCGAACCACCAGGTTGAAGCCCACATCCTCCACCTGTTCCCCCCGTCCCAGGCTGCCTTCGATCCGTTGCAGCAGCAGTTCCGCCGTACGCAGGCCAATGCGCCCGCCGTCGACATTCACCGTGCTCAGGCGTGGGTGGGTATGCGCGGCGAATTCCAGGTTGCCGAAGCCCATCACCGCCAAGTCTTGAGGCACCCGCAGGCCGTTGGCCTGCGCTTCGGCCATGACCCCTTGGGCAAGCAGGTCGATGCTGCAGATCACCGCATCCATCGGCACCTTCGCCGCCAGCAGCCGGGCCATGGCCTCACGGCCATGGCCCATGTTCACCGGCACGGCTTCAAGCTCGCAGGCGACCACTTCGGCACCGGCTGCGTGCAGAGTGGCGACACACGCCTGGCGCCGGCGGGTGGCACGGGCGTCGTCGCTCCAGATCAGGCCGACGCGGCGGTGGCCACGTTCGATGATGTGCTCGGCCATTGCCTGGCCGACGGCTTCGTGGGAAAAGCCGACCACAGTGTCGATCGGGTTCACCGCCAGCTCCCAGGTCTCTACTACCGGAATGCCACGGGCGATCAGCTTTTCCCGTGCTTCAGGGCTTTGCAGTTGGCGGGTCAGTACGATGCCGTCGGGGCGGCGGGCGAGGATCGCGTCGATCAATTCCGCTTCACTGCTGTGCACCAGGTCCGACTGGCTGAGCAACAGCTGGTAGCGCGCCTTGGCCAGGCGCTGGCCGAGCTGGGTGATGGTGTCGACAAAGGCCCGGTTGGCAATGTTCGGCACCACCACGATGACCAGCCGGCTGCGCTGTGAAACCAATGCGCCCGCCAGCATATTCGGCACATAGCCGGTCTTGCGGATGGCATTGCGTACCTTTTTCTGAGTTTTTTCCGACACCAGTTCCGGCCGGTTGATCACCCGGGAAACGGTGATGGGCGAAACCTTGGCCATCTTCGCCACGTCATCGAGGGTGGCGGGGCCCGGTTTCGGGCCGGCGGTGATTACGGACGTTTCCAGCATGCGAAGCCTCAAGGCAGGCGGGGTGGCGGGTGGGTCGATTCTACCGGAACGGCGCACGCTTTCCTGCCCCTTTTGAAGCATTCCCAGTACATGGGAATTTCACCGGAATGCCAATTTGCAACCCGCGCAGAATAAGGCCTAGGATAAATGACAGCGCTGTCATTTGATAACGCTGTCATTGGTCGGAAACAGCTCTCCAGCAGGGCTGCAAGCTGCCAGAATCCAAAGCAGGCGCCGGTGCAAGGCCCTGCAACACGCCAATAAAAACAATGAGGCAACCGCGATGCACAACCACGACACCTACGCCGCCGGGCCTGCCCCCGGCGCCGTGGCCGCGTCCACCACGGCTACCCGCTATCGGTACCTGATCCTGGCTTTGATAACCATGGTCCTGGCCCTGAGCAGCGGTGACCGCGCCGCCCTGTCGGTGGCCGGTTCCGACATGAGCAAGGAACTCGGCATCAGCTCGGTGGAAATGGGCTATCTGTTCTCCATTTTCAGCTGGGCCTATGTGATCTTCCTGATTCCCTCCGGCTGGCTGGCCGATCGCTTCGGTTCGAAAAAGACCATGGCCCTTGCCATCTGCATCTGGTCGGCATTCACGGTGTGCATGGGCCTGGTGCATTACCTCGGCATGATCGTGCCGCTGCTGCTGGCCCTGCGCTTTCTGCTGGGCGTGGCGGAGGCGCCGGTGGGGCCGGCGTCGACCCGGGTGATCGCCTCCTGGTTCCCGTCGGCGGAGCGGGGCATGGCCGGGGCCATTTTCAACAGCGCCCAATACATCTCGCTGGCGTTCTTCACGCCATTCATGGGCTGGCTTTGCTACGCCTTCGGTTGGCAATACGTGTTCATCGTCATGGGGATCGTCGGGTTTGCTATCGCCGCGATCTGGTGGAAAAACTACTACTTGCCGGTCAGCCATCCGAAGATGAATGGCGAGGAACTCGACTACCTGCGCAAGGGCGAAGCGCTGGTCGATCTCGAAGCCCAGGCCTCGCTGCCCAAGGAAAAACGCCGTAGCTCATTGGCTGAAGTGGGCCTGCTGTTCAAGAGCCGCATGCTGCTGGGCATGTTCATCAGCCAGTACTGCGTCAGTGCGGTTACCTGGTTCTACGTGACCTGGTTCCCGATCTACCTGGTCAAGGAGCGCGGCTTCGACATCCTCCAGGCGGGCCTGGTGGCCTCCATCCCGGCCTTGTGCGGGCTGATCGGTGCAGTGTCGTCGGGCTTCTTCTCCGATTACCTGTTGCGCCGCACGAAGTCCCTGAGCATTGCCCGCAAGACGCCAATCATCACCGGCGTGCTGTTGAGCTCGACCATGATGCTGTGCAACTACGTCGACGCCCAGTGGCTGGTGATCGCGGTGATGAGCCTGGCGTTCTTTGGCAAAGGCTTCGGCAACCTCGGCTTCAGCGTGGTGGCCGACACCGCCCCACGGGAAATGATCGGCATGACCGGCGGCGTGTTCAACGCACTGGGCAATACCGCCGGCATCGTCACACCGGTGGTCATCGGCTACCTGCTGCATTCCAGCGGCTCGTTCAACAGCGCACTCATCTATGTCGGCGCCCATGGCCTGCTGGCGGCGTTCTCCTACCTGGTGATCGTTGGCCGCATCCAGCGCCTGCAACTGTCCGATTTGACCGGCAAACCTTCCAACGCTCAGTGATCCAGAGGACGACTCCATGATCGAAAGCAACGTCTACATCGACCCGAAAATCGCCGCCCTGCAACCCGGGCCAGCCACCACCGACAGCATTGCCTGGATCAAGCTGTCCTACACCGTGCTGCCACTGGGTGCGCCGATCAGTGATGCCAAGGTGCTGACCGGGCGGCAGAAGCCGCTGACCGAAATCGCGTTCATCTTCGCTGAAATCCGTACCCGCGAAGGCCACGAAGGCATCGGCTTCGGTTACTCCAAGCGCGCTGGCGGTCCGGGCATGTATGCCCACGCCCAGGAAATCGCCCCGACCCTGCTGGGGGAAGATCCCAACGACATCGCCAAGCTCTACAACAAGCTGCTCTGGGCCGGCGCCTCGATGGGCCGCAGCGGCCTGACCACCCAGGCCATCGCGCCCTTCGACATCGCCCTATGGGACTTGAAAGCCAAGCGCGCCGGCCTGCCGTTGGCCAAGTTGCTCGGTGCCCACCGCGATTCTGTGCAGTGCTACAACACCTCGGGCGGCTACCTGTCGACACCGCTGGAAAAGGTCCTGGAGAACGTGCAGACCTCCCGTGGCAACGGCATCGGCGGCATCAAGATCAAGGTGGGCCAGCCGGACACCGGCATCGATTTCAAGCGCGTGCAGGCCGTACGCGAGCAATTGGGCGAAGGCTTCCCGCTGATGGTCGACGCCAACCAGCAATGGGATAGGGTCACCGCCCAGCGCTTCTGCCGCAAGCTCGAGCAATTCGACCTGACCTGGATCGAGGAGCCTTTGGACAGCGCCGACGTCGAAGGCCACGCTGCCTTGGCCGCGTCGCTGGACACCGCCATCGCCACCGGCGAGATGCTTACCAGCTTCAACGAGCACGCGCAGTTGATCACCGCCAACGCCTGTGACTTCGTGCAACCCGATGCGCCGCGAGTCGGTGGCATTACGCCATTTCTGCAGATCATGAACCTGGCCAGCTTCAAGGGCCTGAAGCTGGCGCCGCACTTCGCCATGGAGATTCACCTGCACCTGGCGGCGGCCTATCCGGAAGAACCCTGGCTGGAGCACTTCGAATGGCTCGAACCGATGTTCAACGAGCGCTTGGCGCTGCGTGACGGGCGCATGTGGGTGCCCAACCGTCCGGGGCTGGGTTTCTCCCTCAGTGAACAAGCCCTGGCCTGGACCCAGCACAGCGCCGAATTCGGCAAACGCCCCTGAGCACGCCACGGCGGTGGCGCTTCTGTCGCCATCGCCGTGTATGACATACCCATAGGAAAACACCATGAGTCACCGTGAAGTGAGCCCCGTCATTCGCCTCGATGCCGCTGACAATGTCGTTGTCGCGCGCGTCGAAATCCCCGCCGGCACCGCCATTCCCGGTGAAGGCGTGACCACTCGGCAGCCCGTACCGCTGGGGCACAAAGTTGCCGCCCGGCTGATCGCCAAGGGCGAGCCGGTACTCAAGTACAACACGGTGATCGGCTATGCCGCCGAAGACCTGCTACCGGGTACCTGGATGCACAGCCACAACATTGCCTTTGGTGAAACTGACCGCGACTACCGCTACGGCCTGGACTATGTACCCACCGACATGCTGCCGCCAGAGCAGCGTGCGACCTTCCAGGGCATCGTCCGGGAAGACGGTCGTGTAGCCACCCGTAACTACCTGGGGGTGTTCGTGGTCGGCAACTGCGGCGCCACCGTGGCGCGCAAGGTCGCCAATCACTTCGACGAACGCCGCCTGGCCGGCTTCCCCAATATCGACGGCGTGGTGCCCTACGTACATGAAATCGGCTGCGGCATGGAAATGACTGGCGAACCGATGGACCTGCTGCGTCGCACCATCGGTGGCTACATCAAGCACCCCAACACCGTGGGTGCGGTGGTCATCGCCCTGGGCTGCGAGCGCAACAACATCCATGGCTTCTTCGAGCAGGAAGGGCTGGTGGAAAGCGACATGCTGAAGAAACTGGTGATCCAGGACGTGGGCGGGGTGAAAAGCGCCACCGACCAGGGCATCGCGCTGATCGAAGGCATGCTGCCCAAGGCCGATCAGGCGCGCCGCCAGCCGGTGTCCGCCGAGCACTTGATGGTCGGCATGCAGTGCGGCGGTTCTGATGGTTTCTCCGGCCTCTCGGCGAACCCGGCGCTGGGCGCGGCGGTGGATATCCTGGTGCGCCATGGTGGCACTGCGATTCTTTCTGAAACGTCGGAAATTTTCGGCGTCGAGCACACCCTGACCGCCCGTGCGGCCACTGCGGCGGTGGGTCGAAAGCTGATCGAGCGCATCGAGTGGTGGCTGGAATACAACCGTGGGCGCGACACCCAGATCAACGGCCGGGTCAGCCCTGGCAACAACGCTGGTGGTTTGGCCAACGTATTGGAAAAGTCCTTGGGCGGCGCGAAGAAGGGCGGCAATGCGCCGCTGATGGATGTGTACGAATATGCCCACCCAGTAAAGACCCACGGGCTGGTGTTCATGGACACCCCCGGCTACGACCCGGTTTCGGCCACCGGCCAGATCGCCGGCGGCGCCAACCTGATCGCCTTCACCACCGGTCGAGGTTCATGCTTCGGCTCGCTGCCGGCGCCGACCTTCAAACTGGCCAGCAACTCGCCCATGTACCAGCGCATGAGCGACGACATGGACATCAACTGCGGGCAGATCATCGACGGCGACAAGACCATTGGCCAGATGGGCCAGGAAATCTTCGAGCGGTTGCTCGCCCATGCCTCGGGGGAGGCGACCAAGAGCGAGCTCAACGGCCTGGGCGAGGATGAATTCTGCCCGTGGCAGATAGGCGTGCTCGCCTGACCCGGCCTCTTCGCGGCTAAAGCCGCTTCCACAGCGTTCGCCTTGATCTCAGGGGCTGCACAGCTCTCCCTGTGGGAGCGGGCTTGCCCGCGAAGAGGCCCTCACAGACAACAACGATAACGGCCAGCGCCCCAGCCTGGCCGAATGGACCAGCCATGCACAAAAACAACAAGATCCTGCCTGCTGCCTCACTGCTGTGCTTCACCTTTCCGGCCCACGCCGAAGGTTTCCTTGAAGATAGCCAGGCCTCGCTGAAAGCCCAGAACTTCTACCTCAACCGCGACTTCCGCGAAGACGCCGGCATCTCCAAGCGCGAAGAATGGGCCCAGGGCTTCATCCTCGATTTCCGCTCCGGCTACACCCCTGGCACCCTCGGCTTTGGCGTCGACGCCCTCGGCATGCTCGGCCTGAAGCTCGACTCAGGCCCAGGCCGCAGTGGTACTGGGTTGCTGCCGGTGGGCGACGACGGTCGCGCCCCGGACCAGTACAGCAAGTTCGGCGTGACCGCCAAGGCACGCCTGTCGAAGACCGAGCTGAAGATCGGCACCCAGTTGCTCAAGTACCCGACCATCGCCTCCAGCACCGGGCGCATCCTGCCGCAGACTTTCCAGGGCGGTGTACTCACCTCCAAAGAGCTGGATAACCTGACCTTCACCTACGCGCAGATCGACCGGACCACCAAGCGTGATTATTCCCATACAGAGGCCATGAGCCTGGTCAACAAGAACCGGCGTTTCAGCGGCACGCCCGAGGCTGACGACTTTCGCATGGGCGGGGTGGACTACGTGGTCAACCCCAACCTGAGCCTCAGCTACCAGTACGGCGAACTCGACGAGGTCTACGGCCAGCACTATTTCGGCCTGCTCGGCAGCACCGCGCTGGGCCCCGGCAAGCTGGCCCTGGATGCGCGCTACTTCATCAGCGACGACAAGGGCGAGGCGCTGGCCGGCCCGGTCGACAACCGTACGCTCAACGTGCTGCTCAGTTACAGTCAGGCCGGGCATACGCTTGGCATCGCCTATCAAGGGCTGTCTGGCTCCACGGCCATGCCTTACCTGATCGGCACTGATGCCTACCTGACCAACTACATGATGGCCGCCGACTTCATGGAAACCGGCGAGCGCACCTGGCAGCTGCGCTACGCCTACGACTTCGTTGCCCTGGGCATTCCGGGGCTGACGTTCTCGACCCGCTACAACCATGCCGATCATGCCAACCCGGCCACCTTCGCCGGGGAAGGGCGCGAGTGGGAGCGCGACACCGACCTGGGTTACACCATCCAGTCCGGGCCGCTGAAGAACGTCAACGTGCTGTGGCGCAACGCGGCGCTGCGCTCCAATTACCAGCGCGATATTGATGAGAACCGGCTGATCGTGAGCTACACACTGCCGTTGTTTTGATTTATCAGGTCATGTACGAGGAGTGACCGCCGTGCCTTGGCGGTATAGCCGGTAAAGATTTTTACCGGCTTTTTTTCGATCCACTCAGAAATGGTTCTTCATCGCTGGCTGCAGACCAAGGTGCTCCCGTGTACGAGTAACCGCCTGAGCCTCGACCTCAGGGGCGGCGTTGCCCCAGCTATTGCGCACATAGGTCAGCACGGCGGCGATGTCGCTGTCGCTGAGTTTCCAATCAAATGAAGGCATGCCGGCCCCGGTTACATTGCCCTCGGTGATCACCGCCTGGCCGCCCTTGAGCACCGTGCCCACCAGGTTCGCAGCACTTGGCGTGCGAATGCCAGGGTTGTCGGCAAAGCCGGTGACCATGCCGGGCAGGCCTTCGCCGTTGACGTTGTGACAGGCCATGCAGTTGAGCTCATACACCTGCGCACCGCGCTGCATGATCGGTTCGCTGGCGGCAATGGCGGGCGGCGGGGTGGTCTTCGATCCGTCGACTGATTTGAGGTATTCGGCGATCGCGGTCAGATCCTGGTCGCTCAGGTGTTGGGTGGAAAACTCGATCGCCTCGCCCATTGGCCCCGAAGCAATTGCCTGATGGTTGGCGCCGGTCTTGAGGTAGACCGCTATCTGCTCCGCGCTCCAGCTGCCCAGACCGCGATAATGATCGCCGGTGATTTCCGGCGCGTAGCTGCCGAGCAGCTCGGCGCCCTGCAGGTAGCGGCCGGTGTCGCCACCGAGCAGGTTCTTCGGCGTATGGCAGGCCGAGCAATGGCCGGCGCCGTCCACCAGGTAGCGCCCGCGGTTCCATTGCGCGGATTGTTCGGGCTGCGATACGAAGGGAGTGTTGTCGAAGAACAGCAGATTCCAGCCCAGCAGGGTCTGGCGAATGTTGAACGGGAAACCCAGTGTGTTGGGCGTGGGCGCCTGCTGCACCGGTTGCAACGTGCGCATGTACGCCCACAGGTCGTGCAGGTCGGCGTCGCTGATCTTGACGTAGGCGTTGTAGGGCATGGCCGGGTACAGCCGTTGCCCGTCCTTGCGCTGGCCATGGCGCACCGCGCGGAAGAAGTCACGCTCGGTCCAGCGGCCGATGCCGGTCTGCGGGTCGGGGGTGATATTGGTCGAGTAGATCACGCCAAAGGGCGTCTGCAACCCGTAACCGCCCGCGAACGCCGGGCCGCCCGGCTTGGTATGGCAAGCCGCACAGTCGGCCTGGGCCGAGACGTATGCGCCGCGGGCGGCGGCAGCAGGGTCGACAGCAAGGGCGCCGGCGGCTGTCAGTTGGTCATCGGCGACGTTGTCAGCGGCACTGTCGCTGTTGTGCAGCACGGCAGCGGTGAGGCCGGCCAGCGCCAGTGCGATGCAGCTGGCCAGCAAGGTCTTGGTCTTCATGGCAGCTCCTTTCACGCCTGCACCAGCGGGCCGGGGTTCTTGATGTACTGTTCGATGATCGCCTTGGCCGTCCACAAGGCCAGGGCGCCGATGGTCACGGTGGGGTTGTAGCCGGCGTTGTTGGGGAATGACGAGGCGCCGAGGACGAACACGTTGTGCGCCGCCCAGCATTGCTGGTAGCGGTTCAGGGCGCTGGTGCGCGGGTCGGTGCCCATCACCACGCCGCCATTGGTGTGCGAGGAGTCGTTGGCGCGAAACGGCGTGTAATGGTCGGCAGCGAAGTTGTACGACTCGATATGCTGGCCGCCGACGGCCTGGGCGATCCGTTCGCATTGCTTGCGGATGAACTCGCCCGAGCGCTTGTCGTTGAGGTTGTAGTCGAAGGTCATGCGCATCAGTGGCCGACCGTAGTTGTCCTTGTAGGTCGGGTCGAGGTCGAAGTACATGTCCTCGTGGGCATAGCTGGTGCCCTGGCCCTGGATCATCGCCCAGTTCTGGTAGCTGTGCCGGAACGCCTGCTTCCAGCCTTTGCCCCAGGTCGGTGCGCCTTTGGGCAGCACGCCAGCCATGCCGATCGGCAGGCCGCTGTTGGACAGCGACTGGATGCCCGCGCCGCCGATGAAGCCCAGGCCGCTGTGGTCGAAGTTGTCGGCGTTGAAGTCGTCGATCTGGATGGCCAGGCATCCGGTGTTGATGAACGGATTAAGGTGTTCCTGCTCGAACCACAGGTAGGCGTAGGAGAGCGTCTGGAAGCTGTAGTTGCGCCCGATCACGCCACGGCGGGTGCGCGGGTCATAGGGCTCGCCGATGCCCGAAAGCAGCATCAGGCGCACGTTGTCGAGCTGGTAGGCGGCGACGATGACGATGTCGGCGGGCTGTTCACCCTGTATGCCGTGTTTGTCGATGTAGCTGACCCCGGTGGCGGTCTTGCCATCGGCGGACTTGTTGATGTGCAGCACTTCGGTTTCGGTCAGCAGTTCGAAGCTCGGGTGGCGCATCAGCGCCGGCACCACGCAGGCGTTGGGGCTGCTCTTGGACCAGTTGCCGCAGCCGAACAGCTGGCAGTAGCCGCAATAGGTGCAAGGGCCCATGCGCACGCCCAGTGGGTTGACGTAGGCCTGGGAAATCGTGCCGGCGGGAACCGGGAAGGGGTGGTAGCCCAGCTCGGTGGTCTTGCGGGTGAAGATGTCGTTCCAGTGGCTGGGCACCAGCGGCGGGGTCGGGAATTCACGGCTGCGCGAGCCTTCGAAGGGGTTGCCGCCGGGTACTACCTGGCCTTCGATCACGCCCGCTTTACCGCTGGTGCCGGCGATGCGCTCGAAGCGGTCGTAGAAGGGTTCGAGTTCGGCGTAGGTCACGCCCCAGTCCTGCACCTGCAGGCCTGGCACCAGTTGCTGCTTGCCATAGCGTTCCACGGTCCTGCTGTAAGGCTCGAAGTCGAACGGGTTGAAACGCCAGGACGCGGCGGCCCAGTGGGTACCGGCGCCGCCGACGTTGTTGCCGAGGGTCAGGTTGCTCCACTCGCGCACCGGCAGGGCCTGCTGGCCGGCGTGGTTGCGCACGGTGTAGGTTTCCAGGCGCGGTGGCTGGAGGATTTCCTTACGGGTCGCCCAGCGCAATTCGTCGGTGTCCACCGAGGGCGGGAAGTCACTGGCGGTGTCGCGCCAGGCGCCACGCTCGATGGCCACCACCTTGAGCCCGGCCCGGGCCAGCTCCTCGGCGATGACCGAGCCGGACCAGCCCAGGCCGATCACCACCACGTCCGCTTTGGCTCTTGTCGTTTTCATCTGTATTCCTTGGGGCGTGCGCAGGCATGGGCCGGCAGGGCCACGGGGCTGCCTTGCGCAAAACTGGGGGAAGGAGGCGGGTGGGCTTAGCTCGCCCGCTCAAGCAGGCTCACCGGCTCCAGGTCGAGCGGCAGGCCTTTCCTGTGCAGGTATGGGCGGTAGTCGTAGCGGGCGCCGGGGAAACCGATCAGCCGCCAGCCAACCATGTCGCGGTTGCCGCCATACATGGGGTCGGCCAGGTAGCCTTCGCGCACGTTCTGCAGCAGCAGGGCGAAGAAGTCGGCGTCCAGCGGCGCGGCACCGGCCTCCATCGCGCGCAGCAGGGCATCCTGCTGTTCACCGGTCAGGCCGCTGAACGGCCGGCCGTGCTGCTGCTGGCAGTACTGAGCGAGCCGTGCCAGGCCTTCGCGGTAACGCTGCGCGGGCGTCAGCCTGAACTGTGGCCCTTGCTCGGGCGTGCCCTGCAGGTAGGGGCCGAGGCGGTAGGTGCTGGTGGCCTGGCCATAGGGACCGGCCAGTTGCCGGTCGAGAAACACCACGCAGCCGGCCTGGCTGGCGCTCATGCCCAGCTCGTCCTCGGGGATCAGGCGGTCGAAGATGGCCGTCACTTCCCGGGCTTCGTCTGCGCTGAGGTAGGCAAGGGCGCCGGGTTGCGGTGGTTGGGGCAGGGCATCGGCGCGGGTGCCGATGGCCAGCGTGCGGTCGTTGGCGAGCACGCCGGCACTGGCGCTGCCGATGGCGCCTAGGGCGCTGAGTTGAACGAGTGAGATCAGGGCTTCACGTCGATTCATGTCCATCATCCTCAGGACGTGCGTCGGCCAAGAGGCACTGGCGACGCGTGCGTTATTGTTATGGGGCCGGCCTTGTGGCAGGCGGGGCGAGTCTATGGGCGCAGCGGCGGCCCGCGCCATGACTGTTTTGACGGGTTTCCTTCAAGATTGTCGCAGGCTACTCTTGCCCGACTTCAGCAACGGTGCATCCACGGGGTAAGGCGGGTATGGCTTCAGACGGCAAAGGGCAGGTGCGTGCGACAGTCACCTTGAGCGATGTGGCGCGCTTGGCTGGCGTCGCACCGATGACGGTGTCGCGCTACTTGAACCAGCCGGACACCGTGCGCGAACCCACCCGGCTCAAGGTGCGCCGGGCCATCGAGCAGACCGGCTACGTGCACAACCGCCTGGCCGGCGCGCTGAAGTCCAGCCGCACCCGGCTGGTGGCGGTGGTGGTGCCGATGGTCACCAACCCGATCTTCTCCGACACCTTCCAGGCCATCAACGAACGCCTGATCAAGGCCGGTTACCAGGTGCTGTTGGGCGTCTCGGGCTACCAGACCGAGCAGGAGCAGGAACTGCTGGAGGTGATCCTCAGCCGCCGCCCCGACGGCATCATCCTCACCGGCACCCTGCACACCAACCTCAGCCGCAACCGCCTGCGTGCGGCCGGTGTGCCGGTGGTGGAAACCTGGGACCTGTCTGCCGAGCCGATCGACATGCTGGTCGGGTTTTCCCACGAACTGGCCGGGCGCGAGGTGGCGCGGCAGCTGCTGGGCCAAGGCTATCGGCGCTTCGCCCTGCTGGCCGTTGACGACCCGCGTGGCCTGCGCCGTGCCGACAGCTTCACCCAGGCCCTGGCCGAGCAGGGCATCACCGACGTGCAGCGCCAGACCTGGCAGGGGCTGCCGTCCCTGGCCCAGGGGCGTGAAGGCCTGAGCGTGCTGCTGGAGCAGTCCGCCCACGAGAGTGAAGGCCCTTGCGCCGTGGTGTGCACCTCCGACACCATTGCCCAGGGCGTACTGACCGAAGCGGCCGCCCGCGGCATCGCGGTGCCCGGGCAACTGGCGGTGATGGGCTTTGGTGACATGGCCTTCGCCGCGCACACTTTTCCGGCCTTGTCGACGGTGCGCATCGACGGCACCCTGATGGGCGACACCGCCGCCAGGCTGTTGCTGGAGCGCCTGGGCGGCGATGCGCAGTCGCCCGCGACGGTTGATATCGGCTTCAGCCTGGTGCTGCGTGAGAGCACCCAGACGCTGGAAAGTTAGCGTTAACATTTTCACGCTCCTGTAAACTTTTTTCTAAACCCTCTTGTCCTGAGATTTTGGATGCGCTAGGTTTTTTAGCAGAAATGGTAACGATACCATTTGCTGGAATGGACTCAGGACAAGAACAATGTCGAAGATCACTTGTGTTAGAACCCTGCGCCTGCCCGAACGCCCCAAGCTGCTCTGGCTGGAGATCGAAACCGATGAAGGCCTGATTGGCCTGGGCGAAACCTTTCGCGGTGCTGCCACCGTCGAGGCGGCCATCCACGAACTCATCGCCCCAGGATTGATTGGCCGCGACTCGCGGCAGATCGAAGCCATTTCCCTGGAACTCACCACGCCCTACGTGGGTTACCACAGCGCCAGCGCCGAAATCCGCGCCGCCAGTGCTGTGGACATCGCCCTCTGGGACCTCAAAGGCCAGCGCCACGGTATCCCCATCCATGAAGCGCTCGGCGGTGCCTGCCGGGAGCGCATCCGGGTGTACAACACCTGCGCCGGTTACGAATTCAACACCCAGCAGGGCGCCCGCCGCGAGATCAGCGCAAGCGACCGCGCCCAAGGCCCTTATGACGATCAGCTGGCCTTCAGCCGCGACGCCGGCGCCCTGGCCATCAGCCTGGTGGAGGAAGGCTACACGGCCATGAAGATCTGGCCGTTCGATCAGTTCGCCCGCCAGCCCGGGGCCAACACCATCAGCCTGGACGAGGTGCAGAAGGGCTGCGAAGCGTTCCGCCAGATTCGCGCGGCGGTGGGCAACCGCATCGAGATCATGTGCGAGCTGCACAGCCTGTGGGACACCACGGCAGCCCTGCGCATCTGCCAGGCGCTGGAAGCCTTTGACGTGTACTGGGTGGAAGACCCGCTATGCAAGATGGACGACGCCCAGGCCCTGGCCGACCTGCGCAGGCGCACACGGGTGCCTATCTGCGCCAGCGAGACCCTGGGTGGCAGCACGGCCTACCGCGACCTGCTCAAGGCCGACAGCCTCGATTACCTGATGCTGGACCTGGTGTGGTGCGGCGGCTTCAGCGAGGCGCGCAAGATCGCTGCGCTGGCCCAAGCCTACAACAAGCCACTGGCGCCCCACGACTGCACCGGCCCGGTGGCGTTGTTCGCCGGGCTGCACCTGGGCCTGCATGCACCGACTGCAGTGTTGCAGGAGGTCGTCAGGGCGTCGCTGTCGACCTGGTACGGCGAACTGGTCACTGCACTGCCGCAGATCGACTCAGGCTTCGCCTTGGCGCCACAGGGGCCGGGCCTGGGCACGGCGCTGCGGCCTGAGGTTCGGCAACGTGCCGATGCCATCGTGCATGAAACCCACTGCTGACTGTTTGCTGCGCGGCAGCCTCACAGGTTGCACGCGCTTGCAAACCGGTATCGAGAATACAATGAAAAAAATACATTCTCTGCGCCGCTTCATCGCCGAACACCGGCGCCAGGAAGTCATTGCCCTGCTGTTCGTGATGATGATCATCAACCAGGGCGACCGCGCCACGCTGTCCATCGCCGGCGCCAGCCTGGCCGATGAAATGGGTTTGGGGCATGCCCAGATGGGCTGGTTGTTCTCGGCCTTTGCCTGGGCCTACATGCTCCTGCAACTGCCGGGAGGCCTTGCCATCGACCGCTTCGGCAGCATTCGCGTGCTGGGCCTGGCGATCGTCGCCTGGTCGCTGTTCACCGGGCTGATCGGCACTGTCGCGATGATGCCGGTAGGCTTGGCTTTCGTAGCGGTATTCGTCTTGCGCTTTCTGGTCGGCGCTGCCGAGGCACCGTGCTTTCCGGCCAACAGCAAGATCGTCTCGATGTGGTTCCCCACGGCTGAGCGCGGGACTGCCACGGCGATCTTCAATTCGTCCCAGTACTTCGCGGCGGTGGTGTTCACACCTTTGCTGGCGTGGATTTCGACCCGCTGGGGCTGGCCGTGGGTGTTCTATGTGATGGGCGCGGCGGGCGTCGCCATGGGCCTGGTGTTCATCCGCCGCATCAAGGCGCCAGTCGAGCACCCGACGCTGACGGCGGTGGAGCGCGAAGCCATGCGTCTAGGCGGGGCCAGCCTGCGCGAGCACGCAGCCAGCCGGCCGCCAGGGCAGGGCTGGCGCGGCACCTGGACGCGCGCCCGTGGCTTGCTGCGTCAGCGCATGTTCCTCGGCATCTACCTGGCGCAGTTCTGCATCAGCACGTTGACGTTCTTCTTCCTCACCTGGTTCCCGGTGTACCTGGTGCAGCAGCGCGGGCTGTCGTTGCTGGATGCCGGGCTGTTGGCGGCGGTGCCAGCGATTTGCGGGTTTGTGGGCGGGATCACCGGGGGCATGGCTTCGGACTGGATGTTGCGCAAGGGGATGTCGCTGACGTTGGCGCGCAAGCTACCGATCTTCATCGGCATGGCGCTGTCGATGAGCATGATCCTGTGCAACTACGTGGAAACCAACCTGCTGATCGTACTGTTCATGGCCCTGGCGTTCTTCGGCAAGGGCGTGGGCGCGCTGGGCTGGGCAATCATCGCCGATGTCTCGCCCAAGGACAGCATCGGCATGAATGGCGCGATCTTCAACACCTTTGGCAGCCTGGCCGGCATCGTCACCCCGGTGGTGATCGGCTACATGGTGCAGTCGATGCACTCGTTCAACGGTGCCCTGGTGTATGTCGCGCTGAATGCCGTCGGCGCGTTCGTCAGCTACCTGCTCATCGTCGGCCCGCTGCAACGCCCTGACGACAGCGCGAACCCGCAAGACCGCGACCGGCCCGCGCCATCGCTCAAGCCCGCTACTGCGCGCTGATTCCATTACTGACAAGGACAACAATAATGAACGCATCAGGACGTACTTCCCGCGCTTTGCGCATTGCCGGTTTTGCCTTCGGCCTTGCCTGCACGCCGCTCATACAGGCGCAGGATCTGCCGCCCAGCGGTCAGCCGCTGACTGAGGTCGCCCGCCTGGACTGGCTGTGCAACGCCGTGGCGCTGACTTCCGGTGGCCGCCTGTTCGTCGGCCTGCCGCGCTGGCCCGGCTTCGAGAAAACACCGTCGATCGCCGAGGTGCTGCCCGACGGCAGCCTCAAGCCGTTCCCGGGCGGGCAGTGGAATGCCTGGGCACCGGGCAAGCCGAGCGCTGCGGCGCTGGTAAAGATCAACACCATCCATATCTTTGACGACGACACCCTGTGGGCCATCGACCAGGGCGAAGATGCCGGGCCCAAAGGCATCAACCCCGGGCAGAAGATCCTGCAGTTCGACACCCGCGACGGCAAGTTGCTGCGCAGCATCAGCCTGCCCGCCAGCGTGTTGCCGGCCGGCGCCAACCTCAACGACCTGCGCCTGGACAGCGAGCATGCCTATGTGACCGACTCGGGCCTGGGCGCGATCATCGTCGTCAACCTGAAAACCGGTGAAGCCGTGCGCCGCCTGGCTGGGCATCCGTCGACGCAGATGGCGCCCGAACGCCGGCCGATCGGAGAAAACGGCCAGCCGCTACTGCTGGCTGACGGCAGCGATCACCAAGTGCATTCCGACCCTATCGAGATCAGCCCCGACGGCCAATGGCTGTACTACCAGCCGCTGAGCGGGCCATTGTGGCGGGTGCCGACCGCAGCGTTGCGCGACACGCGGATCAGCGAGGCGGAGCTAGGCAAGCAGGTCGAGTTCGTGCATGACACCAGCCCGCTGACCGGCACCGCGATGGACAGCGCCGGCAATGTCTACCTGGGCGAGTATGACCGGCCGCGCGTGTCGGTGTACGCCCCGGATGGCACGCTGCGCGTGGTCGCCGAGGACCCGCGGCTGTGGAACCCGGATGCGATGATCATTTCCGACCAGCGCGAGTTGTACATCCCAGTGCCGCAGAGTGCGCGCATGGCCTCCAACCGAGGCCCTGGCGGCCAGGACGCGATCGTGCGGCCGTTCATGATCTACAAGGTGCAGTTGCCGGCAGCCCTGGGCGGGCGCGAGAAAGTCCCGGCCATGGTCGGCAAGCCGCTGGCCACCGTCGCCCGCTGATCCACTTACCCCAGTAACCCACTTGATGCACTTGCGAGCCCCAGCGGCTCGCGAGCAGGGCGCCCCTGCGCCCGCATTCAGCCAGCCCTGCGCAAGCACGCACAGGGCACCTACCCAGGAGATGTACCGATGAAAACAACAATGACCATCGCCGCCTTGTCCCTTGCCTTCGCCATGGCGACCTCCGCCCAGGCGGCCAGCCCGGCAGCCACGGTGGTGGCCCAGGAAAACCTGTCCACCGCCGCTGCCCAGCAGTTGGCGCTGCACGCCACCGAACTGGCCGCCAGCCGCGCCATGAAGATCTGTATCGCGGTCACCGATGCCGACGGTCACCTGCTGGCCTTTACCCGTATGCAGGGTGCCTATGCCGGTTGCGTCGAGGCGTCGATTGCCAAGGCCACCTCGGCAGCGCGGTTTGCCATCAACACCATCACCTTCTACGACCTGGCGCGCAAGGAGAACCTGGCCATCGGCACCATCCCTGGCATCCTGCCGGCAGTGGGCGGGGTAGTGGTCAAGCACGGTGGCAATGTGGTCGGCAGTGTTGGCGTCAGCGGTGCCACCGACCTGACCGAGCAGAAGCTCGCCGAAGACGTGGCAGCGACCTTCCACTGATGGCCGTGGCCCTCTGCGCGAATGCGCGGAGGGCCAACCTGGATCGATTGAAAAGGAATTGCAGATGAACGTTCATTTCCGGCGCCTGCTCCTGACAGGCCTCACCCTGCTCGCCGCGCCATGGGCCCAGGCCAGTGAAGGCACTGCCTTGCGTGGCACCACCCAGCTGTCCCTGGGCGGCGCGGCAGCGCTGCTCGACAGCGCCGTGGCCAAGGCCCGCGCCGAAGGCACCCACCCATGCATCGCGGTAACCGACGCCAATGGTTACCTGCTGGCCTTCAAACGCATGGACGGCGCCGCCCCGGGTTGCATCGAGGCGGCGATCAAGAAGGCCAACTCGGCGGCGATCAACGACGTCGACACAGTGGTGTTCTACGACCTGGCGCGGCAGAAGAACCTGCAACTGGGCAGCATCCCCGGCATCCTGCCCGCCGTCGCCGGGGTGGTGATCCGTCAGCAGGGCCAGGCTGTCGGCGCCTTGGGCGTGGCCGGCGGTGCCAGCGATGACCAGGAGCAGCGCATGGCCACGGAGCTTGCGCGTGCCTTCGAGAAAACCCTGCCTGTCAGCCACCCTTGAGCGAGGTTCGTGATGAACAGTCCAGTACGTTCCCTTGATATGGTCGAGGGCGCCTTTGCCAACGACTACGGCCTGCTCACGCCGTCGCGCATGCCCAACACGCTCAGCGTGGCCGGGCTGGCGGCGACTCTGGTGGCCGCCCTTTACTGTGGTTGGGGCAATCACTCGCTGCCTGACTTCGCCGCCTGGTCGAGCACGCTGTGGATGTGCGTTGCCTTATTCAGCGCGGCGCTGATCACCCCCAAGGCGTTCGCCCCGGGCTTTCTGCTGTCGTTGCTACCGTTCCTGATCGCCTGGCGCGTGGCGGCGATGAACGATGCATTGGTCATGGTCTGGGTCGCGAGCATTGCCGCCGTGCCGTTGCTGTTGCAGTTCGCCGACTGCGTGCTCAGCGACCTGCGCCGTGATCGCAACAAGCCAGGGGCTTGGCTGGGATTGCTGTTGTGGCAGGCGACGATCGTGCGCATGTACTTCGGCCTGAACGAGCTGTGCCACAGTTCCGAGAAGATCTTCGCCGGGCTGGGTTGGTTTCACCGCTTGGAGACGGGCTTCCAGGGCTTTGGCCTCGGCGAGGTCGCGGCGTACTTCGTCGTGCTCGGTGGGCTGATCGAGTTTGCCAGTGCCGTCAGCGTCGGGTTGGGGTTGTTCGCAAGGCTGGGGGCATTTGTGAGCCTGGTGTACTTCCTGGTGGCCACGGTCGGTTTCGGCGGGGAGTGGAGCCGAGGGTATGCCTGGGCCTCGGCGGGCGGGGGTGGCTGGGAGTACGTGATGCTGTTGATGGTGGTGTTTGCCGGGGTGATGGTGACCGGGGCCGGCAAGTTCTCGCTCGATGGCTGGCTGCTGCGTCGGGGCTGGATGCCGCGCCGATTGAGGTGGTTGGCGTTCAATGAAAAGGGTGCTCGCCACACGGGGCAGGAGAATGACGCGGAGTAGGCGAAAGCGGCGCAGGCATGGCAGACTCCGCGTCTTTGGTTACTGGATGTTTCTAGGTGGACAAGACTGACCGTCGCCAAGGCATGGCTGATGTCGCCCAATTGGCCGGCGTCAGCCTGAGCACCGTCGACCGAGTGTTGAACGAGCGCGGCAGCGTTTCCGACAGCAAGCGTCGCAAGGTGCTGCAGGCAGCCCAGGCGCTGGGGCTCAAACGCTTGCTCCCGTCTGCGCTGCATGGCTTGCTGCGCTTCGATTTGCTGCTGGTAGACAGCGCCACCGACCATTACCGGCGTCTGGCTGCAGCCTTCGTCAAACAGGCGCAGATGCACCGCTCGCGGCTGGTGCTGCAGCGCCATGTCTGGCAGGAGCGCGATCCGCAGCAACTGCTGGATCTCATCAATAAGCCCAGGGTGCCGCGCCAGGGGTTGATCGTGGTTGCCCAAGACACCCCGCAGGTGCGTGAAGCCCTCAGTGCGCAGGTCGCTGCTGGTGTGCCGGTGATACTGGTGACCAGCAGCCTGCCTGGGCTGGAAGGGGCGATCTACGCCGGGATCGACAACCATGTCGCCGGCCGCGCCGCCGGGCGACTGATGAGCCAATGGGTTGCGCCGGCCCAGGGCCGTGTGCTGCTGGTAACCAACTCATTGCTCTATCGCGCCCATCAGCAGCGTGTGCAGGGCTTTCTCGAGGTCATGGCCGAACGGGCGCCGCAGGTCAAGGTGCTCGGCCCGGTGGAGTGCTTCGACGACAACCAGCTCAATGCCGCGAAGATCAGCGATTACCTGGCTCAGGACGCTGGGGTGGTCGGGCTGTACACCACCGGCAGTGGCTCTACGGGCGTGCACCAGGCGCTGTCCAGGCATGCCGGGCGGTTGGTCTGGATCAGCCATGAGGCTACAGCGCAGCATGCCGACATGCTCCGCGAAGGGCTGCTTTCCTTGGTGCTCGACCAGGACCCTGAAGGGCAGGCCGAAGCTGCCATCCAGCAACTGCTGTACGCCAACGGTGACCTGGACGCACCGCCACAGGTGTGGCCGCAGCTGCGTATGGTGATCGACGAAACCCTCCCGCCTGCCTCGTGTTGAAGCGATTTTGACGTAAACACGTCAACGCCTTGATGGCGCGGCGTTATGCCGCGCCATAGACTGGCACCCGCCGTGATCGGCAGGTTGCCAGGTTCACTCCCCAGTACACCGCGTTTTTCGTTCACCCGCCCAGATCCCCATCGCCCCCGACGAGCCCGTCCGTGCTCGCCGTGTGCCTTTGCGCGCCCGAAATTCCGCGACCTGCCGCACGGCTCCCCCGTGATTGTCGATAAGGAGAACTCCATGAAACGTAGGGACGCCTTGCGTTCAATGGGTGCGTTGTTCGCCGCCGCTGGCCTGGCCAAGGTCGGCGCAGTGGAACTCAAGTCGGTGCCGCCGGAAACCGGCCTGAACCGTGAAATGCTGCCATCGCCGGTGATGAGTGGCGGCCAGGGCAATGTGTTCAAGGGCCAGGCCCGCGCCACCCTGACTGCCGTGTTCGACCGCCTGATTCCCCGTGACGAGCTGGGTGCCTCGGCCAGCGAGGCCGGCTGCGTCGACTACCTCGACGCGCAGATGAACGGCCCCTACGGCGAGTCCAAGGACCTGTACCTGGAGCGACCGCTTCAGGCCGACGAGTCCGCGCTGATGGGCTTGACCATCAGCCTGCGCACCCGACGCGACTACACCCTGGCCGGCCTTGCGTTCATCGATCAGCACGCCCGCCAGCTGCACGGCCGCGCCTTCGCCGAACTCGACGGCGAGCAGATGGACGCGATCCTGCGCCAGCTGGACGAAGGCCACCTGGACTGGGAAGGCGCCGGCAGCGGCAGCCGCCTGTTCGAATTCCTGCTGCTCAGCGTGCGCGAAGGCTACTTCGCCGACCCGCTCTATGGCGGCAACCGCGGCATGGTCGGCTGGAAGCTGGTGGGCTTCCCCGGCGCTCGCTACGACTACCGCCAGTACATCGACCGTCGCGGGCAGGACCTGGGCCTGGCGCCCATCAGCCTGATCCCGGTGAGCTGAGGCCAGAGGAAAACAACATGGCAATTACACGTAAAAAAGCTGACGTGGTCATCGTCGGCCTGGGTTGGGCCGGCTCGCTGATGGCCGAAGAACTGACCCGCGCCGGGCTGGAAGTGGTCGCCATCGACCGCGGTCCGTGGCTCGACACTTCCACCGATACGCCACCGGCCGTCGACCCCGACGAGCTGCGCTGGACCATCCGCCGCGAGCTGCTGCTGCAGCCAGGCGACTACACCCTGACGTTCCGCAACCACTCCGGCCAGACCGCAGTGCCAACCCGCGAGCTGAAAGCCTTCCAGATGGGCAAGTCGGTGGGCGGCGCGGGCTTCCACTGGGCCGGCATGGCCTGGCGTTTCTCCGAATGGGACTTCCGCGTGCGTTCGGCCACCCTGGAGCGCTACGGCGCGAGCAAGCTCAAGGGCCTGGAGCAGGTGCAGGACTGGGGCATCACCTATGCCGATCTGGAGCCGTTCTACGACCGCTTCGAGCGCATCGCCGGCATCTCCGGCATTGCCGGCAACCTCAATGGTGAGATCCGCCCCGGCGGCAACCCGTTCGAAGGCCCGCGCAGCCGCGAGTTCCCGACGCCTGCGTTGAAGGATTCGCGGCTGATGCAGATGTACCGTGACAGCACCGCGCAGATGGGCCTGCACCCGTTCTACATCCCGGTGGCCCACGTTGGCGCGGCCTACGTCAACCCGTTGGGCGTGAGCATGGCGCCGTGCACCTACTGCGGCTACTGCATGTTCCATGGCTGCGGCAACTACTCCAAGTCCTCGCCCCAGGCCTGCGTGATCCCGGCGCTGATGCGGCGCAAGAATTTCACCCTGATCACCCAGGGCTACGTGACCAAGATTCACAAGGCTGAAGACGGCAAGACCGCCACCGGCGTGAGCTACTTCGACGAGCAAGGCCGCGAGGTGATCCAGCCGGCCGATATCGTCGCGCTGTGCTCGTTCACCTACGACAACGCCCGCCTGATGCTGCTCAGCGACATCGGCAAGCAGTACGACCCGGTCAGCCAGACCGGCACCATCGGCCGCGCCTACAACTACCAGACTTGCGCAGGCGCCCACGTGTGGTTCGAGGACGAAACCCTCAACCCGTTCATCGGTGCCGGCGGCCTGGGCATCCAGGTGGACGACTACAACGGCGACAACTTCGACCACAGCCAGCTTGACTTCATTGGCGGTGCCGGCTTGCTCACCGTGTCTCGCGAGGGCATGCCGATCGGCCGGGCAGGGCTGCTGCCGCCGGGCAGCCCGCGTTGGGGCAAGGGTTTCAAGCAGACCTACAAGGACAACTACCAGAACTACGGGATCATCTTCGGCCAGGGCACTTCGATGCCAGCCCGCGATGCCTACCTGTCGCTGGACCCGAACTATAAGGACCGCTGGGGCACGCCGCTGCTGCGCATGACCTTCGACTGGAACCAGAACGACCGCAACATGGCGCGTTTCATCGAGCAGCGCGCCGTTGACATCGGCAAGAAAATGGGTGCCAAGCACGTGCACACCTTCAACTCGGCCGCCAAGGCGTGGAGCCCGTACGACGAGAACTCCAACCACACCCAGGGCGGCATGGTCATGGGCGACGACCCGCGCACCAGCGCGGTCAACACCTACCTGCAGAGCTGGGATGCACACAACGTGTTCGTGGTCGGCGCCTCGGCGTTTCCTACCAACGCCGGCTACAACCCCACCAGCACCGTGGGCGCCCTGGCCATCCGTACGGCCCGGGCGATCCATGAGAAGTACCAGCACAACCCCGGTTCCCTGGTGTGAGGCCTGCCATGATAAGCAAGAAAACCGCCCTGATCGGCGGCGGCGTGGTGGCCCTGGCCGGCGCCGTGATGCTCGGCCTGGTGATCCAGGCCAACTCCACCGCGCGCTCGCAGGTGGCCGATGACAGCGTGCGCTTGAGCGACTTCAAGTCTACCGACGCGGCACTGATCAAGCAGGGCGAGTACGTGATGCGCGGCGCCGACTGCGCGGCCTGTCACACGGCCAAAAGCGGCGACTTTGCCGGTGGTTACGTGATTGGCACGCCGTTTGGTGACATTCAGTCGTCGAACATCACCCCCGACCGTGAAACTGGCATCGGCAACTACACCCAGCGCGACTTCTTCAACGCCGTGCGCCAGGGCCAGGGTCGCCATGGCCTGTTGTTCCCGGCCATGCCGTACACCGACTACACGCGCATGAGCGATGACGACCTGCGCGCGCTGTGGGCGTTCTTCAGTACGCTCGAGCCGAAGGCGCACAAGGTCGACGAACTGGCCGGCATGAACTTTCCGTTCAACCAGCGCCTGCTGATGGCGGGTTGGAACTGGATGTTCTTCGACAACACGTCGTATGCCCCTGACCCGGCGCAAAGCCCTGAGTGGAACCGTGGCCGTTACCTGGTCGATGGCGCCGGCCACTGCGCCGCCTGCCACAGCCCACGCAATGCCCTGGGTGGACCCATCGCTGCCCAGGCACTGCAAGGTGGCCTCGTCGGCACCTGGTTCGCGCCGAACATCACCAACGACCCGCACCAGGGCCTGGGCGACAGCAGTGTCGAGCAGATCGTCGACTACCTGAAGACCGGTAGCGATGGCATTGCCGTGGCCAGCGGGCCGATGGCCGAGGCGATCGAGAACTCCACTCAGCACCTGACCGACCAGGACCTGCGTGCCATTGCGGTATACCTCAAGTCGTTGCCCGGCAACCCGCAGCCAGCACCGGCCGCGCTGGCCGGTAACGATGCCGGTATGCAGCGTGGCGGCCAGGGTTACGAGGTGCATTGTTCTGCCTGTCACGGCACGGCGGGCGAGGGTGTAAGCCATATGATCACCGGCTTTGCCGGGAACAAGGCGATCCTTGCGGCGAACACCGACACCCTGACCAGTGTGGTGCTGGGTGGGGCGCGGGCGGTGCATACCCATACCTACGTCACCGGGGCGGGGATGCCGGCGTTCGACTGGAAGCTCAGCGATGCCGAGATTGCCGACATTCTGACCTTTGCGCGCAACAGCTGGGGCAACAGTGCGCCGGCTGTCACGGCAGAGGAGGTGGCGAAGATGCGCAAGCAGCTCGACTTGCCGGCACAGATGCGCGCCAGCGTTCAGTAATCAACCTGAGCCGGCCTCTTCGCGGGGCAAGCCCGCTCCTACAGGGAATCCTGCAACCTGTAGGAGCGGGCTTGCCCCGCGAAAGGGCCGGCACAGGCAATTATCAAATAACAAAGAGAACACCATGCATACCTTCCCATACAGCGCCCTATTGGTCGCCATGGCCTGTGCTCAATCGGCCCACGCCGCTGAACCTTTCGCCAGCAATTCCCCCTGGGCTCTCGGCGACTGGAATGGCGCTCGCAGCACCCTGGCCCAACAAGGCATCGACTTCGAATTCGCCTACGTCGGCGAAATCGGTGCCAACCTCGGCGGCGGCTACAACAACGACCGCAGCGCCAGCTACAGCGACCAGTACTCGCTCGGCGCCCGCTTCGACCTGCAGAAGCTGCTCGGCTGGCACGACGCTCGCTTCCAGCTGACCGTGGCTGACCGCAACGGCGACAACATCTCCAACGACCGTGTCGGTGATCCGCGTGTCGGCACCCTTAGCTCGTCCCAGGAAGTTTGGGGGCGCGGCTCGCACTGGCGCATGACCCAGCTGTACTACCAGCAGGCGTTCTTCGACCGACGGCTGGACATCAAGGTTGG
Source organism: Pantoea sp. Tr-811 (assembly GCF_011752535.1). NCBI lineage: Bacteria > Pseudomonadati > Pseudomonadota > Gammaproteobacteria > Enterobacterales > Erwiniaceae > Pantoea > Pantoea sp. Tr-811. Next base: position 93,436 of record NZ_VWXJ01000008.1, read on the forward strand.
TCGCTTTGGCGAAGGCGAGGATTTCAACAGTTTTGATTGCAACTTCCAGAACCTGACCTTCTGCGGCTCGCAGGTCGGCAACTGGGGTGGCATCTGGTACAACTGGCCGATCACCCAATGGGCGCTGCGGGTCAAGTACCCGCTCACCCCCGAGCTGTTCGCGCAAATCGGTGCATACGAACAGAACCCGTCCAACACCCAGAACGACAACGGCTTCAAGCTCAGTGGCAGCGGCACCGAAGGCGCGGTCCTGCCGGTCGAACTGGTGTGGCAGCCGCGTATCGGCGGCCTGCCGGGTGAGTACCGCGCCGGCTACTACTACAGCACTTCCGATGCCAAGGATGTACTCAAGGACAGCAACGGTCAGCCGGCCGTGGTCAGTGGCGCGGCTTATCGCAGTGCCTCGAGCAAGCACGGCGTGTGGCTGGGGGCGATGCAGCAGGTCACTCGCCAGGCAAGCGATGCGTCACGCGGATTGAGCCTGTTCGCCATGGCCACGGTGCATGACAAGAAGACCAGCAAGGTCGACCACTATGTGTCGGTCGGCGCGGTGTACAAGGGGTTGTTCGCTGCACGCCCGCAGGATGACATCGGCCTGGCGGTTTCCGAGGTGCATGTGAATCCGGCATACCGCAAGAATGCGGCGCTGACCAATTTGACCAATGGTGTCGAGGATTACGATGACCCGGCTTACCTGCCGGTACAGCAAACCGAGTACAACGCCGAGCTCAACTACGGTATTCACCTGGCCGACTGGCTGACGGTGAGGCCGAACCTGCAATTCGTCCGACACCCAGGTGGGGTGAGGCAGGTGGACGATGCCTGGGTTGGCGGGTTGAAGGTACAGGCGACATTCTGATCGCCATCCTGAGCAGAACCCGGGAAACGGTGTAACTGAACCAACCGAAGGCGCTCTGTGTCCTCCTGACACAGAGCGCGGCAGCCCGGATCAGGCGTCGAAGGTAAATGTCATCTGGCTGACGATAGCCATCGCCTTGGGTTTGATGGCGGCCGTGGCGCTTTCACCCACGATTTCCTGATAGTGATGGTTGACCAGGTTCTCGGCGATGGCACGGTCTAGTTCGGCCCCTGGGTTGATCGAATAGCCAAAGGTCACCGATAGGCTCGAACCGGCCGCGACCGGCTGGTTGTCCGGATTCCAGAACTGCACGGCGAGGTTGGCCGAGTACCCCGCAGGCAACACGAACGTGGCCCCGGTCTGGCTGCCATCGGCGCCCAGGGTTAGCGGCCCCAGCATCACCGGTACTTGCAACGGCGTGACCGTATCGCATAGTAGGCACACGCGGGTACCGGCCAGGCCCTGGGCCGCCAGGGTGATAGTGATCGGCGAACTGGTGAAGCTTGCCGGTACCGTCAGTTGCTGACGGCGCACCCACTGGTTGCCACGTACCAGCGCCTGGGTACGGATGCCCAGGGTCGGGGTCTGACCGATCAGCTTGGCCAGGTCGAGCCAGTCTCGCACCACCGGCAGCGGGTCGGGCTGGGCAGCGGCGCTGACCTGGGCGATCAGGTTGAAATAGCTGTCGGCCGGCGGAGGTGACGGTGTCCAGACGAAGGGGGCCTGGCCTACCCCGATATGCCCGGCAGGTGCGTTGACCGGTGTGACTTCCAGGCCCGCGGCGGTGCTCAGCGCATGGCCGCGGAAGGTCGCGGGCAGCAGCAGCACCTGCGCGGGCGCGTAATACAAGGAAAACCCGTTGCTGTCAGCTTCGCTGCCTCCGTTCATGCCGCGCAGGTAGTAGTAATTAGGTACGGCGGCCTGCGGTTGAACGTTATAGGCCTGTTCCCAGCTGCTAACCGTGCTCAACGCATTCTGCGCATCGGGCACCGGTTGCGGGCTTTGAATGATATCGGGGCACAGCCCCAGCGCTCCCTTGAACGGTACACTGCCGGTGGAGGCCAGGTTGTTACGAAGGTACAGTGTTTCAGTGGCAGCCTGGCTGCTACTGAACAAGTTGACGACTGTTTGACTCATGACCTTTCACTCCCTGTGAGCATCAAATGATCTGCAGCCCGTCGGCGCCCAGCGATACCACGGGGCGCGGGCGAATGTCGGCGACCTCGGTGGCGGCAAATGCCCGGTGCAGGGCATGGGACAAGGCAAAGTCCACCAACCCGCGGTCCAGTGCCTCCTGCAACTCCAGCGCCGTACCGTCGGAGAAGTAGGACGGAGTGATGTCGATCGCCGCACCCGGCTGCGAAGCGGGTCCGTTGTTCTGGTACAAGTTGAGGGTGAGCAGCGCGCTGTATCCTGGCGACAAGGTGCAACGCACACCCACGAAGTGACCTAAGGCCGGCATGGCGACGTTGTTGATGGTGATCGGGTTGCCCTTGGAATCCAACTGGCTGCAACTGAGTGACAGGGTCCAGCCGCTTTCCGGGAAGCCCATGTTGGTGATTTGCAGCGAGTACTCACGGCTGCCTGCTGTCACGTCGCTGGGGATGATCAACTGCGAACTCATCTGGCGGGTAGGCGAGCGGCCGGACTGCATCGACACGTTGCGCCAGCCGAACTGCAGGTTGTTGGTCACCAGTGCCGACATATCCAACTGCGAGAATACATCCGGGAACGGGTTGCCTGCGTTGTTCATCCAGGTAATGAAGCAGTAGTGGTCACTCCCTCCAGTTGGCGGCTGCGGGTTGCTCCAGACAAAGGTATCGGCCGCCACACCGATGCCTGACGACGCCAGGTTGACGATGGATGAGTCGTAGTACGGCTGCGTGCCATCCGGGTGGTCGCGGTCGGTGGGAATACCGTACTTGGCCCACTCGCTGGGCCATTGGATGGACGCGCACGGCACACCGTACAACTGCACCTTGGTGGTGCTGCTGACCGCCGCGCCATTGCACCCACGCACGTAAATGTAGTTGGGCGTGCCCTGGGTGATGGTGCCCGGGGACTGGGAGGCGTAGCTGCCGCTGGTGGCCAACGCATTGCGGAAGTCCTTCACCGGCTGGGTACCAGCGATCCAGATGTCGGGCGAGGCCGACAGCGGCGAAGTGGCTGGTATCTTGCCGCCGTTGCTCAAGTTGGGGCGCAGATAGATGCCCTTGTCGTAGGTACCGGCCAGCAGGGCCTCCCGGCTCGACGCCTGTGCGACGGGACCGCGCAGTACTTGGCCATGGCCGACCACGGGGGGATTCTTGGTGACTGTCAACATTGCCAAACTCCTTTTTGACTACAACGAACGGGTGCCGGTGCCCAGGGCACTGGCGTCGGCGAGCGCAGGTCGAGTTGCAGCAGACACCGAGACCATGTTGAGGACCGTGGCCGAGGTGTAACAGATTGCATCCAGGGCCGCTTGGCCCAGCAACGAGAACCCTTTGGTACTGAGCACCACGCGTTTCAGACGCAGTGGTTTACACACTTCCGGCAGGCACGGCACGATGTTCAACGCCACCGTCTCGCCGCTTTGCCCAACTGAAGGCCGAATAGCCAAGGCCAGGTGGCCCAGGCCATAAACGAAGGTGGTCATCACGCCAATATCGTCGCGGTTTTCCGGCATCTTGTGGGCCTGGAACACGAACACTCCATCGAGCAGTACGCCCAGGCAGGTGTAGAGCCACAGAATCCGGCCGGCACCATCGGCGGTGGCACATCCAGGTGCGCCGCTGGAGAAGATCCAGGGGCAACTGCACAACTGCGCCGCCGTCTCCAGGCCCAACGCGGCATAGGCGACGATCTCAGGCGGCCCGGATTCCGGCGGCAACGCGTCACCCAGGGCCGTGAGGCCGCCGTAGAAGAAGTAGGCAACCGAACCCAAGGTTCCGGTCACCAGTGCCAGGTCTCGCGGCAGGCAACCGCTCCATGCCTGCTCGGCCTGAACGGTTTGCTTCGCTTGTTGCCGGCCAGCCGGCTTGAGCCCGCTTGCGTTGAGCAGTACATCGGCAGTGAAGGCCTCCTTGAAGCGCGACACGCTGGCCTGATCCGGGAATGGCGCGGTTTTCTGCATCACCTTGAACAGGATCGTGCCGGGTACCGCCAGTACCAGCGCCATCAAGTCCAGCGTGGTCAGGTCCGAGCCGTTGGTGATAAAGCGGTATAAGTCACTGACAAAGGGAATGTTCCACTTCGCATTCATCAGCTGCTTTAGGCCGGCGATCAGCGTCGCGACGGTTTTCAGCAGCGCATCGATCACCGCCTGCACACCGGACAGCACCGCCTGTAGCACCCCTTCGACCACGCTCATCAAGGCCGCCAGCAGCTTTCGGAAAATCTCGTCCGGCGCTGAGCCCAGGTCTTGCAGGTAGGCCAGAGCCTGGGCGAACGCCTGGGACGACTCGGTGAAGTCGGCCAGCCGCGTCAGCTCGTCCATGAACTGGCTGAACGGCCCGTCAGCAACGCTCAGCAACGCAGTGGCAGCCATGCTCGAATGCGCCGCCGAGGCATTGTTGAGCAGCCCGTTGTAGACGATGTTGTTGGCCACCGCTCTGGAGGTTTCCGGATCGTCAGGGGTGTTGGCCCGCTCGTAGCCGCCCAGGCTGTAGTCACCGGCGATGGTCGTGCGCGCCTCGGCGAACCATTGCTGCAACTGGCGCTGCAAGGTGTCGATACCTCCATCGATGATGCGCTGGATGCCGCCGGTGGCGCCGACCAGAAAGTCGAAACCGCTGTTGACGATATGCGCTATGGCCTCATGGGTTCGCAGCATATCGCCCCAGTTGAAGAGAAATGCCAGCCACTCATAGAGCTCTTGGAAGAACACCTTCACCGCCGAGAACACGGCCTCGACCAGGTCGAATGCCTTTTCCACGGTGTCCACCAGGGTTTCAAACAGATAAGTGACGCCATCCACGATGAAATGAAATGCCGCCCGGATGCCCGCGCTGACGGTGGTCACCACATAATCGACGACTTCGATGAGACCTTGCGCGACCCCAGAGATGAAGTCGCCGATGTCGGTCAGCCAGCTGAACCAACCGGCCGACAATGCGCTGCTGCTCAAGGCCATCAACAGCCCGGAAGCTGCATCGGCGGACAGGTCGTTGAACTGCACCTGGCCATTGCGCACACTCAGATGCCAGTGCTGTTCGGGCACTTGCGCGAGTTCGAGCGAGCGTACGCCGACGTCGGCGCTGCGGCGCAGTGAAACACCGGCGCGAGGGCGGCGCGGGTCGGTATAGGGCGTCGTCGTAGTCCCCTTGAAGTAGGCCGGGCTGGCCAGGCTCATGCTGCGGCTGACCGCTTCGGCCACTGCATCGGCGGTCGCCTGTGTGTGGTACTGATCGCGCAGCAAGGGCGCACCGCTGGCCAGCTTGGCCCCCAACAGTTCATTACCGTTGGTGACGCTGAGCCGGTCCTGCACCTCGGCGTCCTGGCGCAACTCGATACGCTCGCCGGGCGACATCAGCGAGGGCACCGCCAACAGGATGGCTGGGGCTCCTAGTGCATTGATCTGCTGCGCAATCGACAGCACCCCGGCACTGTTGGTCAACAGACGCACCGGACGACGCGGTGTGACGTAGTAGACGCCACCGTTGATGGCCAACCGCGACGGTTCCTCGGTCCAGACCTCCACTGGGGTTGCAGCCAGTGGAGTGCCCGCGTCGCTGTACAGTGTGACGTCGGTGCTGTATGAAGCAAAGTCTTCGATACTGCCCGCCGCTTGCACTTGCAACGCGGCGATCGTCCAGTTGCCACTGAGGCTTTCGCGGCTGAGCTGGGTGACCGTGTTCTGCTGCGCCTGGATGGCGAACACCGCCAGGCCACCATCCTGCACCGCCGCCTGGAACGCCTGCACGCCTCGATAGACTGGCGTCGGTTCTCCCCAGCCGGTGGCTGATGGGGCGTTCTGGCTGGCGTGGTACAAGGTGTTGTCGACCCCCAGCAAGAGCATGTCCAATGCCGGCCGTGATGGCAGAATGGCAACTTGCTTGAAAGAGGACGCAGTGGTCAGTTGTGCCCAGCTGTACGGCTTGTTGCCACCCCCGACCAGGCAATAGGCGTTGCCATCGGCCAGAATGGCCACCACCTGGGTGTTGCCGAGTTGATCGCTGGCTGCCGCTACATCGAGGCTGCGGAAGTTGGCGGCGATGGCTGGGCGGTTGAGCTCATGGGTGCTGAGGGTGTACTCGAGAATCACAGTATCGAACACTGAAAACGCCACGTTGCTGTCACTGTTGCCGGTCCACACCGCATTCAACGTCTGCAATTGGAGGGTCGTGCCGTTGAGCGAGGTCGGCGGCCTGCTGTCCCACACTCCCCAGCTGAAGTTGTAGAGCGTGCCGACCATGCCCTTGGCCTCGACCAACACGCCGATGTACAGCTTGCCGGCGATACGTGCCGTGGTGACGCGAGCAATGCGTATGGCATTGGATGGCAGAGGCACATCGATCATCTTCACCGCCGACCAACGGCTGGCCGAGGCTGGCTGCTCCACGCAGTACAACAGGTTGGTTCCTTGGGCTGCGAACAGCGCAATATCGCCACTGGGCGTCAGGCCGCTGGCGATCACTTCACCAGTGAGCCCTGTGAGCGTCGCGCTGTTGGCCGTGGCACTCTGTGAGTCGGGGTAAATGTTCCATACCTGGGTATCGCTACCGCTGGTGAACAATTCCACATCGCCACGTCCGTTGCTGATGGCAGAGGCCGAACTGCCGCCATGTACGGCGCTGGCAACCCGGTAGTTCTGCATAAAACGCGATTCAGGGACGATGGTGACGGATTTACGGGCGAGGGTGGGCGACGAAGCTAATCTGTCCATGATGTGCTCCAAGGGAGAGTTGATCCATCGACGGACAGATTAGGAGCGTTTTAGCGCGAGGTTATGTTTATTTTGGAATACCAAGGCTAGCGATTGGCTATCAGATGGCAGTAAGCCAGTTCGCGCTTCGCTGTGGTCGTATCTGCGCCCAGCAATTTTCGCGGGCGGGTCGGAAGCTTCCAACGGCTGCGTGATGATTTTCCGGGATAGAATCCCTACGCTTGCGCCACTAATTTTCATTAAAGCCCTGATATTTCAGGGCTTTTTTGTGTTTGATGGTTTCAGCCCATACCGTAGCCCATACGTTGGGCGCTGGCTTCCAGATACTCCAGCCCTCCTGGAGTCGCCATACGCTCCAGAACCGCTTTTAGTGCTTGGCGGCTTTGGCTGATGTCTGGCGATTCGGTGGACTGCCGTATCCAATTAATGGCCTGTTTCAAATCCATCACGCCTAGATTGTTACCGTCGCGGTCACGGACAGCGACACTGCCCTCGGCCTGCTCTTGGGCACCCACCACGAGTATGAAGGGAATACGCTGAAGCGTCTGGGCGCGAATCTTGTAGCCGATCTTCTCGCTCCGGGTATCTACTTCGACGCGCAGTCCGTGGCCTCGTAGCACCGTGGTGATGTCATCGGCATACGCGGCGTGTTGCTGCGAAATCGAACATACCACTGCTTGGACGGGCGACAGCCAGGCCGGCAATTTACCCGCGTGGTGCTCCAGCAAGATACCGGTGAAGCGTTCGAGCGATCCAAACAGCGCCCGGTGCAACATCACGGGGCGTTTGCGCAGCCCTTCTTCATCGACATAGTCCAGCCCGAAGCGTTCTGGCAGGTTCATGTCGACCTGCAGCGTGCCGCACTGCCAGTCCCGGCCAATGGCGTCCCTGAGCACGAACTCAAGCTTCGGTCCGTAGAACGCACCTTCACCGGGGTTTACCTGATAATCCAGGCTCATCGCTTCCAAGGCATGAACCAGGGCGCCTTCGAGCAGGTCCCAGGTCGCGTCGCTGCCCATCCGATTGGCCGGGCGGGTGGAGAGCTTGATGCGGACATCTTCGAAGCCGAACTGGCGGTAAATATCCAGCACGAGGTCTACGACGGCTCGGCACTCGTCGTTCATTTGCTCAGGGGTGCAGAAGATGTGGGCATCGTCCTGGGTGAAGTGGCGTACTCGCAGTAGCCCGTGCAGCGAGCCAGATGGCTCGTAACGGTGCACCTTGCCGAATTCGCCCATGCGAATTGGCAGTTCGCGGTAGCTCTTGAGGCCATGCCGGTACAGCAAGGTGCCGCCAGGGCAGTTCATGGGCTTGAGGGCCAGGGCGCGGCCATCCTCGGTTTCGCTGGTGAACATGTGGTCACGGTAATTGTGCCAGTGCCCGGAAATCTCCCACAGGCTGCGATCCATGACATCGGGGGTGTTGACCTCGACGTAGCCGGCGTTGTTCTGCCGGCGGCGCATGTAGCTGATCAACGACTGGAACACGGCCCAGCCCCGAGGGTGCCAGAATACCGAACCTGGCGCATCCTCCTCGAAGTGGAACAAGTCGAGCTCGCGCCCGAGTTTGCGATGGTCGCGCTTCTCGGCCTCGTCGATGCGCAGCAGATACTGTGCGAGTTGCTTGGCATCGGCCCATGCTGTGCCGTAGATGCGCTGCAGTTGCTCGTTGTTTGCATCGCCGCGCCAGTACGCGCCTGCCAGCTTGGTCAGCTTGAAAGCTTTGAGGAAGCGGGTGTTAGGGACATGGGGGCCGCGGCACATGTCGACGTATTCTTCATGAAAGTACAGGCCCAGGTACTGCGCATCCGGGAGATCATCGATCAGACGCAGTTTGTAGTCTTCGCTGCGCTCCGCGAAGATGCCGATGGCTTCAGCACGGGGCGTCATGCGCTTGATTACGTCGTATTCCTTGGCGATCAGCTCGCGCATGCGGGCTTCGATCGCATTCAGGTCTGCCGGCGTGAACGGCCGTTCGTAGGCAACATCGTAATAAAAGCCTTCGTTGATGACGGGGCCGATGACCATCTTGGCGTTGGGGTAGAGCTGCTTGAGTGCATGGCCTACCAGGTGTGCACAGGAGTGGCGGATGATCTCCAGGCCTTCTTCGTCCCTCGGCGTGATTACTTGCACGTGGGCGTCATGGTCAATGATTTCGCATGCGTCTACCAGGCGGCCATCGACCTTGCCGGCGAGGGTACTGCGTGCCAGCCCGGCGCCGATGGAGGCGGCTATCTCCTGAACGGTGACGGGGCGATCGAAGGCGCGCTGCGAACCGTCGGGCAGCGTCACCGTGAAGGCTGGGTTGGGCGTGTTATCAGGCATTGTGTCAGGCTCTTGATCTAGGTATGCGTAGGCCCATCCTGCTGGGATGGGCCGGGAAACTGGGGGATGCCAGCGCGTGGTCAGGCGAAGCCAGGCAACTGGGTTTGCAGCATGGTCTGGGTGTTTTTTAGCCGCTCGAACAAGTCGGGGGTGGGCCACTGCGCAACGATCGCGGGGGAGAATTCGATGTGTTCCAGGTCTATCAGCCCCATGCGTGGGTTGTTGACATCCTCCCGGAAGCACTGGGCATAGCCCGTCTCGGTTTCGTGCACGATCACCGAGTGCAAGCGCACGCCCACCTCTCCATTGTTCATTTCCGTGCGCGCCAGCGCTGCGTCCACCAACGCGAAGATCAGCCGAGAGAACTGCTCTGCGCTAGGCGATACGGGAATCGAGACCCATCGCTCGGAGTGCCTGCGCACCGACGCCAGGTAATCGGCGTCATCCTCTGCCCACAGGGCGACGGAGTGATCGAACGCGTCGATCAATTCGCGAATATCGCCCTTGAGTAGTCCGAAGTCGTAGACCATCTGGCCATGATCCAGGGCGTCGGCGTGCAGGATCAGCTCGACTTTGTAGGAGTGTCCGTGGATCGAATGTGAACAACGGCGCGTACTGCAGCCCCGCACGATATGGGCGTTCTCGAATTTGAACAGCTTGCGGATCAGCATGAGTGACCTTTGTCGTTATCGCATTTTGGCGGCACGGGATCGAAGCCGCCGGGGCGCAACCGGGAACCCTCGGGGGTGTCTTCGATGCTGTAGCCTGCCGCCAGCAACTCATCACGCAAGGTGTCGGCTTTGTTGAAGTCACGCGCGGCACGTGCCTGGTCGCGGGCTTGCAGCAGGGCGTGGAGGTGCTGTCGGTGGGCCGGCGATTGCTCAGCGCGCGCGGGCGGTGCCAATGCCTCAAGGGCAGCCGCCGGGGCTTGCTGCAGCAGGCCGAGCAGGCCTGCGGAATTGATCAACCTGGCTTTGCAGAGTGCCCGCTCGTCTTGGGTCTGCGCACGGTCGAGGTCGGCTCGAAGCGCGTGCAGGCGGGCAAGCGCTTCGGTCACGCCCAGGTCGTTCTTCAAGGATTCGAGCACTTGGTGATCAACGGCGACATCGGCAGCGGGCGTGATCGAGCTGACGTTCGACAGCGAGGTGTAAAACCGCGTCAGCGTCTGAACGGCATCGTGCAAGCGCTTGGCGTTCCAGTCCATCGGGCGACGATAGTGCGTCGACAGCAGGGCGAGCCGAATGGCTTCCCCCGGCGCTTGGGTCAGCAGGTCGCGAACAAGCAGTACGTTACCCAGGGATTTGGACATCTTCTGCCCATCGACGGTGATGAAACTGTTGTGGACCCAGGTGTGGCAGTACGGCGCCCCATGTGCGCAAGTGCCTTGCGCAATCTCGTTCTCATGGTGAGGGAAGATCAGGTCTTGGCCGCCGCCGTGGATGTCGATGGTGTGCCCGAGGTGCCGTCCGATCATGGCCGAGCATTCGACGTGCCAGCCTGGCCGGCCACGTCCCCAAGGGCTAGCCCAGCCTGGCAACTCGGCTGTCGAGGGCTTCCACAGCACGAAGTCCAGCGGGCTGCGTTTGTAGGGCGCAACTTCCACCCGGGCGCCGGCCATCATGTCGTCGGGCTGGCGACCAGATAGTTGGCCATATGCCGGGTAAGAGGGGACGTGGAACAGCACATGGCCTTGCTCTGTGTAGGCGTGACCGCGAGCGATCAGCTGCTCGATGAGTTCGATGATGTCGGGGATGTGATCGGTCACACGTGGTTCAAGGTCGGGAGAAGCGACGCCGAGGGCTGACATGTCGGCATGGTAGGCATCGATGAAGCGCTCGGTAATCGCCGCAATGGGCACGCCTGCAGCCACTGCAGCGGCATTGATCTTGTCGTCGACGTCGGTGAAGTTACGGGCGTAGACCACATTTTGGTATTCATGACGAAGCACCCTGGCCAGAAGGTCGAACACCACCGCTGGCCGGGCATTACCGATGTGCGCAAAGTTGTAGACGGTCGGCCCGCAGACATACAGGGTCACGCGATCAGGCTGTTCGGTACGCAGTGGCTCTTTCTGGCGCGTCAGGGTGTTGTGCAGATGAAGGGGTGAGGTCATAAGCTGTTACCTTCGAAGTGTCCTGCGTTGCCCTTGAAAGCCCTGAAGGTCATTTCAATCATTTCGCGGGTCACGTCCTGTGCGATCGGGTGCTTTGCCCTGATGGGTGAACAGGCCCAGGTCGACGATCTTGCTGGCATCCAGCTGTCCGTGCTGGCTCTCCCAGCGCTGTGCTGCGGGGTTGATGGTCGCCAGCCGCTTAAGCAGGCGTAGAGTCGGCGCCAAGTCGGTAACGGAAACGTCGGGTAGTGCTGCATTCATGGGGTTTGTCCGCGGTGATCTAGCCTTCCCGGTAAGGGAAGGGCGCTTATAGTTCAGTTCCAGCCTGGGAGTGGATTGGGCAGCTTCATCCAGCCTTTGGGGCCAAGTGCCATTTCTTCATCCGTAAGCAAGCAGGCGTCGAAGCTGGCGCGCAGAGAAGGCTCGTCCATGTCCATGCCGATGAGCACAAGCTCTTGGCGCGCATCGCCAACATCCTTGTCCCACTTGGCGCGGATGTTCTCGATCGACTCGGTGTCGGTTGGCCAACGATCTTCTGGAATCGCCGCCCACCAGTAACCTGCAGGGCCATGGCGTGCCACGGCGCCGGCTTGGGACCAATTGCCAGCCATAGCGGGCTCGCTGGCGAGCCAGAAATAGCCTTTGGAACGGACCACGCCCGGCCATTCCCGCTCCACCAGTGCATGGAAACGCTGGGGGTGGAAGGGACGACGGGCACGGTAGACGAAGCTGCGGATACCGTATTCTTCGGTCTCAGGCGTATGCGTACCGCGCATTTCCTGCAGCCATCCCGGTGCTTTGGACGCTTCGTCGAAATCGAACAGACCTGTGTTCAGCACCCGATCAAGCGAGACTTTACCGAACTCGGAGAATTCGATTTTTGCGCGAGGATTCAATGAGTTGAGAATGGCTGTTAGCTGCTGGCGTTCATCGTTGCCGATCAAGTCAGTCTTGTTGAGCACGATGACATCGCAGAACTCGATCTGCTCGATCAGAAGGTCTACAACCGTGCGGGCATCCTCTTCGCCAAGCGATTCACCACGGGAGTGCAGGCTGTCACGCGAGCTGTAGTCACGAAGGAAGTTGAAGGCGTCGACCACGGTGACCATCGTGTCGAGTTTGGCCACTTCACCCAAGCTTCTGCCATCCTCGCCTTCGAAGGTGAAGGTTTCGGCAACAGGCAGCGGCTCGGAAATGCCGGTGGATTCAATCACCAGTTGGTCGAATCGGCCCTCTTTGGCAAGCCGGTCTACCTCGAGCAGAAGGTCTTCGCGCAACGTGCAGCAAATGCAGCCATTGCTCATCTCAACCAGCTTCTCGTCTGTGCGTGATAGTTCTGCGCCTCCTTCGCGGACCAACGCCGCGTCGATGTTCACCTCACTCATGTCATTGACGATGACGGCGATACGTCGCCCTTCGCGGTTGTTCAGAATATGGTTGAGGAGCGTGGTTTTGCCGGCGCCGAGAAAACCGGAAAGAACAGTCACGGGCAGCTTTCGCGCTTCGCTCTGATTGGCGATGGGTGCTTTCATTTGCAAGGCTCACGGTGTGGGTAACGAGATGGCGTAGCTTTTTTCTTGAGCGCGCGGTCGCAGCAGGTGGTGCATGTGCCATGAAGTTCGACGATCGAGTTGTCGAGGGCGAACAAGCTCTGCTTTAACCACGTGTCCAAACAGTGGTTGAAAGAGGGGATGTGGAATTCGTCGACGTGACCGCACCTATCGCAGATTGCGAAGGCCCGCACGCCTTCGCAGGCGAGGGGAGGATCACATTTGACATAGGCATTGAGTGACTCCAGGCGATGAACCATGCCCTCTTTGGTCAGGCGCCCAAGCGCGCGGTAGATCTGTATGGGCGCCGTGAAGCCGTCGCCTTTGAGGGACTCCAGAATCTTGTAGGCACTCAATGGCTTGCCAGACTGCTGGAGAGTAGCCAGTACGCGTTTCTGATTAGCGGTCAGTTGCATGCAGGCCCCATGGTCGGAATGTGAAGGTAGAGTCATGTAGTTAGTGATTTATACGTTATAATGTAACGCTAACGGATGCGCCAGCAGCACAGCCGTTTTTTACTCGTCTTACTTGGGGTATCAGGGGTGAAGCCTGCCGGAGCAGGTGTCGGGGCGCACCCGTCGCGGGTCGAGCAGGCTGACTTTCCGGTGTTCAATTGCGCTGCGACTCAAACGGGTCTCATCCGCGCTTGAGTCGCTCAGCGGCTTCGATCGCGAAGTAGCTGAAAATGCCACTGCAACCCGCGCGTTTGAATGCCATCAGTGACTCCAGGATGACTTTATCCGGGTCCAGCCAGCCGTTGTCGATCGCGGCCCTGATCATCGAATATTCGCCGCTGACCTGATAGGCGAACGTAGGTACGGCAAACGTCGCTTTAACGCGCTGGATGATGTCCAAGTACGGCATGCCGGGCTTGACCATCACCATGTCGGCTCCTTCCTGAAGATCCAGTGCGACCTCGCGCAGTGCCTCATCGCTGTTAGCGGGGTCCATTTGATAGGTGCGCTTGTCCCCTTTCAGGGTCCCCGAAGAGCCCAGCGCATCGCGAAACGGCCCGTAGAAGCCGGACGCATACTTGGCGGCGTAGGACATGAGCCTCACGTTTGTCAGGCCCGCTGCATCGAGGGCAGACCTCAACGCGCCGATACGTCCATCCATCATGTCCGAGGGTGCAAGTGTGTCGATCCCGGCCTGGGCCTGGATGACGGCCTGCCGCGCCAGGATTTCCAGGCTCTCGTCGTTAACCACGAGGCCGTTGCGCAGAACACCATCGTGGCCGTGGTCAGTGTAAGGGTCCAGGGCCACATCACCGATCAGGCCAAGTGCCGGAAAGCTTGCCTTAAGTATTCTCGCGGCTTGGCAAACCAAGTTGTGCGGATTGGTCGCCTCACTGCCTTCGCGATCTTTTCGCTCTGCGGCGGTGACGGGGAACAGTGCAATGGCCGGTATGCCTGCGTCCACGGCCCGGCCGACATGGTCGACCAGTTCAGCGAGGCTCACCCGGCACTGGCCTGGCATGGCATCCACAGGTTCGCGCGTGCCAAAACCTTCCTTGATAAACACCGGCCAGATCAGGTCATCGGTAGTCAGCGTGTTCTCTGCGACCAAGCGGCGGGTCCAGTCGTCTGCGCGGTTACGGCGAAGCCGAACCGCTGGGTATGTTCCCAGGTTTGCAAATTGAGTCATGGCGTTCTCGCGTTCAAGCCTCCATGGATGAGTGATGACCGGTGATCAGCCACTGCTCATCAATGCGTTCGAAGGTGAACAGAAAGCGTGCTGGGACGATGCGCAGCTCGCCGTTGTCGCGGTAAGCGAACGTATACAACCCACCGACGACGACGGTGCCGAGCTTGCGGCTTACGCGTTTCTTGAACACCTGAACGTCACATACCAAGCCATCATTGGCCAGGAAGTTCTCGAAGTAATTGCGCCGGCTGTCGTGGCAGTCGCGCACCTCGTTGGACAGGGTAGGTACCAATATGGCGTCGGGAGCATAAAGCGCCAGAACCTTGTCGGTGTCACGGGTGGCGATGGTTTCAGCCCACCGGTAAAGGGCAGCTTTGGCCCCGGCCAGGCAGGCCAGCTCGGTATCGGCATAGGAGTTGTGCCCGGTTGGGAGGGTAGGGGTATCGTTCATGGAAAGGACCAGTTGGGCTTGATTTATGTTATGTTATAACACGTCAAGTAATTCAAGGCCCAGACGATGTTCCTCAAATTAGAGCAGGCAAGCGCGGGCTCGCGCTTCGCCCTAAGCGATGTGCTCAGCCAGATCCCCTGGAGTCCCCAGGGGTTGGTGGCTGCGATTGCCCTGCAGCATGACAGTGGCGAAGTGCTGATGCTGGCGTGGATGAATGAGGCGGCACTCATCGAGACACTGCAGACGCAGCGTGCGTGTTACTGGTCCCGCTCGCGTAACGGCCTGTGGCGTAAAGGTGAGACTTCCGGGAATGTGCAACACGTCAAGGAAGTACGGCTGGACTGCGATGGCGATGCATTGCTGTTGCTCGTCGACCAGGTCGGCAGTGCGTGCCACACCGGCCGGCGCAGCTGCTTCTACAACGTCATTGACGGCGATGAAGTGGTGGTCGATGGCGATCCGCGGAAGGTGAGCGCATGAGCCGAATCCTCATCAGAAACGCGCGCCTGGTCAACGAGGGCAGGGTATTCGATGCCGATGTGCTCGTTGCCTATGGTCGCATCGAGAAGATCGCAAGAAGCATTGAGGGTGTGAACGCATCAGTAGAAATCGATGCGCAAGGACGCTGGCTGGTGCCTGGCATGATCGACGACCAAGTACATTTTCGCGAGCCCGGCGCCCCGCACAAAGGCACCATCGCAAGTGAGTCCCGAGCCGCCGTGGCAGGGGGCATCACCAGTTTCATGGACATGCCAAACACCAACCCGGCAACGTTGTCAGTGGCAGCCCTCGACGACAAGAAGGCGCGCGCAGCAGCGTCCTCCGTCGCTAACTATGGGTTCCATTTCGGGGTCAGCAAGGACAACCTGGATGTCGTTGCGGCCCTCGACCCCCGGCAGGTGGCTGGCGTCAAGGTATTCATGGGGGCGTCCACCGGCGACATGCTGGTCGACGACCCCAGGGTGCTCGAACGTCTCTTCGATTGCGTGCCGACCATCCTGCTCGCCCACTGCGAGCACACACCCTCGATCCTGACGAACGAAGCCCTTTATCGTGAGCGTTTCGGCGACTTCATCCCGCCGGCCATGCATCCCTTGATAAGGGATGCGCAAGCTTGCTGGCGTTCCTCCAGCTTGGCCGTGGCGCTGGCCAAGCAGTTTGGTACACGCTTGCACGTGCTACATCTGACCACGGCAAAAGAGCTGGCGCTGTTCGAGCCTGGGCCATTGTCAGGGAAGCGGATCACGGCCGAAGTCTGTGCCCATCACCTGCTTTTCGACGACAGCGATTATGCAAGCCTTGGCAACCTCATCAAATGCAACCCCGCGATCAAAACGCGTGAGGATCGCGATGCATTGAGGCAAGCGCTGTTATGTGACCGTATCGATGTGATCGGTACGGACCATGCGCCGCACACGCTTCAGGACAAGCAGCGCCCCTATGCGTCGGCGCCTTCCGGCCTGCCATTGGTGCAGCATGCGCTGCCGGCCCTGTTCGAGCTCGTCGAACAAGGTGTGTTGCCCATTACCCAACTGGTACGCAAGTCAAGCCATGCCGTTGCCGATCTGTTCGCCATTCCCGAGCGCGGCTACTTGCGTGAAGGGTATTGGGCAGACCTTGCTTTGATAGAGCGTCTCGACGAGCCGCGGCCCGTGAGCCTCGACCCGATTCTTGCGCATTGCCAATGGACGCCGTTCCAGCATCATCGCTTGCGTCATCGTGTAACCACCACGATCGTGTCCGGTCAGCTTGCGTGGCATGGAAACCAGGTCAATGAAAATTGCCAAGGGTTGCCGCTGGCGTTTGCCGCCCAACGAACATGATGTCCTCGACAATGGATAGAGAGCCTTGACAGCGCCAGTGGCAGTTGCGGCTGCTGGAGTGGGAGAAGAAGTTGCTCGACAAAATCGATGAAGCCCTGGAGCGCATTTCCCGGGGGGAGTATGGGTGGTGCAGGTAAACCGGCGAGCCCATCGGCTTGAGGCGGCTAAAGCTGAGGGCCAGCGCTGTGGCACTGGCTGAGGTGGGCGGCAGGGCATGGCAATGAAGACTTGTGGTCGAGAATGATTTTCATTACGATAATGTTATTACATAACAGGAGAAGTGCTATGCAGGTCCTTTCATCGCTCAAGCAAGCCAAACATCGCCATCGTGACTGTCAGGTGGTGAAACGCCGCGGCAGGCTGTATGTCATTTGCAAATCGAACCCTCGATTCAAAGCCCGGCAGGGTGGGGTGAAGAAGAAATAGTGGATTTTCGCCATCGCACAACGAACTGCGCTCGGTGGATATTCAACGAGCGCGGTTCGTCAATGGCGCTCAGCAGCACAACTGATGAGCATTGGGTGCGGTCAAGCCCAATGTCGAGCCCGTTGGTGTTGATGAGCCTGACCGACAAAGCCCAGGGACGTGAAGAGACTACGTTCTGAACTGTCCGAGTTCCTCGCAGGTACTTTTGCCTGCGCCGCGATGACGTTCATGCCCGCGTTGCGGATTTTGATCTCGGCGCGCCCATTGGCATCTGTCTTGATGCTGCTGACATCCGGCATGCCTCGGTAGTCGTCGAAAAGTGCGATGCCGGCGAAAGGTTTGCCGTCTATCTGCACCTCTACCGACAACAAATTGCCTACTCCTAATTGTCGAACGCCACGGTCACGATCGCCGGTGCTGAGAGTGGCTCGATGCGCGAGTGGTCAGCCAGCCGCTTCACTGTGGTCGGCACGCTAGCGCCATGCTCATCGAATAGGCCATCGCCCAGAACGCTCGTGCCATGAGTGATGGCACAGAGCTCGATCATCCTGTAAGGTTTTGCTTCTGTTAGGTTATAACATCAAATTTAAGGCTGACAAATGTGTGGATCTTTGGAAGGCAGCAGGTCTTGGATGTTTACCGGGGCGGCATTGGCGATGAGCCTTGGCCCTCTGGACGCGACCCTGGCGGCAGAAGCGAAGGAAAACAGCGTTACTGAGTTGAGTGCGATCCAGGTTGTGGGGGAGGGCCACAACGCAGGTGATGTACCGGCCTTGTCTCGAAGCAAAGTGAGTAACGATTCCGAGAGCTTGCCGGCTGCCGTTACAACGATCACCAGTGAGGACATCAAAACCCTCAATGTCGATCGCGACATCTCCAATATCTACCGCCGTGTACCGGGGGTCGTGGCCAACAACATTGACCAAGGCGACACCGGTAACGGGTTCCGCATGCGCGGCTTCGCTACCAACGGTACCCATGGCGCCGACGTCGCGGTGTACGTCGATGGCGTTCCCCAGAACATTCCGTCAAGCCAGGGTGGGGCAGGGCACGGTCCGGTATTTCTCGAGTGGCTGACGCCACAGATGATCAAGCGGGTCGATGTGATCAAGGGGCCTGTTTCTGCGCTCTATGGTGATCAGAACCGCGCTGGTGCCGTGAACATCGAGACGCTCGATGGTGGGGACGTGGCCTCCAGCATTGGCCTGGACGTCGCAAGCTACGATGGCCGCCGGGCCAACCTAGTGCTGGGTGGCGAACATGAGGGCTTCGAGTCACTGTTCGTTGCGGACTTGTACCGGACCAATGGTTATCGCAAGGCTGCAGAAACCAACCGTGACAATTACTTCTGGAAACTGTCCAAGGTCATCGACGATGCCAAGTATTCGGCACGCTTCAGTCATTATCAATCGGACTTCAAGAACGACGGCTACCTGAACCTCCCAGCATTGCGTGCTGGCACCGTCAGCCGCCGCGACACAGACAACCTGTACGGCTATGGCGACGCCAACCGCAATACTTATGTCTTCAATCGCGCCCCCGCCTATGATGAAGCCGGGTTGTACTACACCGCTTACTACGAGAACTTCAAGCGCACCAGGGCGATCGCCAATGGCAGCAATACCCACAACTATGGCAAGGACGACCGTGACATCTACGGTGGGCGCATGGCCTACAACTTCGTCTACGAAGACAAAGCCGCACTGATGGTGGGCGCCGATGTGCGCCGCGACATCGGCGATGCTTACCGCCAGCAGTACCGCAACTTCGAGCCGACGCAGAATTTCTACTACGATTTCGACATGGACCTGATCACCTATGGGGTGTTCGCTCAGGGCCAGTACAAGCCGGTCGACTCGCTCAAACTGTTGGCGGGTATCCGTTACGATCGCTTCGATTACGATATCGACAACCTCAAGTTCCGCAATGCCGACACGGGCTACCACCGCTCGGTAACCACGCCCAAGCTTGGGCTCGTCTGGACCCCTATCGACCAACTTGAGCTGTTCACCAACTTCGCCGAAGGGTTCCGTTCGCCTGCGGCCGAGTACATCAGTTCCGGCAGCGGCAGCGCGTTACCGCTCAGCGACACCGGTGGCCAGATCAACAGCAGCGTTCGGCCTAGCAAGGTCAAATCCTACGATATCGGCTTCACCGTGCGCCCTACCGAACGGCTGTCGAACACTACCGAGTTCTATTACATCGAGAACGACAGCGAGACCGTCCAGACTTCGCCGGGTATCTACGAGCAAGTAGGCGACACTACGCGCAGGGGAGCGGAAACCAGCTTCAACTACCAAGCCACCTCTACCATCAGCACGTACATCAGCTATGGTCGCATCATCGACGCAGTCATCAACAACCCGCCGCCTGGTACCGGGGCGCTGCTGGTGGTACCCGAGCATACCTACAAAGCGGGTGTGCAATATCGAGATGGGTTTATGGGCGGCCAGTTGACGCTTAACGCCGATGTCTACCACTTGGATGGCATTCCTTACTACATCGGCACCCAGAAACACGAGATGCCTCCGTACACCCGCTATGACCTGCGGGCCAGCTACGACTATCAGGACTACCAGTTCAGCATGTTTGGCACCTTCCAGCCACACCGCTATGGCACTGAGGTGGCCTATGGCACAAACAGTGGCTTGGTGATCGTTCCGCAGCCGTCGACCACGCTGGGTGCATCGGTCAGGTACTTTTTCTAGGGCCAGGGCCCTTCTTCCGCGAACAAACGTGCGAGTGCATGTTGAGGAGGCCGACGAATGTTCGGCGTCCTGGCGGTCGTAACGATCATCGGGCTGCGGTGGCTTGTGCGCGATGGGCTTCGGCGAGCACTTGATAGGGAAAATCTGGACCTTGTGAAGGTATTCCTGGCGGCTTTATCAATCTGAAGGACCCCCTGAAGCTATGGGTAATGCTTCCGGTGACTTGTGTTCGCTTCAAAACCGCCTGATGCGCCGTTCGCCAGCGTCCGCTGCCCATCGGGTTGGCCTGTTTGATTGAAGGAGTTGAAATGACTGCATTGTCCGTTCTTGATCTCTTGCTCGACCGTGATGATGTCCAGCAGAAACTTGGAACGCTTGGCGGTGTCACGCACATCGTCTTCGCAGCCTATATCGAGAAATCTGAAGCCGCTGAGCGCTCTGCCGTGAATGAACGCATCACTGATCGACAGTGAGGAAATGTTCGAGAGGTTCTTCGCCTCTTTGCGCGAGCAGAAGGTCATCCCCTAAACCTTCGGTCTATGGTGTCGAGCAACCTACGCGGTTGCCGGCGCTGTCACCTGCGCTCAGGCCGATCATAGGCGGAAAGATGATGTTACCGGCGCCGACAAACAGTGCGAAGGTCATGAAACCGAGAGCTAGCAAGTCTCGCTTGGAAAGATTAACCATTGGGATTTTCTTCAGAAAGGTGAACGTTCAGCTCGGCAAGGCCGTTCGCAGAGCTGCAGTGACAACTATGGCGAATACCACCACCGGAAAGAAGGAATAACGGGTGGCCGCAAATACGGTCAGGCCCAAGGCAATCAAGTCAGCCGGGTGCCCACTTACAAATTTTGGCGCGATCACTGCAATCAGCACGCAGCCGGGCGCGGCCTCGAGCACCTGGGTGAACTGTGGGCCCATGGCCCGTTTACGCAACAGCAGGAAACCCAGGATGCGGGTCAGGTAGGTGACGACGGCCATCCCGAGGATGGTGACCAGGGGGGTGATATCCATCATGGTTTGGCCCACAGGTAGGCGCTGACCAGGCCTGCAACAGTGCCAGCCAACACGTACCAGCCACCAGGGATCAACAGATAGAAGAGCGCCGCAGTAATCAGGCTGAAGAGCCAGGGCAGGGCGGCTTGCACCCCTTTCCACATACCCTTGAGCAGTACCAGGAAGACCGCCGCGAAGGCCATGTCGAAGCCGTAGCTATGCAAGTCACCCAACAGTGGTCCTACCAATGCGCCCAGGGTAGTGAAGCAGACCCAGGTGCCCCACAGGCACAACGAAACACCCATGTAGTAGCGCAGGCTGAAGCCTCCACGTCGGCGCGCATCGGCCAGGCCCATGGCCCAGCTCTCGTCGCACATGAAGAACAACGCGCCGAGCGCCTGCCTCAGCGGCAAATAGCGTAGATAGGGCGCCAAGGTCGCGCCCATCAGCAGATGTCGACTGTTGACCAGCAAGGTCATGGCCACGATTACCAGGATTGCCGGCGGTGACGTCCAAAGCTCGATAGCGGCGAATTCCGAGCCGCCGCCAAAGTTCAAACCGGTCATCAGCGCGACCTCGCCTGCAGCAAGACTGCGTTGCGATGCCTGGGCGCCGAGCACCAAGGCAAAGGGAATGAAGCCCAGCAGAACGGGTACGGCAGCTATTGCTCCGCGGCGCAAATCGTCGTTGGGTGTTGTGGCTGGGGGATCACTCAGAGCAGGTTCAATGGCATTCATACGCACCTCCGTTGGAGGCAAATTATTTCAATTTGTCGCTGGAATTTGCTTGCGTAATTGCATGATCGGCATGAGCATTTAGCATCCAGTTTCATAATTTTCCTATAGCGAGAATCCAATGCCAATCAAGCTAGATGCTATCGATCGCCGCATCTTGAGCGCTCTGCAGAGAGATGGTCGCTTACAAAATCAGGAGCTTGCCAAGCAGGTCGGGCTTTCCCCATCGCCATGCCTGCGTAGGGTCCGTTTGCTGGAGGAATCTGGCGTGATTGAGCGCTACGTGGCGCTGGTGGACCCGGCGAAAGTGGCGCTGGGGCTGACGTTGTTCGTCAGGGTTTGGCTCAAGCGCCAGGACCAGGCCACCACCGATGAGTTCGTCAACGCCGTCCGCCAGTTACCGCAAGTGGTGGAGTGCCACGTGATGGCAGGCGATTGCGATCTCATGCTTAGAGTAGTGGCAGCGGACCTGGACGCTTATCGACGCTTCCAGATTGCTCATTTGACGAGCCTGGACGTGGTTCAGAATGTCAAAACTGAGGTTCCAATGGAGAAGATCAAGCTCACTACCGAACTGCCGGTGTAAGGCGGGTCCTCGATTTAATCACGTGCTTCCTGAGTCGATGCTGACAAGGTCCGCGAGCCCGGACCACTGGTGTTGGACGCATCGCACCGAATAAATCAAAAGGTTATGAACGGGAAATTGGATTTTTACCCCCGGATGTACCCCTTTCAACAGCAGCTACGAATGGACTCCAATGGACACAACGAGGAGAGAGCGGTTTCAAACGTGCAATCCCTCACCCACTTACGCAATTTATGCTTTGGGCTCGTCCCAGTCGCTATGCGTCGCAGCAGTCAGCGCATCCCAGTCATCAGGAGGGTTGCCGCGGCCCTGCATCTTCTCGAATACCGCGTAGGGATCTGGTTTGCTGCCTGCGAGCACGGGATAATTCGTTCGTTGTTAAACGTACGCCTGCTTCAACCCCAAACGACTCAAGGGATTTTGATCCCCATCGCATTCAGCGATGGCGTATCCATCCGGCCATTGACTGTCAGCCCACTGTCCATCTGGAAGGCCATCAACGCACCACGGGTCGCTTTGCCCATCACCCCATCAATGGCGCCTTGGTAATACTGACGTACCATCAGCGCGGTTTGCACACGGGTGACCAGGTTACTCTTCTGCTCATTGGTCGCGCGGCTCGTTGAAGTGTTCGTGCTTGTCCCGCGGGTAGTGCCAGACGACTGATAAAGGCTGTTGCTGCTCGGTGTGCTGCTCGGTGTGCTGCTCGGTGTACTCGATGGGCTGTAGTTTCGGGTACTGGTCGCGGGTGGACTGTAGTAGCGAGGTGCGCTATAGCCACCCGAGCCGCTGTAGTGAGAACTATGCGAACTGTGGGACCGGTGTGAACTGTGCGAGCGATGCGCCGCATAGATGTTGACGGTGTTTGGCGCATTGAGCGTATCGGCAAATACCGGGGGCTGTAGCTTGTCGTTGGGTTGCCATTTTGCATCGGCGAGCGGCATAGGGCCCACCTGTGCCAGGGTGGTACTTGCCATTGGCAGCAGGCTGATCCCACTGATTAGGACTTTCCAGCGGTCGAGCAATTTCACTGTGCACTCCTTGCATAGGCACTAAAGGCTTCGGTCGATAGTGGTTGTACGCCGCGGCTCTGCCAGCGGTCGGTGTGGGATTTGAAAAAGCCAGAGCAATGTTTGACGGCGGCGCATTGTTGGCAGGTATCGATGAACAGGTTTTTCCAGTCCGAGATGCTCTGGCGGGCGAAACGTGAGAGGCGGGCCGGGATCAGGCACAGGGGCAAGTTGTAGATCGAAACCGGCACCCCGCGGTTGAACAGGAAATACACGGCTTGGCTCAACGACTCCTGATAGTCCAGCGGGTCAATCCACAATGCTTCATAGTTCTTCCTGGCCAGGCCGGTACTTTCGATACCCATCAGCGCAACATGCCGCACGAAGGGCAGGTTTCTGAATACGTAGTAGGCGAGCTCGGGCAAGCGTGGCGTAGTCAGGCGATTGAGCACCACGCGTATTTCGATGATTTGGTTGGCCCGCGCCAGGTTGTAAAGACCTTGCAGGGTTTCGCTAAACGCGCCTGGAGCCTGTACCACATGGTCATGGTCTTCGGCATTGTCGGCGTACAGCGGGATGCCCCAGCTCAACTGAGGGTGGCCGATGGCAGAGAGCGCTGCGATCCAGCTCGGGTCTTGGAACAGGCGCCCGTTGCTGAGTACATGAATGGATTTCTGCGGCATAACGGCTTTGCACTTGGCCAGGATTTCCAGCAGGCCGTCGCGATAAAGCGTTGGTTCTCCGCCGCTGATTCCCAGATTCTCCTCGCCCGGGTCCATCAGGTCGATCAGCCGTAGGTTCTCCTCGATGTGCCAACGGTCATCGATATCTTTGGGCGGCTGCGAGCACATCAGGCAGAGGCTGTTGCAACGATCGGTCATGAACAGCAGGTTGCTGTCTGAGCCTCGTCGATAGAGTACTCGCACCAACGTGTTGCCTGGAGTGATGGCAATGACATCGCCGGGCTGCACGACATCCGCATCTTTGGGTGTGTGAAGATAGGGTCGCGTGCTGTCGAAGTCGCCGATCAATGGCTCCGGGATCAGGAATCCACCCACTGGCAATGAGAGCAGATGCGGGCTCCGTAGCCGTTCTTCGTTTGGCAGCCAAAGTAGCAGGTCACCTAACTCAGCGCTTCCGGCACAAACAGCCAGGCCTTGTTCGATGAACTCATCCAGCGTGATGACCTTGAGCAGTTTCGGCCCATTCAGGTGATGGATTTCGAAGTGGGTATCTTTGCGCAGCATCGCCATCAGCCCCTGTAACCTGGGAACCGGACATCGCTGTAAGAGCGCCTGTTCAACCAAGACAGCAGCACCCTCTGCACGTTATCGTCGCCATCGTAAAGCAGACCGAAGAGATGCTTCAGAAGCCCCATGTTCTTCCTGCAGAAGCTGCTGAACACTCGGTGTCCGATCGGATCAGCTTGGCGGGCATAGTGCTCGATAGGGTCAGCGCCACAGTACGGGACAAGTGCGCAATCGGAGCAGCCCGGCAGCGTCTCTGCTACACCACTGGCGAGCAACGCATTCATAACTGGCGATGCGAGTAATTCCGACAAGGGTTGCTGCACGGTGCCGAGCCGCAAGCCGTCTTCACCCATTTCCAGCAGCATCCGGGCTTCGTCCGAGGGATAGACGTAGCCGTCATAGTTGTAAACCAGTGCTGCAGTGCCAGCGCCAGCAGGGGATCGCAGGTCTACATACCCGGAGGAAAAGGGTGTCAGGATATTTTTCAGCAGCAGGCTTGTGTAACTCTCTGAGAGGTACACGCCCTGCTGGTTGATGTGCAGCAAATAGGCCAGTGCTTTCTTGTAGAAGGCCAGGTATCGCTCAATAGGGTAATCAAGTCGATGGGCACTCTTGGTGGCAAACCCATAAGGGCTTAAAGGTCGAAGCGAGATGCTGGAGAAACCCTGGCTTACATACTCATCGATGATCGCTTCAGGTTGTTCGAGGCTCCTTGAAGTCAGCGTGGTCAGTGCGGAAACCGCATCATGGCCAAGGCGCTCACGGACCCACTGGATGCCTTTTACAGTGCGTTCGTA
The DNA here is from genome assembly GCF_011752535.1 of Pantoea sp. Tr-811. Classification (NCBI taxonomy): domain Bacteria; kingdom Pseudomonadati; phylum Pseudomonadota; class Gammaproteobacteria; order Enterobacterales; family Erwiniaceae; genus Pantoea; species Pantoea sp. Tr-811. The sequence goes on from NZ_VWXJ01000008.1 coordinate 118,573, forward strand.
GGAGTCTCGTGACGGGGTAGGGCGGTTGGCATTGTGCAAGGGCGCCGGCCCATCGAGCGAGGTCGAAAACTGGATGCGATATTGTTCTGCGAAGTCGAGTATTTCTTCCGTCAGGTGGTGCAGCGTAGTGGTGATGACGAACTGGATATCCCGTTGTTCGACCACGTTTCGTTCAACGACCCATTCGACAATCTGGCGGACGCGTTCGAAGGCCAGAAGCGGCTCGCCACCCTGAAATTCCACAGTCAGAGCGCGAGCGTTCGATTCGAACAGGCGATCGACCGCCGCTTTTGCATCCGCTTCCGATAAGTCGTGGCCGGATCCTCCCAGAGGGGCCCGCGACACTTGGCAGTACTGGCAGGTGTGGTTGCAGCGCAATGTAACCACGAATAAGTGCAGTGCAGGCCCCTGGAAAAGGAAGTCCTTGCGGCTACGATACTGCGCAGCCATTTCCGGGAATGGGTCATGGCGGCCCGGTTCGTAGATGAAGTGGCGAGCCAGTAGGTCCTTGTAAAAAGGCGTACTTGCTTGAACGTCAAAGTAACTGAGGGCTCGTAATTGCGCGTCGTTCACGTGCATGTACTCACCGGTATCGGAGGTGAGCAGGATGTCACGGTCATGTCCCGTGTTCATGCGCATGAATCGAAAAGGCAGCAAGCGGTAGTGTTTGGCGTCTGTCGCAATCAGTGTCACTGCGAAATCCCACATCCAACGAGCGCTGCTCGGGCCAGAACTTCGCGCAACCCTGCTGTTTCGCGGCTGATATGGTCGCGTAGGGCGAAGTCGTTCAGATGCTGGAGGATTAACGAATGAGCCTGCTCCGGGGAAAGCGTTAGCCTGACTTCAGCGGGGTGGCCCGTGAGGCTTATGTGATTGGCTTCAATGCCGACCTGAATCGTGACAGTGTCGGCCAGGGAATAAGCGGCGCGTTGCACCACGCTGAGCGGGTAGGCTGCGCTGTCGAGTTTCAGCGTGACTGGCCATGTCATCGGAACCGGTCCTTAAAATCCGTTAGGAACGTGTGGATTTTGCCGGTTGCCAAGGCATTATGCCATCATAATTTTTTACATTTGCACGCATTTGCCCAGCGTGGTGGGTGGTGGGTGGTGGGTTCTCTAGGGCTCGGTCATTGATATGGGTAGGGGCGAGGGTCCATATCTCCCTCAGTGCATTCATCCTCATCAATAGCCCACTTGGCCCAAAGCTAGGGGCATCCTTTTCAGCCCATCCAAAGCATGTCCTCAGATATGCCCCCAATGTAACAATCTACTGGAAGTGAATGGAGCTCCATGGTCTGTGGAAAGGCAGAAGTAATCAGAAAAACAGCCTATCCGACGACACCTAAAGACTGTCAGGGTCCCCAAAGAACATTTGGACAGGGCTCTAGGGCGGTATTTCTGGTTTTCTGAAGCAAAAATGTACCCCCAAAAATACCCTCTGATACCCTCAGTAGGATACGCAATCGAGAATGGCGATTTCTGAGAGCTATCGGGGTGGAGCACACCGGACTTCAGTGTACCTCCATGGCGAGATGGTCTGAAGATGGGACGGCCGAGTATCGGCTTGAGTGATCAGCGCGAGCGACTATCTCGAATTTATGTGACCTGCGCGAATCTAGGTCGTGTGAGCGAGTGTTTCGATGAGCCAGTCGCTGAACGCCTTGACGATAGGGTGCTCCGCCTTAGCTGGATGGCAGACCAAAAAGTACGCCCGGTTTGAGCGCGTACTGATTTCGAACGGGCTCACCAAGAGCCCACGCCTCAGTGCGTCGCTGCTGAGCAGGTTATCGCCCATCGCGACGCCTTGTCCTGCTAAGCAGGCGGCTAGAGCACATGGAGCGTCGGAGAACAAAACACCGGAGGAGGAATTAACCTGGTTACGGCCCGCTGCCCCCAGCCATACCCGCCAGTCCGTGTAGTCGTTCATGTGCAGCAGCGTGTACTTCAGTAGGTCATCGATATGCCGGAGACCGCCGTTGGCATAGAGCAGTTGAGGGCTCAGCACCGGAAAGTAATGCAGGTCCATCAGTGGCATTACCTGCATATTCGGCCAATCACCCGTGCCATAGGAAATGAAGACATCCGCTTCGTTCGAGGTGGTATCGGCCGGGGTTCGTGGGGATATCAGATGGAATTGAACCTGGGGGTATAGCGTCATGAATTCATTGATGTGCTGGCACAACCAGGCGCTGGCAAAACCTGTATTACAGCTGACGCACAGGCGCCCCGCAATCTGTTGTTCATGCTGACCAGCTGCAGCCAGCTGAACGCGCTGAAGGATGTGTTGCACTTCCCGGGCGAACTGCTCCCCTCGAAACGTAAGCCGGATGCCTCGGCCAATTCGTTCAGTCAGCGCGAACCCCAGCTGTTCCTCAAGCGTGCTGATGCGGTGGCTGACCGCACTTCGCGTGAGGCTGAGCTCGTCAGCTGCACCTGAGATGCTTCCGAGGCGTGCCACCGCATCCAGTGCACGAAGCGCCGTCATTGATGGGAATAGCATAAAGCTCCGCACCTGATGCAAATGGTCAATTGGTGAAACTAACACTACATCACCGGCGAAAAAAATTCGATTGTTGCTAGTTTTCATTCACTCATACTGAACCTAACGATCAGTGCCTGCTCGGCCACTTCAAGAAGAGGTGGACTTGCTTTCAGACGGCGTAATTCACCAGCGTCGCTGATGGCTGGAGAAGGTGCTGAGCTACTAAGCCAGAGCCTCACATCAGTATTGGAGCGAAATGCATGACCTCAACCGAACAAGTGCTGCGCGAGGAACTAGCTGCCTGCTACCGGCTAATCGCGCATTTCCGCATGACCGATTTGATCTTCACCCATATTTCGGTACGTATCCCGGGGCCGGAGCATCATTTCCTGATCAATCCATACGGGCTGATGTTCGATGAAATCACCGCCTCCAATTTGGTCAAAATCGACCTGGATGGGGCGCCCGTTGGCGTTACGCCTTACGCTGTCAACCCGGCCGGTTTTGTGATCCACAGTGCTATTCACCGTGCGCGTGACGATCTTCAATGCGTACTGCATACCCATACGCGCGCCGGCTGTGCAGTTGCAGCATTGGAGTGCGGTTTACTGCCCGTGAATCAGATCTCCATGGAGTTCTACGGCAAGATTGCCTACCACCACTATGAAGGGGTTGCCCTGGATCTCGATGAACAACAACGCCTGGTTGCGGATTTGGAAGACAAGAACGTGATGATCTTGCGCAACCACGGCCTACTGACGGGAGGACGCACAGTGGGTGAAGCGTTCATCAGGATGTACTATCTGGAAAAAGCCTGTGAGATACAGCTCACGGCCCAGCAGGCCGGTCAGTTGCTGCTGCCGAGCCATGAAATTTGTGCTCATACAGAGCGACAGTTCAATGAGCCGCAGCGCGAACTGAAAGAGGGGGAGTTGTCAGATCCTGATGCGGCTACCCTGGCCTGGAAGGCGTTGCTGCGCATGCTGGACCGAGTAGCGCCCGATTACCGCAACTGATCTGAGAGCACTTCGCAGGTTCATCGGGGGGCAGCGTTTATCGCACCCTCCAATGATCAGTCAGGTGCTCAACAGCATCTGATGTTTACTTGCAGGCGGCTGATTGCCGCTGGTGAGTATGCTGATGAAGCTGGCCAAGCCTGCCTGCAATTCCATTCCTTGCCGAGTAATGCAGTGAAAAGCTGATGTGTAGGCAAGTCGATCTGGAAGAATGGCTCGCAGTCGTCTTTGTTCTACCCAGGTTTTCGCATAGTGGGAGGGGAGGTAGCCGATGTAAGTCCCCGAGAAAACCAGCAGGGCGATGGCCTCCATCGAGAAGGCGCTGATCATGTTGTTGAAGCGCAGTTCGTAAGGCCGGCGATTTTCTGCAACGTAGCCGCGATCCACGTAGTCGGAAGCACTGATTTCTTCGATGGTTAGTGTTTCATCTGCTCGATCAAAGAACGGATGATCACTGCTGCAGTAGAGGTTCTGCTCCTCGTTGAACAGTGGTCTGTAATCCAGGCCCGAGAGCCGATGGTGAAAGGCTCCGATCGCCAGATGCAGGCGTTCTTCCAGGACTGCTTGCTCCAGTTCATCGGGACGCATCACATGCAGCTGCAGTCGAATCCTTGGAAGGTTTTTGCGAAAGCGAGCAATTGCATTCGGCAGGGGGCTCTCCGGCATCGTAGCCAAGCTGTCTACAGTACCCAGCTGAAGGTGTTCCTGGCTTCGGCCGTTCACTTCCACTGTTCTTTGTCGAAAGCGTTCGATGTCGGCAAAGAGTTCCTGGGCAGCGCTGTAGGTGGCCAAACCTTCTTCTGTGAGCTGAAAGCCGGACTTGCCTCGCTTGCACAACGAATAGCCCACACGAATTTCTAGGTCGCGGATCACGACACTCAGCCGCGGTAGACTCATGTTCAAACGCGTCTGGGCTGCGGTGAACCCCCCAGCCTCAACAATCGTGCAGAACGTGCGGAGCATCCGCAGATCCACGTCATTTAAGTTTCCAAGCATGACCACCTCTAGTCGTGTGGGCTTTCTGACACCCTGCTACCGAAATAGCAGGGCTGAAGGGCTGACTTTACCCGTTCATCACTCCGCCACCGTTCACGCCCAGTACCTGACCTGTCGTGAAACTGGCTTTCTCGGAGGAAAGGAACACCACAGTATGAGCGATCTCGTCTGCTGTCCCGAGGCGCTGGAGTGGATACCGTGCAGCTTCTTCTTTCACGTAAGCCGGCCCAAGTCGCTCGACCATTGGCGTAAGTGTGCCACCTGGTGCCACCGCATTTACCCTCACGGCATGAGACGCGAGTTCTCTGGCTAGCGATTTGGTGAGTGCGATGATCCCACCTTTTGCTGCGGAGTAGTGACACAGATTGGCGCAGCCCAGCTGACCGAGGTCAGAGGCAATATTGATGATGGAGCCACTGCCTTGTCGGGTCATGAGCCGAGCTGCTTCCTGCGCGAACAAGAAGGTGCCGTAAAGGTGCACGCGTATCATCAGATCCCATTGCTCGAACGCCATCCGGGTGATTGGCGCTTCGTTCAGGATGCCGGCATTGTTTACCAGCACGTCCAGCCGCTCCAATCCGCTGAAAGCATGCTTCACCGTCTCCGGCGATGAAACGTCACCCAGCGCAATACGAACTATGACGCCTTTGGATTCCAGTTCCTGGACCAACGATTCAAGCTCGTGGCTGAAGCTCATGTCATTCAACACTGCCGTGTCGCCAGTTTCAGCCAAGGCGAGGGCGATAGCGCGGCCGATGCCATTGGCGGCGCCTGTCACAAGATAAGTTTTCATGGGGCGGGTCCAGATCAGTAGGGATGGTTTTCGAGCCAGCGTGCGTAGGTCACCAAGCCGTCGCTTAACAGATACTCAGGGTGGTAACCGAGCTGCTCACGTGCTGCGGTGATGTCGAACCGTGCGTTTTCATCGAGGACGTCAATCGAGCCTGGGCCGATGGCAATGTCTGCGGCCGGATACAGAGAGCGAACCCGCTCGGCAACCGAGGAGTAGCTCTCTTGTTCGCCGGCGGTGACGTTGAACACTCGCTGAGTTAATTGCCCATCCTCGACGGTTGCTGCCAGTAGGCAGGCCGCTGCGACGTCCGAAACGTGCACGTATTGCAGGTGGTAATCGCCACCAGCGGCTTCATAGAGTGGCTTTCCGTCGATGGCTGCTCGCAGCAAGTCCTTGAGATAGCACTGCATGAATTGGCCAGGCCCGTAAATCCAACCCGGGCGCAGTGAAACAACGCTGACCTGGTAGAGGTCGGTGTAGACCTGGCCAAGCTTTTCGGTGAACACCTTGGTGCAGCCGTAGGGGGTGGTCGGTTGCAGCGGCACCGACTCGTCGATCACGCCGAGTGCTTGGTTATTGCCGTAGGCACACTCGGAGCTGAGGTTCACCACTCGATGTGTTCCGCTCAGGCGTGCCGCTTCCAGCACGTGAGTAGTGCCCACCGCGTTGGTCAACACGGTCTGCAGTGGGATGCGCCGCGAATCAACAGGGTGGGAGATTGCTGCCGTATGGATGACAGCATCAAACTTCTGGGACTGAGAGGTTTCCAGCAGGCTGGCCAGATCGATCAGATCGCCTTGGCGATATTGGTAGTCAGCAGCTTCAATTGCACAAGTCAGACTGCGATCGTAGCCAGTCACGCGGTGACCTTGCTTTAGAAGCTGACACACGACTTCTTGTCCAAGGAAGCCATTGGACCCTGTCACGAGAACATTCATGGGGAAACCTCTCAGTAGGGATGAGCGGGTAGATCCAGCGCGCCCTTGCGCACCTGTTCGTACACGTCGTCAGGCGTGCACCACCAGGCGTCGTCGTTCTGTTGAATGCGTTGAATCAAGCGCTCCAACATCAGGAGCCGTGAGGGCCTGCCAATCAGTTGCGGATGCATGGTGAGAATGAAGTGGCCACCATACGCGCGCATGCCGTCCAACTCGGAGGTCCACAGGCTCAGGACCTTGTCAGGCGCCTCGATCACACCTCCTACGGCGGGTTCGGCGGAGTAAGCGAACTGCTCCCAGTCATCCAGCACCCAACTGACCGGCAACTCTAGAAGCTGCCCAGGCTCGCCCCCTACCAGGTAGGGGCGGTCGTCCCCCATCAGGCTGCTGTCGGTTTTGAACCCGAGCTCGACCAGTGAGCTGATGACATCCGGCGTGATTTCCCAAACCGGAGCACGATAGTGGTTAACCTCGCGCCCAATGGTCCGCTCTAGCACTGCTTTACTGTCGCGGAGGATGCGCAGGTTCTGTTCAGGTGTTTGTTCGTCGACGCGTTCGTGGAAATAGCCATGACAGCCAATGCCATGACCAGCTTCTGCGATTCCGCGGACGATGTTTGGGTCCATCTCGGCGATCAAGGCCGGGATGTAGAACTGGGCACGGACGTCGTACTTTGCAAGCAGTTCGAGAATGCGGGGCACACCCACTCTACGGCCGTAGGCGCCCATTGAGAGTAAAGTCAGTCGGCGCCCGTCCAGGCTGGACGATTCCCAGGCGGTTTCACCATCTAGATCAAAGCTCAGAGTTACTGCGTAACGTTTTCGATCAGGCCACATGGTCATGGGGAACAGTCCTTTGCGATGGCGCCTTACGGCGCAGCCGGTTGTAAGTGAGTACCACCGCACCGCTGGCGATGATGACGATGCCGCAGTACCAGACGTGATAGAGATAGGCAGGGTCCGCAGGTTGGGCAGCTGCGGTGTAGGTGATGTAGGCGAGGGTCAGTAGTGCCAAGGCTGGCAAGCCGGACATTGCGAAGGCTTTATGAAGTGGCTGTTCGCGGAAGACCGCGAAAATGAAGCAGAGGATCATCGTGCCGTAGGAGATCATCATCGTGATCGACACCACATCGTAGTACCACTGCAAGTCGCTCACTGGCTTTGCCCAGATCATTGCCAACCCACAAACAGTTCCAATCACGGTCAGGCGAACGGGAACGCGCCTCGTGTTCAGTTTTTCCAGCGCCGCCGGCAACTCGCCATCACGACTCATGCGATAGCCTGCGCGAACCCCGGCATTCAGCGAGATGTTCAAGCAGTTGCATGCTGACGTGATGATGACCAGGGTCGGCAACCAGAGAAGCCAGGAGGGAAGGTACAGCTTTGCAATGCTGCCGATTGCTTGCGCGCTGTCTGCGAACATGCCGGCGAGCGTGCTGGCAGGGACTGCCATTTTCCAGCCGATCGCCGCGATCGAGTAGATCACCAACATTGCAGTCAAGGTCAGCAGGAATGACCGCTGTATGGTTCTTACGGGGGTTTTGGCCTCTTCAATGAAATTGATCGAAGAGTCGAACTGCGCGAGCATCCACATCCCAAACAACATGCCTGGTCCAATGGCCGTCCAGAAGCTGTCCAGTGACGAGGGCAGGTAGGAGCTCAGGACACCTGCGCTGGGTACTTGTGGATGGATGATGCCTGCCAAGCCCAGGCCCAGGAGCACTGCGAGTTCGAGGGCCAGCAGGCAGATGGCGACTTTGGCAGTAGCCTCGACACCCCTCAAGTTCAGCATCATGAATACGATGAGCATCGTGCTGGCCACGACCTGCCCGGTATGAACTGAACCATCAAGGCCAAGCAGGCTTTGTGCATATTGCGCCCCGACCAGTGCGCACATCGCGGTCACGCTGAAGCACATGATCACGTACGCCCAGCCAAGAATGGTGGCCGCTCCTGGTGTCAGATAGCGCTTGCTGAACACAAAGACGCCTCCGGCCGCAGGTGCCCGGCGGACCAGGTACACAAGGCTGAAGGCAATCACCATCATGGGGAAGAAGTACGCAGCGAGAATCGATAGCGGTGCGAGTTCTCCAGACAGCGTGTAGAGCAGGGGCATCGACGATACCCCGACCCACGCTGGGCCATTGAAGGCCAGTGTATTGGCACAGACGTTGAGCGTGCTCAGCCGTCCCTTGGAGAGGGTGGTGTCGATCTCTCGAACTTCACCCTTTCGGTCGTAACCTATGAGGTCGCTGAAGCTCATGATGGCTTCTCCTCGACTTAGGCGTGGTCAGCCAGAGCATCCGCGAGGATGCAGAGCAGTTCGAACATCATCGTTGCGCCGACGAGTGCTGTGGCGCCTCCCATGTCGAACGGTGGCGAAATCTCAACGACGTCAGCACCTACCAGGTTCAAACCGCGCAGACCGCGGATCATCTGTTGGGCTTGCAGCGTTGTCATCCCGCCGATTTCTGGTGTGCCGGTTCCTGGAGCAAATGCCGGATCCAAGACGTCAACGTCGAAGCTGATGTAGGTAGGGTCGTCGCCAACGACACGGCGGGCCTCTGCCAGGGTGCCTTCTACGCCGAGATCGCAGAACTCCTCCATGTGGATCACCCGGATCCCACATTCCTCAGCAAACGCTTCATCTTCGGCCGAGTAGATCGAGCCGCGAATGCCGATCTGCACGGTGCGCCGCGGGTCCAGCAGACCTTCTTCAATCGCACGGCGGAAGGGCGTTCCATGGGTGTAGGGGTTGTTGCCGAAGTAGCGATCATTAGTGTCGGAGTGAGCATCGAAATGCACCATACCGATTGGGCGATGACGGGCGAGAGCGCGGAAGATCGGCAGGGTGACCAGGTGATCACCGCCTACGGACAAGGGGATGACGCCAGCCTGGTGCAGTTTGCTGAAGAACCCTTCGATCTGCTTCAGCGAATCGAGAAGGTCGATCGGGTTGACGGGAGCATCGCCGAGGTCTCCGACGCGGACTAAGTCATAGGGCGCGATACGGCTCACGTGATGAACCTTGCGCATGAGGCTGGACATGTTCCGTACCTCACGTGGTCCGTGACGTGCGCCAGCGCGGTTAGTTGTACCGCCATCCCAAGGAACGCCTACCAAACCGATGCGAACCTGATATGGGTCTTCGAAAGCAGGTAGCCGCATGAATGTGGGGATGCCTGCAAAGCGTGGCACCAGGGCCGCATCAATAGGCTGTGGATTTTTGTTAGTCATGAAGGTCTCCACGTCGACCTTTATTGGCCGACTTTTTATGTTTGTCATTAAGGAGCGTATTGCAGGTGAAAATATTTGAGAATTACCAACTTACGAGGCAGTAGACCGAGCGGAAAGGGCAATGATGTTGGCTCTGCTTCTGTTATGCCTCATTGCCAAGATCAGGGTATGAACAGCCTGCGCTCAAATAAATCGCCAGTTGCGAAAGCTAGGTTGTCAAAAAATGAAAGTAACTTGTGGGTGTCCATTTCATTGAAGATGGGGGTGGTGCCAACGCATGAGCGAGCGGCTTGCTTATGCACATGCTTTTAAGTATTAGGGTGTGCATGGGCAGGTGCGCTCGACATGTTTCGCTTCGCAAGTATGTAGTAGATAGCCCCAGGTATGATGAGCCCGATAATCCAGGAAGTATCTACTCCACCCATTTTCTCGACCCAGGGGCCGGTGTACAGACTGGTAGAAATAAAGGGCATCTGGATGAAAATGCCGAAAATGTAAGTGCCAATCCCCACCATGTTCCAGCGGCCATATTGCCCGTTGGGGTCGAACAAGGCATCGAGGTTATATTGCTCCTTGTTGATGAAGTAGAAGTCAACAAGGTTAATCGCGCTCCACGGCGTGAAGAATGCCAGCAAGAACAATATGAACGATTTGAAGGTTCCGATAAACGAATCCTCACCGAGCAATGCAACGGTGGTGGATGCGCCGACAATACAGAGCACGAAACACACCTTTTTCGCAGCGCTGATTGCCACATCCCCGCGGAAACCACTGATGACCGTGGCGGCGCACATGAAGCTGCCGTATGCGTTGAGTGTCGAGATCGTGAGCTTGCCAAAAGCAATGCTGAAGTAGATCAGCGCAGCTGCCAGCCCCTTGCTACCGAGGCCTACGATTACGGACACCTCATGGCCGGCGAAACTAGCCCCGGCCAGGGCGGCTGCGAACACTCCAAGAACCATTGAAATTTGCGCGCCGATGACAGAGCCAAGTCCGACAGCCAAAATGGTTTTAAAGGGAGAAGTTTTGCTAGGAAGGTATCGGGAATAGTCCGCAACGTATGGGCCAAATGCGATTTGCCATGAGGCCGAAAGCGACACGGCCAAGAGGAAGCTACCCCAGGCGAAGTGACGGATCGCCATGAGTTGGCCAACATCATTGGTCATCATGAGGCGGACAAACAGATAGCAGAACGCGATGATACCCACCACGCTCGCTGCGCGACCTGCGATGTGAATGAAGCGGTAGCCCATGATCGTCATGAGCATGGTCAAGCTGGCAAAGATAAGAATACCGCCGCTGTTGCTCACCCCGACCAGTTGCGCCACGGCTTGGCCAGAGAGAATGGCACCCGTTGCGTTGAACCCCAGATACATTAGGGCAACCAGCACAATAGGGATCGTTGCCCCGTACACGCCAAACTGGACTCGGCTTGAGATCATCTGGGGGAGACCAAGCTTCGGTCCTTGTGCGGCATGCAGGGCCATGACGGCGCCCCCAAAAATCTGTCCAATCAACAAACCAATCAGCGACCAGAACACGTCCCCGCCCAGAACGACTGCAAGAGAGCCAGTCAACAGCGCGGTAATTTGCAGGTTGCTGCCGAGCCATAGCGTGAATTGGCTATAAAGACTGCCATGTCGTTCAGATTCTGGAATGTGGTCAATAGAGCGTTTTTCGAGTAAAGCGGGTTGACGCGGTTCAACCGAAGAGGTGGGCATTTGCTATCTCCACGGGACATTGTTTTGTCCTCGTAATTTTTGTTGGCGTAAGAGATGGGCAGTAGCGAATTCAGCGAGGTGGACGTTGTACTTATTTTGTGTTGCTACCAGTCAAGACTATCCTCGTAAAAGACAGAGGTATAGGCTTATTTGGTTAAGCCAGCTTTAGGGTTCGGTTAACTGAAGGAGCAGAGGGGACGGACGGCGGCGTCGTTGTCAAGTGGCTTCGCGAGTTATCGTAAACGGGATTCTGGTGGTGGGATCACCTTGACCTCTAAAGGCCAATGCCCAGAATTAGAAACAGCTTCAAGGCAAATCTCTACCTCGCTGAGTGGCCAGCATACAAAGAATCCACCATCAATCAAGTCGGGATGTGAGAACTGCCATGTCCTTTCGCTTTCCTGAGAAAAAGGTAATATGGATTTTTCACATTTTATGACTGTAAAGAAGCCTGCAGAAGTTGCCTGCCGCTCTACCACTTGGCTCGTACATTGCTCAAAGGCGTCAAGCATCCCGTTGAGAGCGGTTGTTTCCAGGAAGTCAAAATTCATCAGGGTCGCCTATTTATCGTTATTAGCGCCTTAATTTATTCGAGCTGAGAGACTGGGCTCTTACTCTCCGTAAATATCGAATTTGAAATAATGATCTTGAATGGCTTTGTACTCGCCGTTAGCGCGAATAGCCGTCAGCGCTTGGTTAAAGCGCTCCGCTAGTACTTTGTCTCCCTTGCGCACTGCGATACCTACACCGTCGCCAAAGTATTTTGGTTCTTGCAACGGTTTACCAGCGAAGGCGTAGCCTTTTCCATTTGGAGTATCAAGAAAACCTATCCGGACTGCCACATCGTCACCTTGGACCGCATCCAGTCGCCCGGCAATCAGGTCCAGATACGCTTCATTCAGAGAGGCGTAGCGAATAATTTGCGCCCCGATCGGAGCCAGTATTTCTGTTGCGAATCGGTCGTGAATCCCTGCTCTTTGCACGCCTACTCGCTTACCGGCCAGCCCTGAGAAATCGGTGCCCAGGTCTGCCCCTTCATTCATTACGATTCGTCCATTAGAGAGGTAATAGCGATTAGTAAAGTCAACAGACTTTTTTCGTTCCTCGCTGATCGTCATCGACGAAATGATGGCATCGATCTTCCTTACCTTCAGCGAGGGGATTAGGCCATCAAACTCTTGTTCGACCCACTGACACTTGACCTGCATTTGCGCACACAAAGCGTTGCCGATGTCGTAATCGAACCCAACGATCTCTCCGGTATCGGTTTTGGATGCGAAGGGTGGGTAGGCGGCCTCGATGCCAATGCGCAAACTATCGGCCGCGAGAGCTTGGGATGCTAAGAGAAGTGCGAGTGCTGAGCTTGAGAAGAGGGTGGAGAGTTTTTTTATTATCATGATGTCACTCCAGCAGTAATGCACCCCGCACCTTGGAAGCAGGGCGCGAGAATGCGAAGGGGCGGGATGATCAGCCTTTCATGGAGGCCAATGCACAGCTCGAAATCTGAGCGTCTTGGACAGCTACACCGGTGAGGTCAACCAGGGTGATTTGATCGTCGTTATCCCGGCCACTCACGTTGCCTGCAAGCAGTGCACCCAGTTCAGCAAGTTGGCTTTCACCGATCAAGCCAGCCTTGAGTGCATGAGAGATTTCGCCGTACTGGCTGCACTGATAGATCGAGTCGACGATGATGCGGTCTGCCCGAGCGACAAGCGCAGCGTCGAGCTCCTGTTTACCTGCAGCGTCGGCACCGACAGCAGTGATGTGCGTGCCAGGCTGTACCCACTCGCTTTTCAACAGAGGTTCGCGGGAGGGGGTTGCGCTAACGATCAGGTTTGCGCCGTGGGCAACATCGGCGGCATTTTTGGTGGTCTGCACCTGATACCCCAGCCCGGTGGCGAAGGCCTTGTAAGCTTCGAGCTCAGCGTCACTGCGGCCCCACACGATGACCTTGCGGCACGTAGTAACAGCACCCAGTTGCTCCAGCTGCATCCGCGCCTGCATGCCGGCACCGAGGATGCCGATTGCTTTGACGTTTTTAGGAGCCAGCAGGCGGGCTGCGATACGGCCAGCCAAGGCAGTGCGGATGCATGTCAGCCAGCCTTCATCCTGCATCAGCGCGAGTGGCTGCCCAGTCGTGGCAGACAACACCATCATCAGACCGTCGTTGCTTTCCAGGCCTTTGGACGGGTTGTCGTAGAAGCCGGTCGAGATTTTCACGGTGAAGGTGTCGCTTCCTTCCACATATGCCGACTTCACGCAGCAGTCACCATTCGCGGCAGTGAATGCAAACGCCTGAACTGGTGGAACCTGGACCTTACCTGCAGAGAAGGCAATGAAGCCCTCTTCCAGGCGCTGTACTGCCAGCTCCAGGTTGAGTTGAGAGATGATTTGCTCTTTGCTAAAGACTTTCATTGAACTGCCCCAAGGAATTTTTCGAGAAGGATGTTGCGGCCGCAAATGACCACCGCGACGCGCTTGCCCCGGTATTCCTTTGCCAGTTTTTGCATGCTGGCCACCGCGACGCCGGCAGCGCCTTCGATGATCCAGCGTTCGCAGCTAGCGATATCGCGCATCGCCGCTTTGATCTCTTCCTCACTGACCAGCACCGTCCTCGTTAGCAGGCTCTGGCAGAGCGGGAAGGTGATGCTGCCCGGTTCGATGCCGCCCGCGGTGCCATCGGAAATGGTGTCGTCTTCTTCCATTTCGATGATCTCGCCAGCTTCGAGCGATTTCTGCATGGTTGGGGCGTTAGCTGGCCAGCAACCAATGATGTCGATCTTCGGGTTTAGCGCGCGCAAGGCAGCGCCGATTCCGGAAATCATGCCCCCACCGCCAACGGCGACGAATACAGCATCCAGATCCGGAGCCTGTTCGAAGAGCTCAATGCCGATCGTGCCCTGGCCCGCGATGATTTCTGGGTCGTTGTACGGCGAAACAAATGGCTTACCTTGGAGCTCAGCCTGGCGAGCAGCCTCAAGCTCCACGCTCAGCGGATCCATGTCGAGGCTCACGACTTCTGCGCCGAGGGCCCGAATGGCATCCAGCTTGTAAGCGGATGCAGATGTGGTGGTGTAGACCGTGACCGGTACCCCCAGGACTTTGCCGGCAAGCGCCAGGCCCTGTCCGTGGTTACCCGATGAAGCAGTGATTACACCCAGCTTGCGCTGCGCTTCGGGCAACAGACGGACTTTGTTGCTGGCTCCGCGGAACTTGAACGAGCCCGTGTGCTGGAGGTGCTCACATTTGAGGTACACATGGCAACCCGTCATTGCGGACAGACGAGCGCTATGGGTGAGCGGGGTAACACTCACTTCTGGGCGCAGTGCTTGGTGCGCTTCGGCAATCGCCTCGTATAGCGAAAAGAGGTATTTAGCGTCGACAGTCATTTTTTAACCCTTCGTAAATTCAGAAGTGATTGAGCAATTGGCCGGCTCGTCGATTGGAAAAGGGTTCGATACCGGCAAGCAGTGCTACGCGTTGGCCGGCTCGCACTAGCTTGAAGAGCGGTTGAACCACGAGGACGCCATCTACATCGCTGTGAATAGGAATTCTCGGGGTGCCGATCGAGGCGTCGATCGGCACGAGCTCGGCGATCAATTCGCCTTTTGAAACGCGGTCCCCGGGTCGTTTTTTCCAGGCCAGCAGACCATGTCCTGGAGAGGGCAAGTGGCTCGCGCCCTCAAGTGGGTAGACTTGAGGCGAGCCTTTCGCTGGAGGCTGATCGTCAAGACGCAACAGCCCCTCGCTTGCCAAGAAGTTGAGGATCCCTTTCGCGTCCTGTTTTGCCAGTTCGTCATTCACATCTGCTTGTCCACGCAGCTCGATACTCGCAGCGAAAGGACGCTCTGCTTGAGAACTCAAACCTTGGTCGATGAGCCAGTTCCATGGACGGTTACACGACTCATCGAAAGGTTGGCCTCCTGCGGAGTGCTCAAGAAAGACAACATCGATGTTCATGCAGGCAGCGAGTCTGGTTGCCCGGTCACGCTGGGCCTGATTTGCGTACAGGTGGAGCACACCTGCAGTATCGCAATGCAGATCCAGCACGACGTCATGTTGAAGCGCTTCGCTTAGGAGCGCTTTGCGCAGCGCGCTGACGGTATCCGTGGTCGGCAGGGCGTTAATCGCGGCCTGCAGTTTCTGCTCCGACAGCACCGCACTGTTGTCGATATGCTGAGCCTCCAGCATCGGGATGAGGTCTGGAAAATTGCGGTTGAAGTTTTCACCGTTAGCCAGGTTGAAACGGCCGGTCCAGAACCCGAGCACGTTCTGCGTCATTCCCACTGGATTCGCGAATGGACAGATGACGATCTTGCCCAAGACTCGACCTTCCTGGTGCAGGTCAACCAGCATTTCCTGCAGGTGCCACAAAGTCAGCAGCCCTGGATGCTCATCCGCATGAAGGCCGGCTTGGATATAGGCGCTACGGGCAGATTCATGTCCGGTGAATTCATGGGTAAGCAGGCGAACCGTATTACCGGGGCCGAGGGGAGGCAGGTCCGTGAAGCGAGTCTGAATCGACATCATGTATGTCTCTGAAGTGGAATATGTGTCTACGGTAGACACATTTTCTCTATCAAACAAGAGCCTTCAGACGTCCGGATGTCGAAATTTAGGCGCGCCTCGACACAGTCGTTGGGTAGATAGAACCCTCTAAATCAAGGCTTTCAGCGACTTCAGGCAACAAAAACTCTGTGTGGACGAAAAATCTCTAGTGGATATTTTAATGTCTAGCCCAGTAGCATCCGCCTCCCGTAAACAGCACAGTGGAGGATGCTGCCGTGAAGCCCAACCAGGTTTGGACCTTTGCCCTGATAGCCATTACCGCGGTATGGGGATGGAGCTTTGTCGCCAAACAACAGAGCTTGCACTCGAATAGTGCTTCGGCGCTCAATGCGTTCATCTTTATCATCGCCGCAGTTGCGCTACTCCCATGGGCGATCAAGCATCTCAAATCGCTTAGTAGACGGGACTGGCGTGCAGGGGTGTTCGCAGGTCTTATGCTGTTTATCGCTTTTGCGTTCCAAACGTCGGGCTTGGCCCACACGACACCCTCCAACGCGGGATTCATTACTGGACTTTCGGTGGTTTTGACTCCCTGCTTCCTATTTTTGATCGGTGCTGAGCGGCCTAAAGCCAAGCAGGTGGTGGGGGCTAGTACTGCATTGTGTGGATTGGGCTTTCTCAGCCTCCAGGACTACGCGATCCATTACGGAGACCTGCTAATCCTCGGATGTGCTGTGTTTTTCGCAATCCACATCATCGTGCTATCCAAGATCAAGTTTGGCTCGACTTCTCTGGTTCTGGCATTCATCCAACTGCTCACCGTGGGTGTGCTGTCACTGGTTTGGAGCCTGGCTGCAGGGGAGTTTTCGCTGCCGCAGGACCGTTCGTCACTTCTGACAGTCCTGATTATCGCTGTGGTAGGAACCGCTGTTGCTTACCTGGTGCAGACCCGGGCTCAGATGGTGCTGCCGGCACAGAAGGTAGCGTTGCTGCTTGTATGCGAGCCGATCTTTAGTGGCTATTTTGGCTATCTGCTCGCCGGAGACCGCTTCACCTCGATGAACATCCTGGGGGCATGTCTGATTGTATTGGGCATGATCGTGAGCGAGCTGCGCTTGCCTGGCCTGAGGCGCAAGGTGGGAGTGGTTGCAGCAGACTGAAGCGTCTTACGCTTGCGAGCAGTGATGGCGAGGGACCGGCCAACGACTGGTGGTCCCTTCGTATTTGAGGGCGCTAGGCTCTCAGCTCCTTGAGGTACTTGTAGACAGTCGCCCTGCCCATGCTGAGAACATTGGCCACATAATCCGCGCCACTTCTACCCTCGAATGCGCCTTCTGCGTGGAGCGCCTCAACGAGGGTGCGCTTGTCTTTCATCTTCAACGTGCGCAGTGAGAGATTGCGTTCCTTGAGCCAAGTGTGCAGGAAGGTGTTGATCCGCTCTTGCCAGTCATCCTTGAACAGCGCGTCTGGCTGAGGGATCAAGCGGCTGACCTGGAAGAAAGCGTCCAGCGCTTCTCGCGCTTGCTCCAACACCGAAAAATTCAAATTGATGCAGAGCAAGTACTCGGCCTGTCCGTCCTGATCGTACAGGACGCTGGTGATTGAGCGGATTTTCTGCCCATTCCAGTTGATCTTCTCGTACGGGCCAATGCTTGCGGAGCTACGAAACTCCCCGAGCTCCTGGTCCAGCGCTGAGTCGTCGCCCAGCTTGCGCTTCGAAAAATTGTTGGCTATGTGAACGACTGTTTGGCTTTTCACCTCGTGCACGATGACTTCCGCGTGTGGGAAAAGCAGCAGCGCAATGCTGTCAGCGATTGCCTTGTAATTCTCGATATTCATCTTCCGCCAAAAGTTGGAATTGGGGGCGTGATCGCTCCCTGGGACATAGGGCTCTACAACCACGGGTGCGTGCTATTTTTGTCCATGGTGGACTCTATCGTCGGCCTATTCAAGGAATTGGCGGTGAATCACTGATCAAGTCATCCTCGGCAACTGTTTGGTAGCCATAGCGAGGCGGGTTTATGGACCCGACTGTGACGACCGAGTGGGGCGCTGGTTCGGAGCAGCTTTGCTGCGGCATCAATGTGCCGTGCGCAGCTTAAAGGCTATCAGGATCCCCAAACCACTCTCGTACAGTGGTTAGGAATTTGGTAACCCAAAGCACGGGGCTACACTCAAGCACTCCCAAGCTTTTGGCTCACATGTTTTCATCGCTGCCAAAAAACATTTGGGCATCCATATAAATCAAATGGTTATGCATGGGAAGTTGGATTTGTACCCGCAGATGTACCCCTTTCAACAGCAGCTACGAGTGGATTGCAGTGGACGCAACAAGGAGGGATCGGTTTCAAAGGTGCAATCCCTCACCCACTTGCGCAATTTATGCTTTGGGCTCGTCCCAGTCGCTACGCGTCACAGCAGTCAGCGCATCCCAGTCATCAGGAGGGTTGCCGCGGTCCAGCATCTTCTCGAATACCGCGTAGGGATCGGATTTGCTGCCTGCGGACCGTAGGGTATTTTCGTCGTTGACCCACGCATAGACGATGACCTTGGACCTCGAATCGTAGCGAAAGAACAGCCGAAAGCGCCTGCCGATTTTCGCGCGCCGCCAATGTCGGTAGGCAGTGCCCAGCGTGTTGCCTTGGCGGAACTCATCACGGCCCGGGTCGGCAGGCACAGCCTCCATGATCAGATGGCTCAATGCCCGAAACAGCTTCACGTTGGCATTGCTTTCAAAACCTTGCGGGTCGTTCTGCTCGGCCCGTGCGGCGGCTTCTTGCAATTTGCGTAGCTGTAAAGTCACACCTTCATGGAACAACAGTGTCCAGCCATGTCGCACCATCAGATCGCGACCTCACCATCGATATCCTCGTCCAGGTTTACAGGGTGTTCTGCATTGGCGAGCATGGTTTGCGCCAAGTCTTCCGGCAGGGTAGTGAGGTTGCGTCCGTTTCGGATATCAGCCTCCAGCAATCCCAGGAACGCACCGATTGCAGGGTCTTCGTGGGTGGTGTCTACGCGGCTGACCACGATTTCACCGCCGCGTACGTCGAATGCAATCTTGCCACCTGTGTCAATGCCCAGTAGCTGGCGAACGGATTTGGGCAGTGTGACCTGCCCCTTCGAGGTCAACGTGGCGATTTCGTGGATGGCAGGCATGGCGTTCTCCCGGATGTATTGGTTGAATGGTAAGGAATAATCCTTACGCGGTCAATCTTGATTTTCTGCTGATCAAGCATCGGCGGGGAGGACTCTGAATAGCGCCGCAGGATGAGTTACACCACTTCCCGGGACACGATCCCCAACCGTTGGTATTTCGCTAGTAATCGCTCAACTTCGGCAGCCAACAAGTCTTCCACCATGGCCGAATATTGCTTATCAGGCGCCGCATAGGCGTAAAGCGCATCAACCTGCTGAAATGCCAGGTTCTGCAAGTTTGTGGCATGTGGCTCAGGCATGGTGATGGCCAGGTCGAGTTGGCTCTCGATAGAGGCGATCTGCGCTTTGATCTCGCGCCAGCGTGCGGTGCGTTGCTCCACCAAGCCCTGCCGGTTCAGGCCAAAGACTCGGTAGGTGTGGTGGCCGTAGGGGTCAATCTGACCTGCATGCACTTGAGGTCCGACCACGCTCAGCTCTTGCTCCAGCATCCACTTCAAGTGCTGCTTGGGATCGCGTCGAGTAGGATCAATGAGCGCGGGGTCTTCGGCTTCATGATTATCACTCGCACCAAAGGCGCGCTGTGGCCCCAATATGGGAAACAAATCGCCTTTACCTAAATAAAACTGTCCCTCAACCTCATCTTCCAGTGGGGTTTGTTCAGTTTGCTGAGCGTCCTGGTAGCGCCGTCGATTACAATCGATGCAACTGGCAAGTAAGTTTTCCCAGCTCGCGGCGAGCCACCAATACCCTGGGTGCTCAGGGCAGCCAGCAACGCGTCCTTTCGGGCGGAAGTGCTCAATATCGGTCGGTTGAACGGCCCGAATGCTGGACTCGCAATAGGCGCATTTGCCAAAGAACAACGTATTTAATGCCGTGGCAACATCATCCTGCCGATAGGCCTTGAATTTGAACTTAGTGGTGGGAGTAGTCCTAAAGTGTTGGGTCGCCCGCTCACGTTCGCGGGCGGCCAGGCTTGTGGATCCGGCTAGGGATGCTGGGACGGGAACATCCCGTCGATCTACCCACCTCATGGGCGGCGGCTCCGTTGCAGGGTCTTAAGCTTGGCCAGCACACCTTGCACGGCCTCTTCTCGGACTTGACCTCGAGCAACCTCGGATGAGGCATTCATTTCCTCAATAAAGCGGCGCAGGGCTTCGTTGAGGATCTGTTCAGCAGGCGTGTCACCGAGCCAACGAAGATGTCCGAGTGTTCGCTGATCATGGTGGGACAGCGCAGAGCGAGCGTGGGTAGGCAATGCGATTTGTTCCAGCACCTGTTCCAGATCAGGGTCGGCGGTGCTCGACAAACCAAAATAGTCAGAGGTCAATAACTGTTCTGCACGAAGCCCTCGGACGTCCGGCAGGTCGTTCAGGACTTCGATAATTTGCGTTTCGTTTCGCACAAGCACCTTGACTTCATCGCCGCGCATACCACGTAAACAGAGTGGGTCATGGGTAGTCACAATAAACTGCACATTGGGCATCGCCCTTCGCAGGGCGGACATCACCTGCAGCTTCCAGCGTGGGTGCAAGTGGGTTTCGATTTCATCAATCAACACGAGCCCGCGCGCGTATTCCAGATCCCCCCATTCCTCAAGCATGCCGCGCATCACTGCCAAGACCATGGCCATCAGTGAACGGTAGCCATCGCTGAGTCGCTCGAGGGGCGTTTCACGGCCGTGCGCATGAACGTAGAGTCGACCCTCGGCGTCCCTGCCGATGTTGTCGTCGTGCTTCAAGATCAGTACCTCTCGCATTGCACGTGCAAGGGCGTCGAAGCTCGCGTCATCAAGGCTCTGTAACCAACGGCCTGGATGGGGCAGATTGGCAAAGGGGTCGAACAATGATTTTACTGCCGAAATGTGCTGTCGACGGGCCGTTTCTTTGCCGAAGAACCGGCGTGCACCGAAGGCGAATAACACTAGCGCGGGTTGTTCTTCACCGACGAAGCGCTTGGTCAACGGGTCGATGTGGAAGCGAATCGGCTCGCCAGTGTCAAACTCGAGAACCACCTCCGGGGTAACGGTATCGTTCAAATACCATCCTTCCACTTCACGGGGAAGAAAGTCTTCAGCAGACACTCCTAACCGAGTGCGCATGGTATCGCCCATTAGGCTGAGCGCCACAGCCTGGAGGGTCGTACTTTTGCCGGTGGAGTTCTCTCCTAGCAACGTGGCACACGGCGCGCCCGCTTCATCTGGGGACGTGGCAGGAATATCGAGGTCTAGCTGGGGAATACCCTTGAAATTGCGGATGCTAATGCGGCGCAGGAGTGAGGTTCGTGGCTCGGGGCGTAGCGGCAGCGTGCGCAACTCGGAAACTAGCTCGAGTGGCTCGTCATGTGCGTACAGGGTTTGAGACGTCGCTGAGTCCAGAAGCTCTTGCCATTGTTGATCGTCAGCGCCATACACTAACTCGATGGCATCATCCTCGATGCTTTTTAACTTTGGCTTGGCAAGCTTGGCTGACTGGGCATAGCGAGACATGAAATTAAAGAAAAAGATACGGGCTACGCCAGAGAATTCACTACTATCCTCCAGTTCCGTGCGGAACTCTTCGTAGTCCCCTTGATAATCTCTGCCTCTTCCTATTTGTAGCAGATCTAAGCAGCGTTGAATTTTTTTTGCTCTGGCGTAAATCAGTTCACTTCGATTGAGTGCAAGCGTGTCAATGGTGCCTCGACCTATAGGGTCCACGCCGATAGCCGTTCCATTGAACTCGAAGCGAAGGTGCTTATTGGGTTCTGTGTTGCAGGGGTTGATTAACAGCGCCTGTTCAAAGGTCTCTGTTTCTGACCAAGTGCTGCGGACTCTGGCGCGAGGGCCTTTCACGGGAAATATGTTGCGTTTGCTGCGGTTACATTCGACACAGGAATGAAATAAGTTCTCCCACTCATAAGCGAACCAACTGTAATGGTCAGAACTATGGCTTTCGCTTTCACGCCTATCATTTTGTAATGCATTACTTAACGGTCTGTGATGCACAATCTCCGTGGGGTTCTTCCCATGGAGGGCGGTCTCACAATATGCACATTTGCTGAGAAAAACCCTGTACAGCGCCTCTTGGACAAGTGCAGATTTCCAAATGTCGGGCTCAAGTGGTGGGCGTCGACGCGCGCGCTCTTCAGGAGGTAGGCGGTAATGGTCAGCCAGTCGTTCCTTGGCTCTGCGTACCTGCTCGTCGGTCAGCGGCCTAGGGAGTGAAGCGCGTTTGCGTAAGACTCTCATCATGGGTGTGGTGTCTCCTTTTCTTGCGCACCGTGGTTGGCGATTAACCCTAACGAGTCGGTTGGCAAGTGATTTTGTGCCCGCTTGATAGCGGTTGATAATAAGTGAAGGCGTTGTTAGGTGAAGGTATCTGTCATGCCCAAGTGATATGAGCTTGCCGACGCAATTTGGGAAATAGATCTCTTATCCTTCAGAGCACGCACTACGACTTTAGAGGGTGTCAGGTTGCGGGTGAGTGGCCGCAATACTCCCTGTTAGATTTCGTCTACAGCCCACCTTACGATGCTTTTTTCGAAGTGTGTCAACGGCGCCGATTCGATTCTAGGTGCCCATGCGCGTAACTTGTCGAGTAGTTGGGTAAGGTTTTCTGAAGGCAAGATCGCCCCTTTGAATTTCGAGGAGATCTGGGTCGGCACACCGTACTCATCCAACGCGGTGAGCAGCGGATCATGGAACAGGTTTTCAAGCTGCTCGGCGAAAAAGCCAAAGTCCCCTGGCTCGATGCCCCTGCGGGTCAAAACGTCCGCTTGGATCTTGCTCAACGCCATGATGTCTCGGGGAAGGCGGTATGAAATGACGTTGCGTATGAGCTTGAGCCGTTGCCCTATCGACTCGCTGGGAGTCCGGTCGGAGCCATCCTCATCAATCGCCTGCTGGAGATAGGCCTTGAAGTCTTTCTGGGCTCTGAGGGCATTGATATGCCAAGCGAGTTGCAGCCCTGAATGGATACCATACTCCGGCAGCCGATGAGGAAGGTGCTCATAGATCAGAGTACAGAGATACTCAAGTTGCTTTTGCTCTGGGTTACCTTTCCACGTGAGCCATACGCGACCCAGCGCGAGCTCTCGCAGAATGCGGTCGGCCAATTCGACCTGACGTTCGACTGGAATGTGCCTGTTTTCGATCAGCGTCGCGACGGACAGTTGAGGCGTCGCATAGGCAGCCTCAAGACGCTGCCGCGACTGGTCGGTGAGGTATTCGGGTTCGAGTTTCATGAGCAGTCCTATAGGGGACGTCCCGTCTTGCAAGCCGATTGGATACTCGACTATGAGGCTCTTCTCCTCTGGTGGCTCCTCCAGCATATGAACCTTACCGATGAAGTATTGATTCATTCGCCCGGCGCGTCCGGAAATATTCTTGAAGGTGAAAAAATCAAAGGGACTGTTGTTGATTCTTCGGTCATAGATGATGACGTTCTCTGCCGACGTGTTCACCCCCTCGATCATGGTGGACGTGCAGATGATGTAGCGAATGGTTCGCTCGTTGAACAACTTCACAAAATATTGCTGGATGGCCCTTGGTACACCGCCGTGGTGAATGCCGATGCCTAGCGAAATCGCCTTCGCTACGTTCCAGGCAGGATGATAGTTATCCGCAATCCATTCTGAAATTTCACGGGTGCCATCAAGCGCAGAGAAGTCCCCCTCATCGATTAAATATTGCGCGACCCGATTTGCGCTTGCCGGTGACTGGCAGTAGATCAGGGTAGGAGAGGTGATCTGCGAGCACAGTTCAAGAAGCTTATCCTTTCGCGTGTCGCCGCGCGTTCGCAGGTTGTAGTGCGTCACGTCGACTGCCACGGTCGAAAAGTTCGAGGGAATGAAATTGTACTCATACCCATCCAGGCCTTGGATGTTCTGAATGTGTGGGCCGAGTAGATAGAACTGAGCATTCAGCTTCGCAAGCTTGTGAAAAGCAAGGCTGAGATCAATAGATCGATTCTTTTCGTCAGAATCGCTGGCAAGGTCGAGCTTGTAGAACTCGTCAATGACGAAGAAATCAACATCACCCAGGTCATCACGCTGGAGCACCCTCTCCTGGGTCAGCAAGTACACATTAATAGGGGCGTCTGTTGCCGCTTGGCTAGGGTGCGTGATGATGTTGCACTGCTGACGAAAGCGTCTGACCAGCCGCCGGCGAGTTTCATCAATGAGGGCGATCGTAGGCACGATCACTACAACCTTTCGGAACTTGCCCTGTGCGAGGACAGCATCAATCACCAGGCTCTTACCGACGCTGGTCGAGGCACTTAGTACGACGTTTCTGCCTTGCATCAACAAATGGAAAACATGTGCCTGCAGGCGATGAAAAACCATGCCTTTCTCAATCCCTTCCACTCGATGAACCTCATAGGCCAACCGGTCGAGGAACGAAACGCTCTCGACATGTGGGGTGATGTAGGGGAACAGTCCAACGGTACGTACTAGGCTGAGCAGCAACGACTGTTCGACTTCATCGAACAGCTCGAACTTGTCAAGCGCCCGAATGACCAGGTCACGGCCCTCCCATTCGGGATGACCCTTGTTCACGATAGAGCTCATCCCCATGAGTAGGCCGGATTTGTCACTTTTGAGATCGTTAAGGTTCTCTAGCTGCTGTTTGACGAGATCGTATTTCATATCAGCTAGCAGCCTTGCAGAGCGTATTAAATTTCTGAACGAGCTGGTGGATGCTCTCGATCGGCACCAGGAAGACCACTACCCGGACTTGTTTGATCTTTGACGGTAATGTATTGGCCAACGCATTGTAGTGCTGGGTAACCTCTGTCTTGAGGCTAGCCAGGTAATCAGACAGGTACCCCTCGGACAACGCGTCGCTGTCGTAGGCGAGCAGGATCGGGAAGCACAACACACTTAGCATTTCCTGCGCAGGAGCATTGCGGTGCAAGGCTTTGTTGAAGGCTTCGGCCGTGGGTAGGTGGTGATGAGGCTCGCGGAGCGTGATGATGATCTCTCGCTCCTCAGTTAGCGCTGCTCTGGAGATGGTGGCATCGAGCACATCGCAAATTTCTTTCAGTGTCTGATCCATCGTTCCGGTGGAAATCATCCGCGACAAACCAAGCCATAGCTGGTCTGCTTCACCCGGTTTCTGGACGATGTGCGCATTGCCGAACTCGGAAAGCTTGCCGTTGACCGCATAGAAAACCTTACATGCGATTGGCTCGCTGTGTTCCCGACTTCGCAGGATGGCATGCAATATCAACTCTGCAATCAATCGATCCCGAGGTACGGCGGCTTGGGTCAACGTGTCGATGGATCGCGCCAATGCCGTTGGCGTGTGGTGTATCTGGAAATTGGCGATTTCGCTCGCACGTAGACAGAATTCAGGCAGCCACTGCAGCAAGTGCTCCGCTAGTTGTTGGGCTCGCCACTCCTCGAAATCGTACTCGACGTCAAAGCCAGACAGGGTACGTAGCAAACCATCCTCCGTGGTCGTGTGAAACTCCACCAGGAACGGATCAGGCTTGGTCTTGTATGGTTTGGCAAAGGCGGCAGAGTGCTTGGCAGCTGCACCAAGTAGAGCTTTCAGTCGCGCGAGGGCTGCAACACGGCTGATTATTTTCTTCTCGGGTACGGTTTTGACATCAGCAGTTGCAGCGTCGTCGGCCCAAGCCAAGAAGGCATCGTAGATCTCTTTCTGCTGGCGATGAGAAGGGGTCTCCCCGTACAGATCGATAACCTCAGCAAGTACACGCAGATTCGTTGCCTCCAGCGACGAAACATCACCGCAAACCTGCCAGACGAAATTGTCTGCCCAATAGGAAAAGTCACGCCCTCTGGCAGACACAGTCTTGAGCTGCTTGGCCAGTGTCAGTCCTCGCTGCGTGGCTAGGTCGGGGGTAACCCGTCTGTCCAGTTCCTTGGCGAAATACTCCAGTGCCTTTGCGATATCGCGCTTGGACACGATTCTGAAGCAGGCTATACCCGGTCGTACATCGCATTTTAATGACTTCTGAAACAAGGAGGAGTCAGCTTTCTGCTTCTCTAGGGTGGTGCACTCGGTCAGGTTCCACTTCTTATCATTTTCGGTGGTCTTGACCTGAATGTACTCATTGAGAGTTTCCCCTGCATTCTCAGAAACCGCGACGATGTCATCAGCGGTTTCGCATTCCACTTGGAGATAGGTACTGTCACGCAGCATCTTCAAAATAAACGCAACGGCGACGTGATCCTGGTATTTGAAACCCTGTCGAGCTGCTGGCCCACCTTTATTTGATGGGCTTGGAATACTCACCATGACGTCCTTGTATCGATGAAGAAGGTTGGCGGCCGGGCTTTGTGAAGAGCAAGCGCAAGCTTACGGACACATCCATTGATGGCTCCACGCTACCACCATTGGCGATCACTCGACTATCCCCACTTGTTCTCGTACGGAGGTTCAGCCATTAGCTGAAGTGATCGGATAGCGCTCGACGTCGGCTTGGGAACAGCAACGGGGGATTGTCCGAGAAGGGGACTGTTGGACGTTAGGCTGGGGGCATCCTTTTAAAACCATCCAAAGCATGCCCTCAGATGTGCCCCCAATGTAGCAATCGTCTGGAAGTGAATGGAGCTCCATGGTTTGTGGAAAGGCAGGAATGATTAGCCGAACAGCCTGCCTGACGAAACCTAAAGACTCTCAGGATCCCCAAAGAACATCTGTATCCGCGACCGCAACCACCGCTCTGCCGGGTCGTTGTCCTGCGCCCCGCGCCAGGCCATGTGCAGTTCGAAGGTGCGCACCGGCAGTGGCAGGTCCTCGGCCCTCAACCCGCCCGCTGCGGTCAGTGCATCGGCGGTGTAGTCCGGCACCGTGGCGAGGATGTCGGTTCCCGCCAGCAAGCTCCCCAGGCCGTTGAACTGCGGCACCGCCAGCACCACTTGGCGCTTGCGGCCAATCTCGTCGAGTGCTTCGTCGATGAACCCGGACAAGTCGCCGGCAAAAGACACCAGGGCATGGGGCCGGGCGCAGAAGTCGTCGAGGGTGATGCTGCCCGGCACGCTGTCGGCGCGCAGCAGCTTGGGCTTGCTGCGGCGCAGTATCTTGCGCTTGGCGTTGGCCGGCAGCTCGCTGGTGTAGCTGACGCCGACGGAAATCTCGCCGGAGGCCAGCAGGGTCGGCATCAGCAGGTAGTTGACCCGGCGCACCACCAGAACGATGCCCGGCGCTTCGGCGCGGATGCGCTTGAGCAGTTGTGGCAGCAGGGCGAATTCGGCGTCGTCCGACAGGCCAATGCGAAACACCGCATTGCTGGTGGCCGGGTCGAATTCAGCAGCACGGCTCACGGCAGTGGAGATCGAGTCGAGTGCCGGTGACAGCAGGGCGAAGATTTCGTGGGCCCGGGCCGACGGCTCCATGCTGCGGCCGGTGCGCACGAACAGCGGGTCGTCGAACAGGTTGCGCAGGCGCGACAGGGCCGCGCTGATGGCCGGCTGGCCGAGGAACAGTTTCTCCGCGGCACGGGTCACGCTACGCTCATGCATGAGGGTTTCGAACACGATCAGCAGGTTGAGGTCTACGCGACGCAGGTCGTTTCGATTCATCGGTGCGCTTCGCCTAAAGTGGGGCAGGGGTGAATCTTAAGGCCAAAGGCTGCTACCCTGCACCGATTTCCGGGGGCCAATGCACAGGAAAGTCAGGTGCCCAATCGATGACAGGCATGTCGACTATTAATAGCCACTGATGGTCTAACGGTAAAAGCCCGGATAAAGTCCGTGGTAATACGAGATTCACACAGGCGAGGTATGCGATGTCCCGCGTCATCCGTTTCCACAAGTTCGGTGCTGCCGACGTGCTCCGTTGCGAAGAGCAGGCCGAACCGTCACCTGCCGTCGGCGAGGTGCAGATCCGCGTCGAGGCGATCGGCGTGAGCTGGTATGACGTGCTCTGGCGGCAGAACCTGGCGCCGTCCCAGGCACGTCTGCCCGCCGGGATCGGCCACGAGATGGCCGGGGTGGTCACGGCCGTTGGCGCCGGCGTAGACGACATTGCGGTGGGCGACCGGGTGGCCAGCTTCCCGGCCACCAGCGCCAACGAGCATCCGGTGTATGGCGACGTCATCGTCCTGCCGCGCACCGCCATTACCCGTTACCCGGATGTGCTTACCCCGATCGAGGCCAGCGTGCACTACACGCCGCTGCTGATCGCCTACTTCGCCTATGTCGACCTGGCTCGCGCCAAGGCCGGGCAAACGGCGCTGGTTACCGATGCCAGCCACTGTGCCGGGCCGGCCTTCGTGCAGCTGGGCAAGGCGCTGGGGCTGAAGGTGTTCGCGGTGACCAAGGAGCCTGAGCAGCGTGAATACCTGCTGGGGCTGGGCGCGGACAAGGTGATCGTGACCGAAGAGCAGGACCTGCTGATGCAGGTGGGCAAGTACACCGACGGGCGGGGCGTGGACATGGTGCTCGACGGCATGGGCGGGCCACAGATGTCGCTGCTTGGCGACGTGTTGGCGCCACGTGGCAGCCTGGTGCTGTACGGCCTGCAGGGTGGCAACCAGACGCCGTTCCCGGCGTGCGCGGCGTTCCAGAAGAACATTCAGTTCTACGTGCACTGCATCGGCAACTTCACCGGCAAGCCGGAACTGGGCATCAGCCAGGACCAGGTGGCCCTGCACCGCGCCTTGCGCGATATCAACCAGTTCACGGCCGATCAGTTGCTGACACCGCAGATCATCAAGGTGTACCCGTTTGGCCAGGTGGTCGAGGCGCATCGGTACATGGATGAATGCCCTTGCGGGGGGCGGGTGGTGTTGGATATGGCCTCGGCCTGACAGCCTGCTTTCGTGTTGTACAAGAACCCGGGCATTGTCCCGGGTTTTTTGTGGGTGCTTGTAACCCTGTAGGAGCGGGCTTGACCCGCGAACACCGGCGCAGCCGGTGCCATTCACCGCGCCGCTTGCTTCGCGGGGCAAGCCCGCTCCTACAAGAGGCAGGGAAAGCCTGTGGCTCGCGATGGGAACACGTTCTGAAACCACTTGGGCTTTGCGCGAGTGAAGACGCTGCTGCACCCTTGCTGAATGGTTTTTTTGCCGGAATCTGTATCTATTAATCGCCTTGCAACATTCGATAATAGCGCGGAGAACGACAACGCAAGGAGCGTGCGATGCAGACGGGAGCGCGTCTTTCAATGGGCTGGCGGCAGCCCTTACCCCTCCTGGCCATGTGAGGGGGTGGTGTGAGCATTATTCACGATCAGGCCATGCACTACATCTACCAACAGGTACTGGAGCGCCTGTTGCGGCACATGTCCCAAGCGCAGCGCGCGTCCTTGCAATTGTTGATTCAGCGCCTGCTGGTGGCCGCAGGCGGGCCAGATTACATCGGCAACTTCAGGTTGCTGGTGGTGCAGGGCAGTGACCGGCGCAGTGCCCGCCTGCTGGCGGTATTGCGTGCGGCGCAGTTGAGTATCGCCTTGCGCGCACCGGTCACCTTCAAGCTGCGTGTGCTGGTGGCGTGCCTGCCGGCGACCAGCAGTGCGCTGTTGGAGCAGCATGAGCGCAGTTTCAGCGCCTTGTTCATGCAAGATGATCCGCGGGTGCAGCTGGAGGTGATCAGCGCTGGAACCCTGGTGCCTTTCCATCGCCGCCCGGTGCTTGCGCTTGAGCCATGGCCGCAGGCGCGCGATGCCTTGCTGCAGTTCGGCCACCTGGTGGACGCTCGCCCCGAAGTGTTGCTGGGTTGCCGTATGCACCTTGAGCTGGCCGATGCCATTCGCCTGGCGCTCGCCGGGCAACCCTGCATCGATGCCCTGGTAACCGCCATGCCGTGGTGCCAGCGGCGGCGCTTTCTGGCCTGGGCACGCAAGTTGTTGCGCCTGGGCGTTGAAACGGGCCCGGGCCCTTCGCACGCTGGCATGGGCAGCCTGCTCGCCGGCCTTGGCCAGTTGCACGGCGTGGCGGGTTTGTTGGCGCATTCGGCCATCGAGCCGGAGGCGCAGGCCTTGATGCGGGTCCTGGCATTGGACGACCTGCTGCCGCAACTGCTCAGCGAGGGCGAGCTGGACCTGGTGATGGGTTGGCGCTTCGAACCGGGGCAGGACTGCAGCGCGCTGGCGGCGTTTCTCGACCCGTTGGCCCTGGCGCAGTTGCATGAACTGCAAGCCCGCTGCCAGGCGCCCTTGTTGCCGCGGGCGCCACTGCGCTTGGTCAGTTATCAGGGTGAGGACAGGGCCCAGGCCGCGCAGCAGGTGCGCTTGGGCAAGGCCTACGGCATTGGCCCGGTGCAGCTCGAATGCCTGCTGTATCGCCCATTCGTCGATCGCGGTCAGGGCCTTGAGCGTTTCCTGCGCAGCCGGCATGCCGACATGCTGGTTGCGTTGCCGTACCTTCATCGCGCCTTGCAGGGCGAGCCTTGCCCCGACGCGGTCAAGGACTGGTTGGTGAACACCAGTGGCCTGGCCCTGGCGCAACTGCGCACCCTCTACGCGGGGCGGCTGGATGAAGGCCCACGGCGGCTGCTGGCGAGCCTGGCGCGGCGTGACGTGGAACTGCGCCTGCTGCCGCCACCGGGCGAGGCCTTGGGCTGATGCAGCGAGAATTCGCCTACCAGGTGGTATACCGCTACCTGGAAGGCTTGATCGAAGACGTCGGGCAGGGCGGGCCGCCGCGCTTGCCCTCGCTGCGCGTGCTGGCGCGGCGCTTACGGGTTTCGCTGGCCACCGTGCAGGCAGCCTACAGCTTGCTTGAACATGAAGGGCGGGTGTTGTCGGTGCCCAAGTCCGGTTATTTCGCCCAGACCGCTACCAGGCGCGCAGCGCCGGGGCTGGCCGGGCGTGTGCCGGTGCCGTTGCTGGAGCGCGCACTGTTCGCCCAGGAGCGGCGGCTGGCCCGCTCGCGATTGCCTGCAGGCCATGGCCTTATGCGCCTGCGCCAGGCCTTGGCCGAGCGTTACACCCGTTCCTCCCGCCAATGCTGGCAGCCCGAAGAGGTGCAGGTGGGCCCGGATGTTCAAGCCGTGCTGGAAACGTTGTTGGCCGCATTGGCGCTGCAGGGCTGTACCGTGCTGGTCGGCTCGCCCTGTTGCTGGCGCCTGTTGCGGTGGCTGCAGCAGGCGGGCCTGCGCGTACTCGAAGTGCCTGAGGACGCCCGCGGCGGCGTTGATGTCGAAGCCATCGCCAGGGTGCTCGGCCAGGAACAGGTCAGCATGCTGGTGATGCCTTCGTGCCTGGGCATGCCCACGGGCCGCCTTATGGCCCGGCAGGAGCAGCAGCGGCTCGCCAGGCTGCTGGCCCAACAGCCGGTGTGGTTGCTGGAGAACGACCTGGACAGCGAACACTGCTTCACGACCCCGCGTTGTTCACGCCTGCGTGACTGGGTTGACCCGCGCTGGCTGCTGGTGCTGGGTTCGCTGGAGGCTGCGGTGGGCGCCGAAGCGCCCTATGGCTATGTGCTCAGCCGCCAGTTGGCGGTGGCCCAGGCATTCGACCGGCGCGCGTTCCAGCTGGCGCCGCTACGCCAGCAGGCCCTGGCGCAGATGCTTGGCAAAGGCGAGATCGACGAGGCCCTGACCCACGTGCGCGAAGAATTACGCGGGCGCATGGCATTGTTGTGCCAGCAGGTGGCCGCCTGCCTGGGCACGCAGGCAGCATTCAGCAGGCCTGAGGGTGGGCAGGTGCTATGGCTCAAGCTGGCCCAGCCTGTACCTTGCAACCTGCACCTGGCCGAAGCGCTCGGCCCCACGCTGCAGGCCCTGCCTGGCGAGCGGTTCAGTGTCCAGGGGCACTACCGGCAATACCTGGCACTGAGCTGGCAGGGCGGTCAGCTGCAGCTGCTGGTCGCGGCGTTGCAGGAGTTGGCAGTGCTGCTCAAAGGGGCAGGGCGCTGATGCCATTCGTCGGTGCGCCGACCGCAGGCACCGTCGTCCGTCTTCAGAAAAAATCGGGAAGGATGGGTTAAAGTAGCCCACGTTCAGGCATCAAATGTGCTGATCAAGCTTCTCCGACGCGCGCTTTCTCAGCGCGTTCAAGGCGGTGCGGACGGCGTTCTCATCGGTGCATACCGATAAGTCCAAAGCCTCCGCGTAGGCGCGATAGCCAGGATTTCCATCACATTCGTGTACCTCTCCCATTGCTGGATAGTACGTCAGGTCCCAGACCTGGGTGCGCCAGTTGTATGGCCCTTTGTGGGGGTCCAGGCATTGGAAGATATAGATGCGCAACTCGCTTCGGCTGTTCTCGACGATTGATGCTTCTTCGGCGTCTTCACCATTGCCCGTGTCGTTCCTGACCCAAACGTCGAACAACAGATCACCTTTCTCATGGCAATGCACGGGGTCTTCCTGCCCGCCGTTACGAAGCCAGAGCACGGAAATGTCGTTGAACGGCAGAAAACGTTGCCCTGCGCCGTTGCTGACCTCTAGCCCATCGAGGCTGCGGGGCACACGGTTTCGCGATATCTGAGAGTAGTAATCGGCGCCGAACTCCTCTCGTATAAAGCCCAGTAGCTCAAGAATCCGCTGTTGATAATCCGCCAGCAGGCGATAGGCCTTGCGCACATCGAGCAAAGCGCTGTCGATTGAAGTCGCAGTGTTCAAGTTAGTTAACTCCACCTTGCAATGGGAAACTGGGTAAATTGAATAGAAGGCTCAGAAAGATCTGATAGGAAGCGGGATGTCGCTACGCAGCTTGGGATTCGCTTGTCGCTAACGATTCCAGGCGCAAAGACAGGAGAACGCGTAGCGTCGATCGATACTGGGGCCAATTGACCTAACCAGCGCCGGGGAGTAATACGCAGTCCATGCCATTCGTATGCGGCGGCAACATCATCCAGCAGGCGCTGAAGGCCTGGCGATGAGTCCGAAGATGCGTTGGAAATCGCGGCCTCCAAAGCCTGGAACAGCTGATACCAGCTGCAGCACGCCAACTCGTAATCTGAGCCTGCCCCGGACAGTTCTCTCTCGATTTGGGATTCGAGCTCAGCAATGCTTTTCTGTGTGTAATCTTGAAGGCCACCCAGGGTGAGGAGTATCGCGCCTTCACCCAGCTGCTTGCCTGCCCAACCAGCCCGCAACTCATTTGCCAGCTGTACAGCATATTGCTGTTGGAGATCGTCGTGGCGCTTGGCTTCGATCAGCAGCGTACGCTCCGACCCATACAGCACCACATCGGGTTCGACACGTCGTCCGTCAAGCCACCATGATGGCCAGAACTCGAAATCCTCCAAGGTGCCGATCGATCTGTCTGGTCCCAACAGTTGAGAGAAGAAGCGGTCACGCACAGATTCGGGTAAGTAAATCAGGCGCTCGACGATGGTGGCGGTCAGGATGTCTTCCGCCCCGGTGGCATCTCCCAGGCTTGAGTGCTTACCTTCAACGCCGCTACCTCGGCGCTTGCCGTTCAATATTGCAGCGAGCATGTTATCTCCAGCCTTAAGCGCCAAGGGGTTTCATCGTACGGTGTAATCATCTTTTCTCTACGCACAAGGCTTGTGCCCGCGCTGGCAATGCCACTGTCTCTTCGTGCGAATGCGACCCCAATAGCGAGGATCTGCTGCCGGCTGTCAGAGGCCGGGGCCGTTCGTTCTCCGGGGCGTTGGCGCTGGTTGGGATGGTTCGAGCGCCTCGATCAAGCGCCAGGCCTGCGTCAGTTGGTGGAACTGTCGCGAAGCGTCGCCTGTACAGATCCGCTCGAACTCGCGGCACACCTCACTGGCCAAACCCATGCGCGCAAGCCATTCGACGAAGGGTATCAACACCCTATTGCCACTGCTTTTCCATAATTTGCTCAGCCAAACATCCCGTTTGAGCGCGGCCGGGGTGCCTTGTGTAGTGGCAATCAGGTCGAGGAAGTACCGATTGGCGGCTTGGCGCTGAGTGGCATCGGCGAGGGCAGAGCGGATCAGTTGCCGGGTGGGTGCACGTAACTCGACGATCATGCCAGGCAGCATTTCGTAGGGGGTGAACCCAGCGATCGTAAAAAAGCCAATCCGATTGGCCTGGCACTGGGTGATAGCCTCGGCAAGCTGGCGGGTATAGAGCCCGACCTGCTCCAGTTCGACAGGTTGAGCTCTGACCTTGGCCAGGCAAGCACGAAGCGGGTAACTGCCCGGTACGACATCGCATAACCTATCGAGTTTCGCCAGGCAACGGTCGTCTAGTGACAAGGCATCACCGTGAACCTCGAGGACGTCGTCCTCACTGACGTGGCCCGCCGCCCACAACAGTAGCCAGAGTCGTGCTTTCTCGTAACTGGCGAGCGGTGAATCATCCATGGCCTGTGTCAGGAACGCGTACATCACCTCCCATTCCTGATCGACGTTGGCACGCTCCTGCAGCGCGCCAATGCCCCAGGCGACCATGGCCTTGAGCCTGCCGGTCATGCGTTTTGTGCCTCGTGATTCGACCAAACGCAGCAACTCTAACGGTTTGGGGATATTCTGGGTTCGGCGCCGCCAGAGGTCGAGGAAGGCGCTGACCGCGAGGGCGTTCTGTTGATGCTCGCGGCTACTGGAGGCGATACCGCGAAAGGCCTCATGGCTCATGCCAAGCGCATTACCAACGGCAGGGGTATTCCACCTGGCCAAGTCATGCTGCGCGGTCAGCCACCACACGGGCAGAACGCCCGGTGTCGGCAGTGCCAAGGCTTCTTCGGCCCGGTCGGCATCGATCAGTGCCCAGGCGTATTCAGCGGTCGCCTCACGCTGCAACTCACCCGGCAGCAATGCAAGGTCTTCGCGCAACGGTGGCATTTGGCAGTAGACGCGTGCCAGCGCTGCCGCGTAGGGCGT
Organism: Pantoea sp. Tr-811; assembly: GCF_011752535.1. Classification (NCBI taxonomy): domain Bacteria; kingdom Pseudomonadati; phylum Pseudomonadota; class Gammaproteobacteria; order Enterobacterales; family Erwiniaceae; genus Pantoea; species Pantoea sp. Tr-811. The sequence continues at coordinate 153,132 of NZ_VWXJ01000008.1, forward strand.
GAGCTCACTGAGGTCGCCGGCCATGGCTTGTCTGACCAGCGTCTGCTCTTGCTGGTCCAGCTGCAGCGGGCTTTGCAGCGTCATCAGGCGGTGATAGACGACTTCCACCAGGTGCTGCTCGCTAGACAGGTCCGGGTCGCATTCCTCTCGATGATACTCAATGGCTTCGCGGTGCAACTGCTGCGCAAGCGGCCCGGCCACCGGGTCCTTGCGCAGCAGGCCCAAGGTCACGATACGCAGGTCCTTGCGGTGGCGTACCTGATTCGGCGCGTACTCATCGACTAACCAGGCGTGCTGCCTGAGGCGGTCGAACAGCACCTGCGATTGGTCCTGCGATAGCTCGTCGCCCAGCACCAGGGGAGCCAATACGTCATGCACCAGTGTTGGCGTGACCACACGCAGTACCAACCCCGGATACGCCAGCTTGCGCAGCGGGTCGCTCTCGCCAATGCCGATGCGATTGAGAATGCGGGTGTAGAGCACGCCCTGGCCGAGCGCCTTGTCCAGCCCGGCAGCATCTTTCAGGAATGCTTCTACATCGTTGGGATGGCTTGCCAGGTAACGGCCCACGAGCCTCAGTACCAGCGGGTTGCCGTCCAGCGCGGCGGCCACTTTTCTTGCATCGCGGCTGCTGAGGCCTTCGCGGCTGAGCAGGGCACGGGCATGGCGTTGAGACAGTGGCGCCAGGTTGAACGGTTTACCGATCCTGTAGCCCAGCGGACGCGCCATGTTTGCCGCCGCACGCCCTGCCACCAGCACGCGCATGCCGTGCATGTCGAAGTCCTGCCAGACTACTTCCAGCCACTCGGCCAACGCGCCAACGGCGCTATCGCCACGGCCAGCGAGCATTTCGAACGTATCCAACACCAGCAAGACAGGTTGCTGGTGCAGCCCGAGCCGATGCATGACGGCGCGGGTGAACGCGCTGCCTTCCATGCTGGACGACAACGTCTGTTCGCGGCTAGAGCTCATGTCGTAGCGGCTAGCCGAACGCTCGGTGAACGAGCGCTTGAAGTTCTTTCTGATCTCGTTGAAATCGTCTTTGGCCTTGGGGTAGTAGCGGGCCAGCTGGCGGGTGAGCTCCAAGGTCAGGCCAGGCCCTTCAGGGTCTAGCGAGGGCCGGTCAAAATCGAAATGCACGATGGGCAGGGGAGGCGTGAGGGCATTCAATGATTGGGTCAGTGACGCGAGCAGGCTCGACTTGCCGATCCCGCCCTCGCCGTCGATGACCCGGATTTGCCCTTTATTTTGCCCATCGGTGGCGAAGTCCTGGAGCTCGCTCAGTTCATTTTCGCGGCCGATCAATCCTTCACCCACGAGTGCCTGTAGCTCCTGGTCACGGGTGCGGTTGGCAATTTCGCTTTGCACCTGCCGCGCATCTGGCAGGCTCAGGGTTTTACGGGTGTCGGACAGGCCTTGCAACCAACCGCTGGCCACCGCCAAGGATTGCAACTGCGGCGTGCTAAGCCGTTGCAGTTGCGGCTGCCAGCCACGCAGTAGTTGCGCGGTGTACTTGCCTTCGAGGTCTTGAGGGGTGGGCTCGAAATGGTCGAGTACGTTGCGCTTGAACCCAGGATCGGCCAGCAATTCGGCCAACGCCTGACGCCGAGGCCCGATGGACAGGCGCCGGTATAGGTCGCCGGCATCGATCACCAGTTCGGAGATGTCGCTGAGGTGCGCAACCAGTGCCTCGCGCTCGTCGGGGGATGCTTTGCGTGCCAGTTGGCTGAGGTCGAACGCACCTGCCAAGGCGACTCTGGCAATCAGTTCGCGCGCCTTGTCGGTGAGGCCGTCGATGGCCGTCACTGGCTGGGCCGCCAGGCGTTCATCCAGCGCGGCGAGGCGCTTGTTGAGTGCTTCGTCGTCAGAGGCCGTCATAGGGATCTCATGTTGTCGAGGAACAGCCCGCACGTCGTGGCCATGCAGTGCAGATTGGCCGTTGTGGGCTGGCCGGCAGTCATTGTTTTATAGCGCTTGCTCAATGCCGTGCGGTACTTGACGTCGGGCACGCCAGAGAACGCTTTATCCATGTACTGCGAGAACCTTGCAGGCGTGAGGTCGGGCAGTATCTGCTCGCTCCAGTAGGCGGCTGCGGCTCTGGGAGGCGTGCCCTCATAGCCCAGCAACACGATGCGCAGCCAGCGGTAGCCCGCCAGAGCTTCGTAGAGCAATTCCAGTAATTCGCGAAGGTTATTGCCCTCGCCCAGCGGCACATGGGAGGCGTCCGGGCGTTTCAGGTCGTCGAGCAGCAACCAGACATGACGTTCCATGCGTGCTTGGTCGAGCCTGGCCAGTAACTCGGGTACCAGGGTGTTGCGCAGGTAGGCTACGGACGTGGTTTCACCTTGCGGCGGGGTGAACGGCGAGGGGTTGCTCTTGCCTGCGGCCGTCAGCAGCCGCAGTGCGAAGTCTTCTGCGCCAAGGGCATGGATATCCAGCGCCGACATTCGCACCACACGGTGCTGCTCAGGTGGAAGCAGGGCCTTGAACAAGTCAGCGGTAAACGTCATCCCAGCCGGCATGCGCAGGCTCGGGCGAATCATCAGCCCGCGCTGGTTGTCGTTGGTGCAGGCCTCACGCAGCCATGCCAGGGTCTGCTCGCGATCAACGATGGGGCGCGAGAAACCGTCCGCATCATCGAAACTGTAGGGCCAGTTTGATGACAACGTCATAGGTTGTTGTGCAATGGCCTCAGCCACTTGATCGATGGCCGTTGCCAGGTTGCTGGCGGGTGTCACCCCCAGCATTTCTCCGGTGTGCACCCCGACCACCCTGAAGTTGACGTCGAAGCAGGGTGCCCCGGAGCTGCCGGGTTCGGAATTGACGGAATGCTGGAATAGCCCCGGTGTCACGTGCAGCCCGGTGATGTTGCCTTGCTGGTGGCACATCGCTTGGCCGACGGGATGCTGCATTACCAGCAGGTAATCCTGAGGATAAGGCAGGGTAGCGTTCATTTCCATGCGCCTGGCCATAGGCAGCGGCGCTTCGGCCAGGCGTATGATGGCGTAGTCCTGGCCGGCCAAACCATGCTGGACGATACCACCAGGCTGTATTGCCGGTGAATTGAGTGCTACCAGCCACTGTTCGGCGAGCAGGAATTCACGGGGTTTGCGGCGTATGCGGCGGCCCCCGAACATGTCGACTTTGTCGTCGAAGTAAACAATGACCCGGAAAGGGTCTGCTTCCTCGGGCTGTGCTATGTCGACCAACGGGTCATTCGTTGCGCTTGAAGTCAGCACGTGGCCGGCAGTAACCACCATGTCGGGCGGTACAAGCCACCCCGTACCGGCATGCCGGCCATCGATCTCGATGCGGCACACATAGTCGGCAACATGAAGTAGCCCCTTGGCATGCAGGGCACTGTTCAAGAACGGTGAATCGGCATCGATCAAGGCCTGCGCTTTGACCATCCAGGGCGATGCCGTCTGTTTGATCGCTTCCTCGATGAAACCGCGAGTCACTAACCGAGCGGTCACGCAGTTGGTGCAGAATGCGCTCAACCACCCCCCCGCGCGCGCATGGCCGAAGGCTCTGGCCAGGCGCTGTTCGAGCGTATCGCCGGGTTGGCTCAGGGTATCGTACTGAACCTTGGTGTCATCGCCTTGCTGCAGGGCGAGAAACAGTTCGGCAAAGGCCAACTCACCATCGACCACCCACTGGGCCAGGCGTAGATCCGCCGCCGTCATGAAACGCTCTCCATCACTGCACGTATGTCATGGGCGAGGTTGTATTCCCCGGATCGCCCGCCAAAATGCAAGCCGATGACTTGCCAGGTATCGTCCAGGCCGATCACGCAACCGCCCGAGTTACCGCCCAGGGTCGAGGCGTCGTGGCTGAAGCAGCGTGGTGGCTGGCTGTCGCCGGGCACCTGGCCCAGCGTATCGCCCAGCAGCCCCGGCGAGAGGCGTTTGACGTCGAAAACGCCCTTGAACAAGTTGAAGAGGACCTTGGCATTCTCCATGCCGAACGAAGGCTTGGCCGGAAAGCCGATCGTGACGAGCGGCATGCCTGGCTGCAAGGCTTGGGCATCGTCGGCATCGCACACTTGCAGTGGCGTGGGCAGGCGATTGTTGGGCAGCGCCTGGATCTGGATCAAGGCGAAGTCCAGGCGCCGTGGTTCGCCCAATTGCAAGATCGGCTCAGGCCCGAAGCGCTCAACGACGACGGGCCGAGCGAGTGCAGCCGGCGGGTTGCTGCGCTCATGCTCACCGCCAAAGTCGATGACCAGGTCGTCCTTGAAACGCCAGGTGCCGGTGCCGTCCAGTACGGCCATTTCTTGCAGCACATGGCGATTGGTCGCGAGCAGGCCGGTGTCGACCAAAAAGCCCGTGCCCAAGGTTTTGCTGGTCCCGTCGGGTTGCTGCTGGGCAATACGGGCAATTTTGCCCAACGTTTCCCTGAGCAGAGGCTTGCTCTTGGTCAGGCGGCTGAGCCAGCCACCGATCTGTGGGTCCTGGTAGTCGATGCTGTCGTTGCTGACCAACAGCGCAGGCCGCGAGCCGTCGGTAAGGATGATCGCCTCGATGCCGACACGCATGGCCGGCGTGAGGATACCGCTTTCGCTGCGCAGGTAATCCAGGCCTGCACGAGCACTGGCCAGCAGGTGCCTGGACGCAGGGTCGTCTTCATCGACCTGCGCTGCCAGGCGCGCGAGCGAATGCTCACGTGCCTGCTCGGTCAGCGGGTCTGCCCCAAGGCTTTCGCGGCCATGCAGGTTTACCTGGCTGCGCAGGCGACTGCGCAGTTGCTGTGCGACGTTCATGTTCACCCTTTGGTGATTGCGAAGTGCAACGGTTCACTGAGTGTGGGTTGGCCCTGGAAGCGCAGTTCATATAGGCCCGGCGCGAGCTCATCCGACTCGATGACCAGGCTGAGGCGGTCGAGAAGCGGGCCTGAATAGTTCACTCGGTAGGTCTTTGCTGGCGATTTTGCGTCTGCACGAGCGTCAGTGATCACCAATTCCCCTTCGATACTATCGGTGCGCCCTTTGCCATCGAGTGCCCTGAGGTTGAGTACCTCCAAGGTCACTTCGATGGGCTCGCCCTGCTCGTAGACCGGACGATCAAGAGAGCCCGCCAATATGGCTTCGTTGACTCCTGCGTCGATGACAGTTCCAACGTTCCCGCCCAGCAAGCGGAAGAACGCACGGCGGAACGTTTCGCCTTTGAATACAGTGGCGTGCTCGTTGATTACGATCTGGCGCTGGCCAGTGGTAGGCAACGAGCTATACAGTGGCACTGTGCCATCGCCGGCATCATTGGTTTTGGTAATGACCGACGCGGCATGTTCAACCGCCTGGCCGGCGGTGTGGTTGACATTGATCCGGGTGACGGTTTGATGGCCGCTGCCGGCAAAGTAGAAGTAACGCACCCCTTCAGGCCGTGCGCCCGCAGCGAGCACCTGGTGCATCCGCTGAGCTTTGTTCACCAAGCCATAGTCCAGCCCCAAGTCCTTGGCCGACTGTTGTTCATAAATGTCGACGGCCCTCAGGTCAGGGCTGTTCAGCGCCCATACCGCCGCTTCGCCCGGGGCGGGAAGAAGTTGGTAGGCCGACGGATAGCGTGGGTCGTTAGCCAGGCGCTTGACGTCTTTTGCACTGACCCCAGCGGTGCTGTCCAGGCCAAAGATACGCGCCAGTGCCAGCGGTGCGCCCAGGTGCGGTGTGCCCAGGGTAATCAACTGGGTGATGTTGGCGAACCAAGGTTGTTTTTGGTTGTGCGCTTGTTCGAGCAGCAAGCGCGAGACCAGGCCGCCCATGGAGTGGCCGACCAGGGTAACGCGCGCAGTGGGCTCCTGGATGTGCAGCTTTTGAAGGAGTTCAGCCAGCTTTTGTGCGCTATCGAAGTTGTCCTGCCGCCAGTCGTAGCCGAACTCGATCCGGCGTTTGCCTTTGTCGGTGTTCTTGAACCCCAAGTCGTCAAGGTGTTCGCGCAGCAGGCTGTAGAAGTTGTAGCAGGCCACTTTGTTGATCGGCTCGCCGACTTTCAGGTCGGGGCGAGTCAGCAGTTCCAGGCGCTTGTAGCCCATCACGGCTTCATAGGGCGTCGGCGGCCAAACCTCTTCTGGCTTGCCATCTGCACCGGTTGCCAGGAGAGTAGTACCCATGATGCCAGGAATCAGGATGACGATATCCACTTCAACCTCCTTGTCGGGTTTCGAGCTGTGCTCGTTTGGGGTTGAGAGAAGCTAGTCAAACTCCTTGGCAATTGCAAATTGCCAGTATTCATCCGGCCGCCGTCGATGCGTGTATGCGTTCGGCGCAGTCCTTTGAGTTTTATGCACCGTTGATCGGAAAATTTTTACCGTAACCCGCCGCACGTCTCTCTGCAGATGCTGGAACTCCATGGGTCACTGACTGCATTTCAATTTCTGCTGAAGATTATTTGTTTTCTGCTGGCCGCCGACGGGCACCCGTGTGCTTGCCAGCACCTTCGGTCTGTATGTATAAACAGTACCCGCTTCCACTGCCGAACCCACCTCGTGATTGCCCATTCCGTCGACGACCCGCTGTACTACCTGCACAACTTCCGCCAGGTATTGCTGTGGGTAGAGCAGCGCTATGCCGATTTGCTCGATGCCCAGGAGCAAGCGTTCATTCGCGACTTCCTCGCCCTCGGCGCCCCTGCCCAGGCGTTGTTGGTGCGTATGGTCATGCGCAAGGGTGAACTGTTTCGCAGTGACCGCCTTGACTACGCCGAGATCGGCGACCCGCAGGCTGCGCTGCAGCCCTTGTTGGCACTGGGCTGGGTTGGCGAGCCGGAACAGCTGAGCCTGGAGCAGTTGTTCAGCCTGTTGCGCAAGGATGAACTGGCCAGTGGTTTCGCCGGGCAACTGGCTCGCCCACGTGCGGCCAAGGGTGATCTTTTGCTGCAGCTGCAGCCCCTGGAACTGTCGCCCCGGCCGCTTTCACAGTGGTTCGAGCTGCCGCCAGTGGGCATCCTGCAATGGCGCCTGCAGCCGCTGTGCGACCGCATGCGCCTGCTGTTCTTTGGCAACCTGTACCAGGACTGGTCGGAGTTCGTGCTGGCCGACCTGGGGCTGCTGCGCTTCGAGCAAGTGGCGTTCAGCGTGGATTCGCGTGCACTGCAGCGGCGTGGCGATGTCGACGTGGCCATGGCCCTGCACCACTGCGGCCAGCGCCTGGAGTTGGGCGAGGCCCCTGCGCTGATCTTGCCGGCGCTGGATGACCTGCAGGTCGACAACCCCTGGTTGGCCCGGCGCCTGGGGCGCTTGCTGTTTGCCTTGGGCCAGCAGTGCGAACGGCTGGGCGACTGGGCGCTGGCCCTGGCGGTGTATGCACGCAGCAGCCACGCCCAGGCGCGCATTCGCCAGGTGCGGGTACTCGAACGCAGCGAACAGTGGCAACAGGCGCACGAACTGGCCTTGGCCCTGGCGGCAGCGCCGCTCAACCCGCTGGAAACCCAGGCGCTGCAGCGCATGTTGCCACGTATCGCACGAAAGCTGGGTGGGCCGCCACAGCCCCGGCGCCGCCCTGCGCCCCTGGAGCTGATCGAACTGAACCTGCCGCGCGAGCAGGCAGCGCTGGGGGTCGAGGAGGCGGTGCGCCAGCACCTGGCGCAAGCGGGCGGGCAGGCGCATTACGTGGAAAACACCCTGTTCAACAGCCTGTTCGGCCTATTGTGCTGGGACGCCGTGTTCGCACCGGTGCCGGGAGCCTTCTTCAACCCCTTCCAGGCTGCGCCGCAAGACCTGCACGACGCGGACTTCCAGCACCGGCGCAGCGACCACTTTGCAGCCTGCCTGGGGCGCCTCGACGATGGCAGCCACCGCGAGGCGATCCTGGCCTGCTACGCCGCCAAGCAGGGCTTGCAGTCGCCCTTCGTGTTCTGGCCAATGCTCAGCCAAACGCTACTGGAACAGGCCCTGGCGTGCCTGCCGGCCGCCCACCTGAAACAGTGCTTCCTGCGCCTGTTGCAGGACATTCGCAACAACCGCGCCGGCATGCCCGACCTGATTCAGTTCTGGCCGGAGCAGGGCCGCTACCGCATGATCGAGGTCAAGGGGCCGGGTGACCGCCTGCAGGACAACCAGCTGCGCTGGCTGGAATTCTGCGCCGAGCAGGGCTTGCCGGTCGCGGTGTGCCACGTGCGTTGGAGCGAGGCGGCGTGAGTTACCGCGTGGCCGTGCGGGCCCTGTGCGAGTTCAGCGCCAAGGCTGGGGACCTGGACCTGCGCTTCACTCCATCGCCCACGGCGCTGGAGGGTATCGAGGGGCATCGCCGGGTGGTGGCCCGGCGTGGCCCCGGCTACCAGGCGGAAGTTGCCCTGGAGGGGGAGTATCAGGGCCTGCAGGTGCGCGGGCGCGCCGATGGTTTCGACCCGGCGGCCAACCGCCTGGAGGAAATCAAGACCTACCGCGGCGACCTGGCGCGCCAGCCCGCCAACCATCGCCAGTTGCACTGGGCCCAGGCCAAGGTCTATGGCTGGTTGTTGTGCCAGGCGCGGCAGCTGGCCGAGGTCGAAGTGACCCTGGTGTACCTGAACGTCGACAGCGATGCCCAGACCCTGTTCAGCGAACAGTACAGCGCGGCGGCGCTGCAGGCGTTCTTCATCGCCCAGTGCCAGCGTTTTCTCGGCTGGGCCCAGGCTCAGCAGCAGCGTTTGGCCGCGCGCGACCATGGCCTGCAAGCGCTGACGTTTCCCTACCCGCAGTTTCGCCAGGGCCAGCGGCAACTGGCCGAAACCCTGTACAAGGCGGTGAGCACTGGCCGCTGCCTGATGGCCCAGGCCAGCACGGGCATCGGCAAAACCCTGGGCACCTTGTTTCCGCTGCTCAAGGCCGTGGTGCCGCAGCAACTGGACAAGGTGTTCTTTCTCACTGCGAAAACGCCGGGCCGCGCCCTGGCGCTGGATGCCCTGCGCCAGGTCACCGGGGCGTCGGCACAACCGGCCTTGCGCGCCTTGGAACTGGTGGCCCGGGACAAGGCCTGCGAACACCCGGGCCTGGCCTGCCACGGTGAATCCTGCCCTCTGGCCCAAGGCTTCTACGACCGTCTGCCGGGCGCGCGCGAGGCCGCCGCCGCCATGCCATTGCTGGACCGGGCCACGCTGCGCGAGGTGGCGCTGGCGCACCAGGTGTGCCCGTATTACCTGGGCCAGGAAATGGCGCGTTGGGTGGATGTGCTGGTGGCCGACTACAACTACTATTTCGATGCCCACGCCTTGCTGTACAGCCTCGCCCAGGTCAACCAGTGGCGGGTTGCGGTGTTGGTGGACGAGGCGCATAACCTGGTCGAGCGTGGCCGGGCAATGTACAGCGCCACCCTCGACCAGGGCCAGTTGCTGGCGTTGCGCCAAAGCAAGCCTGCTGGGCTGGTCAGCGCCCTGGACCGCCTGAACCGCCAGTGGAATGCCTTGTACAAGGCGCAAGTTGCCCCCTACCAGGCCAGCGAACAGTTGCCCGATACCTTTTTGCGTGCCTTGCAGCACTGCATCGGGCTGATCCAGGAACGCATGAACCAAGCGCCTGCCGAAGTCGATGCCCAGGTGCTGCAGTTTTTCTACCAGGCACTGCAATTCAGCCGGGTGGCCGAGGTATTTGGCGCCGACTTCCTGTTCGATATCAGCGTGCGTGCAGGCCCACGCAGCAAGCGCCTGGCCAGCCTGTGCCTGCGCAATGTCTCGCCGGCACGGCTGCTGGGCCCGCGCATGCAGGCGGCGCGCAGCGTGACCTTGTTCTCCGCCACCTTGAGCCCGCGGCATTTTTATACCGACCTGTTGGGCATGCCGGCGGACACGGCATGGCTGGAGGTGGCAGCACCGTTTCGCGCCGAGCAGTTGAAAGTGCATATCGCCAGCCAGATCTCCACCCGTTTTCACCAGCGCCAGGCCTCGCTGGCCCCCATCGTTGAACTGATCGCCAGGCAGTATGGCGAGCAGCCGGGCAATTACCTGGCGTTCTTCAGCAGTTTCGAGTACCTGCAGCAGGTGGCGGCGCTGCTGGCCGAGCGCCACCCTGGCATTCCCACCTGGGCCCAGGCACCGGGCATGGATGAGGCGGCGCGCCAGGGGTTTCTCGACCGCTTCGTGGCAGGCGGGCAGGGGGTAGGGTTTGCCGTGCTCGGCGGCGCGTTCGGTGAGGGCGTCGACCTGCCGGGGACGCGCCTGATCGGCGCCTTCGTCGCCACCCTGGGCCTGCCCCAGGTCAACCCGGTCAACGAGCAGTTCAAGCAGCGCCTGGGCCGGCAGTTCGGCGCCGGCTTCGACTATGCCTACCTGTACCCAGGGGTGCGCAAGGTGATCCAGGCCGCTGGCCGGGTAATTCGCGGCGACCAGGACCGCGGTGTGCTGGTGCTGATCGACGAGCGTTTCGCCGAGCCCCGGGTGCAACAGATGTTTCCGGCCTGGTGGCAGGCGGGCGGGGAATAATCCGACGGCCCGTCGCGCGCGCCTGCAACTCCCAGTACACTGCGTGTTCCAACTTCCACTTCCGTTGAACTTGAGGTTTTTGCATGACGCTCAGTCCTTTGGCAGGCAAGCCGGCTCCAGCCAGCGTGCTCGTCGATATTCCCCGCCTGCTCACCGCTTACTACACCGGCCGCCCCGACGCCGCCGTAGCGGCCCAGCGTGTGGCTTTCGGCACCTCGGGCCACCGCGGCAGTTCGTTCGACCTGAGCTTCAACGAGTACCACGTGCTGGCCATTACCCAGGCGATCTGCCTGTATCGCCAGGAAAAGGGCATTGATGGCCCGCTGTTCATTGGCGCCGACACCCACGCGCTGTCTGCCCCGGCCGCTGCCAGCGCGCTGGAAGTGCTGGCTGCCAACGGCGTGCAGGTGATGTTGTCCAAGGATGACGAGTACACCCCGACGCCGGCCGTGTCCCATGCCATCCTTTGCTACAACCGTGGGCGCAGCCAGGGCCTGGCCGATGGCATCGTCATCACCCCGTCGCACAACCCGCCGCAAAGTGGCGGTTTCAAGTACAACCCGCCCAATGGCGGCCCGGCCGACAGTGACGTGACCAAGTGGGTCGAGGCCAAGGCCAACGAACTGTTGGCCGCGAACCTGGCCGGGGTCAAACGCATCGGCCACGCCCAGGCGCTGCAGGCGGCCACGACCCAGCGCCATGACTATGTGAGCCACTATGTGGCAGACCTGGAAAACGTCATTGATTTCGACGTGATTCGCGGTGCCAACCTGCGCCTTGGCGTCGACCCGCTGGGCGGGGCAGGCGTGCGCTACTGGTCGGCAATTGCCGAGCGCTACCAGCTGAACCTGGAAGTGGTGAACACCGAAGTCGACCCAACCTTCCGCTTCATGTGTGTGGACTGGGACGGGCAGATTCGCATGGACCCGTCCTCGCCCTACGCCATGCAGGGCCTGATCGGCCTGCGCGAGCGCTTCGACGTGGCCTTTGCCTGCGACCCGGACCACGACCGCCACGGCATCGTCACCGCCGATGGCCTGCTGCAGCCGAACAACTACCTGGCCGTGGCCATCGACTACCTGTACCGCCACCGCCCGCAATGGCGCAGCGACGCTGCCGTCGGCAAGACGGTGGTGTCCAGCGGCCTGATCGACCGCGTGACCGAGCGCCTGGGCCGTGAGCTGTACGAAGTGCCAGTGGGCTTCAAGTTCTTTGCCCAGGGGTTGTTCGAGGGTTCATTGGGCTTTGGTGGCGAGGAGAGTGCCGGTGCTTCGTTCCTGCGCAAGGACGGCTCGGTGTGGGCCACCGACAAGGACGGGCTGATTCCGGCATTGCTGGCGGCCGAGATGACCGCGCGCACCGGGCGTAACCCAAGCCAGGCCTACGACGACCTGACGGCGGCGTTGGGCAAGCCATTTGCCACCCGTGTCGAGGCCAAGGCCGATGCACGGCAAAAGGCGGCCCTGGGCAAGTTGGCGCCAGAGCAGGTGAAGTCGACCGAACTGGCCGGTGAGCCGATCGTGCAGATCTTGAGCCACGCGCCAGGCAACGGCCAGGCCATTGGCGGGTTGAAGGTGATGACAGCCAATGGCTGGTTTGCGGCGCGGCCGTCGGGCACCGAGGACATCTACAAGATCTACGCCGAGAGCTTTGTCGACGAGGCGCACCTCAAGCGCCTGGTGCAAGAGGCTCAGGTGCTGGTGGATGCGGCGATTGCCTGAGTGAGGTGAGCGGGGGCTGCTGTGCAGCCCATTCGCGGGGCAAGCCCGCTCCTACATCGGGTGTGTAGGGGCGGGCTTGCGCTTTGGCTTACGCCACATCGACCAGAACGATCTCGCTGTCTTCGACCGCGGTCACCCGCAGCAGGTCTTCCTGCTCGATCGCCACGCCATCGCGGCCCTTGGCCCGCAGGCCATTGACCTCCACCAGCCCCTTGGCCGGCACCAGGTAACCCCGGCGCCCGGCGTCGAAGCGGTATTCGGCGGTTTCTCCTGCACGCAAGGTGGCGGCCAGCAGCCGTGCATCGGCGCGGATCTGCAGGCTGTCTTCATCACCGGCGCGGCCACTGGCCAAGGTCACGAAGCCTTCGCCACGTTCGCCTTTGGGGAACGGGCGCACACCCCAGGAAGGCGCGTCACCGACTTTCTCCGGCACGATCCAGATCTGGAAAATGCGCGTGTCGATTTCTTCCAGGTTGTACTCGCTGTGCACGATGCCGGTCCCGGCACTCATCACCTGCACGTCACCGGCTTCGGTGCGGCCTTTGTTGCCGAGGCTGTCCTGGTGGGTAATGGCGCCTTCACGCACATAGGTGATGATTTCCATGTCGCGGTGCGGGTGCGGCGGGAAGCCACTGCCAGCGGCGATCAAGTCATCGTTCCACACCCGCAGGTTGCCCCAGTGCATGCGCGCGGGGTCGTAGTACTCGGCGAACGAGAAGTGGTGGTGGGCATCGAGCCAGCCGTGGTTGGCATGGCCAAGGCTTTCGAAGGGTCGCAGTTGCAGCATGATCGTGCTCCTTGAATCGGGGGAATGGAACCATGATGCGGCATTAATAGATCGAAAATAAGCGTAAATATCGGCTTGATATGATCGTATATGTAGATATTTTAACTCGCTGTGAATTATGCGATTCATCGCCTAATCCACTGATCTTCAAGCATTCGCTGGCGATTTTTGGCGGATGCGGCGAACATGCCCGCTGATTTGATTTTCAACGGAGTGACCGTGGCCCACGAGCAACCCCAGGCCCCTGCCGAACTGACCCCGCCCGCCCAGCTGCCCTGGTTCCGGCGCCTGGCCGCCCGCTTGCTGGGGCGTGGCTTGAGCCGCTTGCAGGCGCAGCACCGTGACTCCTGGTTCCTTGGCCACGCCATGGGCCTGCGCAGCGGCCATGCCGACGGCGTGCGCGAGGGCTTCGAGCGCGGCCGGGTGGAAGGCTTCGAGGCCGGGCGCCAGGTGTTGGTGATCCGCGATTCGCGCCCAGACACCGCCGCCGTGCCGGGGCAGGACGACAACCTGTTCGACGACTGGCGCCTGCCATTGACCGCTGAGCTGAAAAAGCGCTTCAAGGCCGATGTCGCCCAGCGCCTGCCGGCCCAGGCGCAACCCAGCGCGGCGCAGTGGAAGCTGATTTTCAGCGATACGCCTTCCACCTGCGTAGTGGCGGGCGCAGGCGCAGGCAAATCGACATCGCTGGTGTTGCGCATCCTGCTGCTGCGCCACTACCTGGGCTACGAGCTGGATGCAATGACCGTGGTGACCTTCACCCGCGAGTCGCGCAAGGATTTCATCAAGCGCCTGGTCCAGGTATTCGCCCTCTGGCAGCTGGACCTGCAGCCCGTCAGGGCGCGTGAACTGGTGCGCACCTTTCACTCGCGCATTCTGCCGTTGGTGCGCAGCTTGCCGGGCTTTGCCCAGGTGCGGGCATTCGAAACCCTGGGCAACGAGATGCCAGCGGGCCGTGAAGCGGAGGCGGACAGCAACCCGTTCGACCTGCGCCTGAACGACGCCCAGCGCCAGCAGCTCAACCAGTGCTACAGCGACCTGCTGGCCGAGAGCCCGCGTTTTGCCGAGATCATCGCCACCCTGCGCCGCGAGGCGCTGCAGCTCAAGCCGCTGGACCCGGACCACCCGGATGTGCAGAAGCGCGTACAGGTGACGCAACTGGCCGCCCAGCGCGACGAAGAGCTGTGCGACATGATCGAGGACCTGTGGTTCGCCGCCGGTGCCTGGCCGATCAAGGGCATCGAGCCATGCCGTGAAACGGTAGAAATTCGCGGCAGCCGCTTCCACGTGCATGGCCGCCTGGCCGGCCTGGATGCTTGGGTGGTGCTGGGTTTCGACCCTTCGGAGAGCGCCCAGTACCAGCGCCCGGGGGCAAAGCTTGCGGTGCGCGCCGAGTGGGCGGTCAAGCGCACCTTGCTGCAGGCGTTCTGTGACAAGCCGCTGATCTGGCTCGACAACTACAGCATGGCCCGGCGCCTGGCCGGTGACGCAGTGGCAGGGCCAGGCTTCGAATACAAGGTCAAGGGTGAGCTGGCAGCGTCGCCGCTGCTCGATGCCTTTGTCGGCGCTGCCAGCTTCATTGAAAACCTGGGCGTGGAAGTGCACAGCGCCGTCGCGGCCATGAGTTTTCCGTCCGGCGACCCGGATGCGCTGTTCTTCGAGGCTTTGGCGCTGTACTGGAAGGCACTGGAGTCACATCTGCTGAACCAGTCCCCGCCGGTCATGAGCTACAACCGCATGTTTGCCCTGTTTGGCGAGAACAACCCGGAAAACCTGCAGTTGCTGCCCGACCCGCTGCTGCGGCCATTGGCGCACCTGATGATCGACGAGTTCCAGGACGTTTCGCCGCAGATCGTCAGCTGGCTACGCGCCAGCCTTGCCGAAATCCGCCGCCGTGGCCCGTCCATGCATACCGGGCGCCATGCCCAGCACAGTTCACTGATGTGCGTGGGCGATGACTGGCAATCGATCTACGGCTGGCGCGGCAGTTCGCCAAAATATTTCATGGAATTCACCAAGGCCTTCCCGTCGCCTGCCAATACCCGGGTGATGCTGGTCGACAACTACCGCTGCCAGCAGCAGGTGATCGACGCGGCCGAGCACCTGGTCAAGGGCACCCCGGCCATCGCGGGCAAGAAGGCCAGGGCAAGCGGGCCGGCCGCCGAGCTGCCGGGGGCGCCGGTGCGGGTGTTCGACCGTGATGAGGCGGCGTTGGGCGAAACCCTGATCGAGCACTACCAGCGTGGCGAGTCGGTGATGATGCTGTACCGCAAGGGCAGCGACAAAGCCCTGATGAACGACCACCTGCAGGGGGTGCTGCAGGCCGAGGCCATGCTGCCGGCCGAGCAGCGCCGGCTGCGCCAGCTGACCTACCACAGTGCCAAGGGCCTGCAGGCCGATGCGGTGTTCATGCTTGGCGACTGCCAATACCTGACCAGCTCGCCCTACAAGAACCAGGTGTACCGCCTGGCGGGCCTGGGCCGTGGAGGGGATGCCCAGCCCTTCGACACGGCCCAGAAAGAGGAGGTGCAGCGCCTGGCCTATGTGGCTGTGACCCGTGCGGTCAGGCACTGCTACTGGCATGTGGAGGCGGCCAGTGGCGAGGCGGCGGCAGCCCCGCGCGCTTCCAGCCAGGTGGATGGCCGGCAAGCCTTCTTCGAAGACTTGCGCGGCCAGTGACGGCTCAGTCGTTGGGGTCCTGTTGCCGGGTGAGGCGGGCGTATAGCGCTTCCAACTCGGCCTGACGCTCGCTCATCAGGCGCTTGAGCGCCTGCTCGTACTGCTGGCTGTTGAGGGGCATCCGCTGCAGGTTACCGCTGTCGTCCAGTAGCGGCGCCGGCAGCACCTCGGCCAGGGCCTCGCGTACCCGGCTGTCGAGGCTGCTGACCGCTTCACCTTGTGGGTCGAGGCAGAAGTCCAGGTAGGTCATGCCTTGGTACCAGCGCGCATCCAGGTCGGAGAAGCGCGTTGCGAAGCGTACCCGAAGAAAGCGCCGCCAGCTCGGCTGCCCGGCAATCCATGCCCGCCGTAGGCGTGGGGCTTCATCGCGCGCCCGTACCGTATCCTCCACGTGGTCGATGGTCAGGCTGCTGATGCGGGCGGCATCGCGGTAGAGCATGTCCTGGCTTGGCTCCGGAAACGCCAGCGGCTCGGCCAGGGATTGGCGCAGGGCCAGGCGGATTTCGATGTCATCCACGCCACCTTGCTCAAGGTCCATGAGGCTGATGTCATCCAGTTCGTCCAGCGCCGGCAACTCCGGGAACTGTGGCCGGCTTTCCGGGGTTTGCTCCAGCCAGTCGAGCAAGGCGCGTTGCCGAGCCAGGCGCGCGGCATGGATACGGGCTGCCAGCAGGTTGACCTGCTCGCGGCGGAACAGGCGCTGGTAGAACTGGAACAGGTAGGGGCCCGGGATATTGGCCTGGCGGCTTTCACGGAAGGCCAACAGTTCGATTTCCAGGGTGCTGAAGCCATCGGCGCCGGCATCGCCGCACGACGGCGGGAACTCACCGGCCACTTCGTTCAGGCGTTCGCGCAGGCGCAGGTCTTCGCTGGCCGCTTCCAGCAGCCGCCACACCTGGGTGCCCAGCGATGGCTGGTTGTGCAGGGCCTGCGCCGAGCGGCCGACGCGCTCCACCACTTCGCGCAGCTCGCGGTTGTTGCCTGCGTCGAACAGCTCATCCCACACCTGTTGGCGCTCGGTGCTGGCGGCGGCACGCCAGTCGACGGCAGTGGCCTCGGGCAGGAAATCGGCATGTTCGACTACGCCTACGCCAATGGCGCGGAGCTGGCGGGTTTGCTCTGGCTCCAGTCGGTTGAAGTGAAACTCCCAGTTCTGCCCATGTGCGCTCAGCAGGTTTTGCGCATAGGCGCTGGCGAGGATGTCTTCGAGCGTTGGCAGGCGGTGAATGGCGTTTTCGCTTAGCTGGATGTTGCGCAGGGCGTAATCGGGCCGATTCATCAGCTCGGTCAAGCCCTCTGGCCAGGCTTGCAGCGCGCAGGTATCGAGTTCCAGGGTTTGCAGGTGGTGCAGGCGGGCGAGGGCGGGCGGGATGCCCAGCGGGTTGTGCGACAGGTTCAATGCCACCAGGCGGGTCATCTGGCCAAACTGCGCAGCGCTGTCCGCGGTCAGGGTGATGGCGTTGTTGCTCAGGTGCAGGTGCTCCAGCGGCAGGGCCGCGATCGCCTGCAGGTCGGGGGCGGCCAGCGTCAGTTCGGCATCGCTCAAGCGCAGTTCACGCAGCCTGCGCAGGCTGGCCAGCGCTTCACGCCCGGCGTCGTCCAGGGCCCCCAGTGAGCTACCCGCCACTTCCAGCGCGCGCAACTGCGGCGCATGGCGTAACGCCTGGAACAGCGAGCCGGGTTGCAGGGCCGGGTTGCGCGACAGGCGCAGGCGCTCCAGGTGCGGGAAGCTCTGTAGAAACACAGGCGACAGGGTTTGCAGGTTCAGCCCTTGCACGTTCAGCGAGGTGATGTGGTCCAGGCGTGCCGGTAGCGCCGGCAGATGCTCCAGTGTCATGTGCTGGAGCGTCAGCACAGCGCCTTCGTCGCGCCGCGCCGCGCGGTTGACCGCTTGCTGGAAACGCAGGCGATGTTCCCGGGCGTCGCCCTGAGCCTCATCGGCCCAGGCTTGCAGATGGCCCTGCAACTCGGCGCGTTCGCGTTGCAGGTGGCGAATCTGCTCGCCAATGTCGCCGCGCTGACGCAGGGCGTCGAGCAGCGCGCGGCGTTGCGGGGCGTCCAGCGACGGGTAGAGTTCCTGCAGCCTGCGTTCTTCGTGGCGGGTGGTGCCAAGCCTTACCCACTCCCGCCACCTGCCGCGGCCGCTGAGGGGGTAGCCATGGCGACCATCGGCCAGGCGCAGGGGCGAGCGGTACCCTGGGCGGATGGGTTGCTGGCCGAGCAAGCTCGCGCTTTGGGTGCGGTCTGTCAGCGCCGTTTGCAACCGTTGTGCGGCGCTGGCGTTGGGATGCCTGGCCTGCAGGGCGGTGCTCAGCACATGGCTGTCGGCGTTGGCCAAGCTGGGCCGATACAGGCCCAGCAACGCGCGGTCCAGGCGTACCTGGGCCTGCAGCCTGCGCGCTTCTTCGGCGAGGCGCAGCGGCACGCGCCCGGCGGCCAGGCGCAGGTGTTCGGCGGGGCTGGCGTGGGCGAGCAGGGCGTCCAACGCGGGGTTTGGCAGGCTGGTGAATTGGCGCTTGATGACCCGCGCCGCATCGCCCAGGGGCGGCTGGCTGCTGCTCATCAAACTGTCGAACAGGGCGGCGCGGCGATCGCTGAGGGTATTGGCGAGCTTGGCGTCCAGCGCGCTGGCGCGGGCCGCTGGCGCCACCCCTTCGGGTACCAAGGCATGGGCGTTTGCATCATCGAGCTGTTGCAAGACGGCCTGGCTCAGCTTGCCTTGCTCCAGTTCGGTGCGGGTGAGGGCGATCACCACCGCGCCCGGTTGCTGGTGTTGCCCGTAGAGCGTCGATGCTCCCCACGGCTCAGGGCCTTGGAACAGCTCGATCACGTGGTCCTGGGGCCAGCCGGGCAGTTCCACCAGGGCGGGCAGGGCATAGTGCTTGTACGCGGCCACCGACCGGCCGTGGCGCACGTTGTTGATCAGCTCGCTGGTTTCCTGGTCGATACGCAGGCGCTTCAGGGCATCGGCCAGCAGCGGCGGGGTACCGGTTTCGCTGACGTGGGCGTGGCGCAAGGCATCTTCGTCCAGGCCGGTGCAGCGCAGCGCGGCGTCCAGGTCGGCCTGCTCAAGGGCTTCGGCGTCGGCGCCCAGGCGCTGGAGCAGTTGCTCGCGCGGCCAGTCCAGCGGTTGCTCGCCCTCGATGCGCCAGGCGCCCCCGGCGATGGGGCGCATCACCGGGCGGTAGGCCTCGGGGTCGCGCGGGTGTTCGAGCCGCCATTGGCCGTCGGCGCCTTGGGTTTGCTCGTACAGTTGGCCGTCCAGCCGAACGTAGTGGCGGCCTTCGTGCAGCAGTTGGCCGCTTGTGTTGGCTTGCAGTGTTTCAGGTAGTGTTAAAGGCGAGGCGTAACCGTGCACATCGGGGTGCCACAAGCGTTCGCCGCCTGCGTGTTCGATGCGTAGCAGCGAATCGACGAAACGCGATTGCTTGAGCAGCGCCGCACCGCCGGCCACCGCGCCCATCAAGGCAATGTTGAGCAACACCGATTCCAGCTGGGCTGCCGCCTGGGCCTTGTCCTCCTGTTCCCAGGCCTCGATACCGTGGAACACGCTTTCCATGAGCTGCGCCGCGCCCACGGCCAGCATCACGGTGTTCAGCCCCGGAATGAACAGCGCGGCGACGTTGGCCAGGTCCAGTCCCAGCGAGGCGATGTGTTCGAACAGCTCGACCCGTGCCTTGGCGTCGACGTCAGCGGTTGGCACTGCCAGGGTGGCGGCATCGGCCTTGAGCCTGGCCACATGGGCGGCGTACAGCCTGGGCCATGGCAGAACCGGCAGCGGCGTGGCCTTGAACAACAGGCGAGGGTTGGGCTTGGGCAGTTCGGGTGGCACGCTGGGCGGTTGCGGGCGGTCGAACAGGTGCTCGCGCACACGCTTGGCCAGGCCAGCCTGCAAGGCCTGGGGGGCGAAGCGCAGCATGCACTGCAGCAGGGGCTCGTGCTGCATGCGCAGTGCCAGGGCCGCGGCGGCTGCGCTGGCCGAGGCATATTCCTGCAGTGGAGCATCGGGTGCGCCAGGAATGTACAGGATGCAGGGGTTCGTTTGGCTGCCGTGGTTTGGGCCGATCACCAGCACTTCGTGCAGCGGTGTGCCGAACAGGTCCAGGCGCCAGCAGCCAAGCGGTGCACCGTCGTACTGGGGGGCCTGCTGTTGCGTGCAGAGCTGCCCGATGGCGGCCAGGCCAGGCGCGCCAAGCCTGCCGCGCAGGGCGGCGATATGGGCCTGTACCTGTAACGCATCCTTCGATGCCTGGCACCAGAGGGTTTCCAGCCGGTGCTTGTCCGCACCGTCGTAGCATGCGGCGAGGTGGCCCTGGTACTGCTGGCCCAGGTCCAGTTCGCGGCAGGTGTCGATGAATTCCGGCACGCTGAGCCCCACCATTGGGGTGCTGTCAGTCTTGCCCTGGTGCAGTTGGCTGTAGGGGCCGGCCTCCGCGGTGTGGGTGAAGTTGTGCAGGGCGGCCTCCAGCAGGGTGACCTTGCGCGGTGTACCGCTGGGGTCGTACTCGAAGTGGGTGGGGCCGGGGAGCGCACCGATGCCACTTTCAATGCCCACATCCACGCCGGGGCGCTGCTTGAACGGTTGGAAAAAAACACTGCTTCATCGACGGTGGCGGTGATCGCCAGCCGTTGCGCCAGCAGTGGCTGGCAGAATTCGCTAATGCCCTTGAGCGATTTCAGGGCGCGGTGCAGCGCCTGGCTGCTGCTGTCGCGTTGGCCGATGGCGGCGTGCAGTGCCTGGCGCTGGGCGTCGCTGGCGTCGCGGTACCAGGGGCAGGGTTGCCCGTCGCCCTGCACATGCTCGGGGCGCTGGGTGGCCAGGATCTGTTCGACCGAGGGGCGTGCCAGGTGCCGGGACCATGGCGGTAGTGTGCGGGCCAGTTGCTGGGTGTGAAAAGGCAGGGGTGGGTGCATGGCAGGGCTCCGTCAGCGCAAAGCGCCCATTGGACACGCGCCAACCCCGGGCCCCGGGGTAGATAGGTAGCACTGGGGCGTCGGTGTCGCCTACGCCTGTGTCGGTCACGGAGCATCGTGACACTGCCCATCGCGCGAAGGTAGGGCGTCGGAATTTCTTGCGGGCCCGGCCGGGGGCGTAACGGCACACCCCTCTGGCCACCAATCAGGAAGGTATCCATGCGTTCATCATCCACACCCAAGGACCATCTGCTCGACCTCAATGGCATCGAGATTGCCGTGCGCTGCTGGGGCGACGAAGGTGGCATACCGGTATTGGCGCTGCATGGTTGGCTGGACAACGCCGCCAGCTTCGAGCGCCTGGCACCCATGCTCGATGGCTGTTTCGTGGTTGCCCCGGACCTGGTCGGCCACGGCCGTTCCGACCACCGCCGCCACGACAGCGGTTACTACCTGTGGGAGCATGCCGAAGACATGCTCGCGGTGGCCGACAGCCTGGGTCTTGCGCAGTTTCACGTGCTGGCCCATGGCATGGGCAGCGGCGTGGCATCGCTGCTGGCGGCGATGACCAGCGGCATCGCCAGCATGACCTTCCTCGACGGCATGGGCGCACCGTTCACCGTGGCCGAGGATGATCGCGTGCAGCACCTGGCGCGTGCTTATCGGCTCAAGCGCATGGTCCAGCGCAGCCAGTTGCATGGCTTCGCCGAGCCAGGCGGCGGGCGCTTCGACAGCCTTGAAACGGCCTTGGAGCAGCGGCGCAAACGCCTGGACGGTGAATTGAGCGAAGACGCGGCCCGGGTGCTGGCCTTGCGCGACCTGCTGCAACTGGCCGACGGCTACTGCTGGCGGCACGACCCGCGCCTAGTGCTGCCCGAACCCATGCCGCTGACCGAACGCGAGGCCTGTGACCTGCTGCGGGAAATCCGCTGCCCGCTGTACCTGATGTTTGGCCGGCAGGGGGCATTTGCCGGCGACGGTTTCGTCTCGCGCCAGGAGGCGTTGCCGGCCCAGACCAAGGTGTCTTGGCACCCGGGCGGGCACCATTTTCACCTGGAGGCGCCGGACCGGGCGCTGGTCGACCAGATTCTGCGGATTCTGGCCCGCCATGAGGGTGGGCTGTTGCAGCGCGCGGTCAACGAGTAGCGGGTGATGGCCGGGGTGGCGGGTGCTGGGCTATGGTGACAGTCACCTCCACGCTTGGCCACAGGAGACTTGGCATGCGCCCGTTCGCCATCCAGCACATCGACCACCTGGTGTTGCGCGTCAGTGACTTGCAACGCAGCATCGCCTTCTACCGCGACCTACTGGGCTGCACGGTCAGCCGTGAACGGCCTGACTTGGGCATGGTGCACCTGGCGACCGGCACGGCGATGATCGACCTGGTGACCCTCGACGGGCCGTTGGGGCGGCCGGGTGGTGCGGGGGCGGGGGTGCAAGGGCGTAACCTGCATCACTTTTGCCTGCGCATCGAGCCTTTTGATGAACAGGCGTTGGCGGCTTATTTGCGGGCGGCAGGGGTGATGGTGGAACCGGCTGAAAAGCGCTATGGCGCTGAGGGGGAAGGGTTGTCGCTGTATTGTTATGACCCGGATGGTAACCAGGTGGAGCTGAAGGGGCCGGTTTGATTTGAGATCGCATCGCGAGCTGCGCTCGCTCCTACCATGCCCGCACAAACCCGTAGGAGCGAGCGCAGCTCGCGATGCGGTCTGGTAGGCGCACCCGGTATCTGCGCCGTTCGTTCAAGCGCAGGCGCAGCGGATGGTCCAACACTGGCGGCTCTCGTTCCCTAGGAGCCACCCCATGCGCCTGATTTATGCCCCCCTGTTCTTTTTCGGCTACATCGCCCTGGCCCTGTGGCTGGTCGGCCACCAGCACAACCCATTGTGGTTGCTGGCGCTGTTGCTCGCCGCCATATTGTCGTCCCGCCTGGGTGAAGCCCTGATGCCCTACAAACCCGCCTGGAACCAGCACCGCGATCAGGGCCCGCGCGACCTTTGCCATGCCCTGGTCAACGAAAGCCTGAACATGGCCAGCATCGCCTGCATCCCGCTGCTGGCCAGTTGGCTGCCAGCGACCGGGCTGTGGCCTGGGCATTGGCCGTTGGCGCTGCAACTGCTGCTGGCCATCGTCCTCGCCGACCTCGGTATCACCCTGGTGCATTACGCCAGCCATCGCAGCGCAGCCCTGTGGCGCTTGCATGCGGTGCACCATAGTGTCACTCGGCTTTATGGTTTCAACGGGTTGATGAAGCACCCCCTGCACCAGGTGCTGGAAACCCTCGGCGGCACCTTTGCGCTGCTATTGCTTGGCCTGCCCCAGGACGTGGCGATGTTGCTGGCCTTCAGCGTGTCAATCCAGTTGCTGTTGCAGCACAGCAATGTCGACATGCGTATCGGCTGGCTGCGCCATGTTTTCGCCTGGGCGCCGGTGCATCGCCTGCACCACTTCAAGTACGGGCGCACCGGCGATGTGAATTTCGCCTTGTTCCTGCCGCTGTGGGACCGCCTGTTGGGCACGGCCCTGTATTTGCCTGGCTATGCGCTGGCAGACGATGACGTGGGCATCGGTGACCGCCCGGACTATCCCGTGGCTTACCTGGCCCAGTTGCGCGAGCCCTGGCGCCCAGGCCAGCCGACGCCGCCAGCGCCGCTGCCGGCGCCGCTGCGCCAGGCGTTAGGCGAACGGATGGAGCCGTAAGCGGCCCAGCAGGTCGCTGGCGCGCAGGCCGAATTGCTTGCGCACGCTGCGCGACAGGTGCGCGGAATCGGCAAAGCCGGCTGCATGGGCGGCAACGGTGAGGCTGGCGCCATCCAGCGCCGCGTGCAGCGCCAGGCGCAAGCGTTGCCACAGCACCAGCCGGCGCACCGAGGTGTGCAGTTCGGCGCTGAACAGCCGTTCGAGCTGGCTGAGTGACAGGGCGGCGGCGTCTGCCAGTTGCCGGGCGGGCAAGCGTTGCTCGTCGAGGGCGCGGATGCGCGACAACGCCTCGTTCAGGCGCGGGTCCAGTGCGCGCCTGGGCCATTGCCGCAGGCGCTGCATCACCCGCTCGGGCGCCTCCCCAGGGGCTGGGCCTACCTTGGCAAGGTCGTCCAGGGTGAAGGCCAGCGGCTCGGCGAACAGGGTCAGGCAAGGCGACTGATGGCCCAGCAGCGCATGGGCCTGCTGCGAGGCCACCTGCAACACCGGCCCACACTGATACTGCCCGCCGATGCAGGCCTGCAGGTCGCCGCCAAGGCCGACCATGACCTGATGGGCGTAGTGGGCGTGCGGGTGGGTGCTGCCGGGTGTGCCGAGCAGCAGCGCGTGATCGATGCCCAACCACAGTTCACCCTGCCAGCCGTTTGCTGCTGCGTTCATGCATCCCTCGCGTGCCTGGGCCGGATTGCCGGCGTGCTGGCCAGTGGATATCCCGGCAAAGCCGATTATGCTTCAGGTTACCTTGCTGCGATTCGAAGTGGTGCGCTTCGTCGTGCTTCGCGCAACCAATGCTAGCCCTCGGGCCTGGGTGCGACGGTGAAATGGGTGTGAGGTACTCCGGCCTGCGATAACAACAAGACGGAGGCAACCCATGGCGGTTCTCGACAGCGCATCAACGGGCAGTAGCGCGCCCCAACGCGGCATCACCAAGGAGGAGCGCAAGGTCATCTTCGCCTCCTCGCTGGGCACTGTGTTCGAGTGGTACGACTTCTACCTCTACGGCTCGCTGGCGGCGATCATTGCCAAGCATTTCTTTGCCGGCGTCAATGAAACCACCTCGTTCATCTTCGCCTTGCTGGCCTTTGCCGCAGGCTTTGCGGTGCGGCCGTTTGGCGCCATCGTGTTCGGCCGCCTGGGCGATATGATCGGGCGCAAGTACACCTTCCTCATCACCATCGTCATCATGGGCGTGTCCACCGCCGTGGTGGGCTTGCTGCCCAGCTACGCAACGATAGGGGTGGCGGCGCCGGTCATTCTGATTACCCTGCGCCTGCTCCAGGGCCTGGCCCTGGGCGGTGAATATGGCGGCGCGGCCACTTATGTGGCCGAGCATGCACCCAAGGGGCGGCGCGGCTTCTTCACTGCGTGGATCCAGACCACGGCCACCCTTGGCCTGTTCCTGTCGCTGCTGGTGATCCTGGCCTGCCGCACCGCCATGGGCACCGAGGTATTCGAAGACTGGGGCTGGCGTGTGCCGTTCCTGCTGTCGATTCTGCTGCTGGCGGTGTCGGTGTATATCCGCATGCAGCTCAACGAGTCGCCGGTGTTCATGAAGATGAAGGCCGAAGGCAAGGCGTCCAAGGCGCCGTTGACCGAGTCGTTCGCCCGCTGGGACAACCTCAAGGTGGTGATCATGTCGTTGCTTGGCGGCACGGCCGGGCAGGCGGTGGTGTGGTACACCGGGCAGTTCTATGCGCTGTTCTTCCTGTTGCAGATGCTCAAGATCGACCCGCAGACCGCCAACCTGCTGATTGCAGGTTCGCTGCTGATCGGTACACCGTTCTTCATCTTCTTCGGCAGCCTGTCGGACCGCATTGGCCGCAAGAAAATCATCATGGCAGGTTGCATCATCGCCGCGCTGACGTACTTCCCGATCTTCAAGGCCCTGACCGAGTACGGTAACCCCGATGTGTTCGTCGCCCAGGAGCAGAACCCGGTGGTTGTGGTGGCTGACCCCGGCCAATGCGCGTTCCAGTTCGACCCGGTGGGCAAGGCCAAATTCACCAGCTCTTGCGACATTGCCAAGAGCCTGCTGGCCAAGCGCGCGATTCCCTACACCAACCAGGCTGCCGAGCCTGGCAGTGTGGCGCAGGTGCGCATCGGTGAGCGGGTGATCCCAAGCTTCGAGGGCAGCAGCCTGGCTGCCGCCGACTTGAAAACCCAGGGTGATGCCTTTACCGCGACCATGGGCACCGCGCTGAAGGAGGCCGGCTACCCGGAAAAAGCCGACCCTGCGAAGATCCACTACCCGATGGTGCTGTTGCTGCTGACCCTGTTGGTGATCTACGTGACCATGGTGTACGGGCCGATTGCCGCCTGGCTGGTGGAACTGTTCCCGGCGCGCATCCGCTATACCTCGATGTCGCTGCCGTACCACATTGGCAATGGCTGGTTTGGCGGCTTCCTGCCGACGGTGGCGTTTGCCATGGTGGCGGCGACCGGGGACATCTATTACGGGTTGTGGTACCCGATCGTGATTGCGGTGATGACGGCAGTGTTGGGGATATTCTTCATGCCTGAAACCAAGGACCGGGATATCAACCATGCCTGAGTCGAGGTAGGCAGGGTGGGCCTATCGCGACCTGCGGTCGCTCCTACGGGGGGGGGGGGTATGCAGGTTGCCAGGCCCATCTGTTAATCGAAATATCCGCGCAGGCTGAAGGCGTAGCCGGTATCCACCCCTTTGGCTTCGCCCCGGCTCCAGCGCTTTTTCATCACGAATTCGAACGCTGGCTCATACAGCCCGTCGCGGATCAGCGCACCGGCCAGCACCTCGACGTCATACCAACCGTTGTCCAGCTCGATGATCGGCCGCCCTGGCACCTGGTAGCGGGCCAGCAGGTCGCCCAGGGTCTTGTTGGTGAAGTGCTGCAGAATACGCCAGGTGTACAGCATCACCGCGCGGTGTTCGACCCGCAGCACGTAACCATTGCGCCGGTGCTTGAGCCGGCTGCCAGGTTCGAGCAGTGCCGGCGTCAGGCCGTCGAGGGTGAACAGGATGTGGTAGGGCAGGTTGTCGACCCCGGCCAGCGGCACCACCACGCCTTCGGCCACGGCCTTGTCGCCGCTGTCGTTGTGGGTGAACTCATAGGCCAGGTCATCGCAGAGGTGGTTTTCGTGCTTGAAAAGGTCCAGCAGCTGGATATCGCCCAGCAGGAAATAGTCGACCAGGTCGTTGAGCACTTCGCTGAATTCGTGGCGCATCTGTTTTCCTTGTTGTGGCGCACGGGTACAGCTGCAATGTAGCGAATGGCAGCCTTGGCTGCCACAGGCCGGTTCAGTGCTTCTGGGCGATCTGGATCAAGTTGCCGCAGGTGTCGTCGAACACCGCGACGGTGACCGGGCCAAGCAGGGTGGGTTCCTGGGTAAAGACCACGCCGGCCTTGCACAGGCGCGTGAACTCGGCCTGGATGTCACGCACGCCGAAGGAGGTGGCGGGAATGCCGTCCTGCTTGAGGGCGGCCTTGTAGACCTTGGCGGCCGGGTGCGCATCGGGTTCGAGCAGCAGCTCCACGCCGTTGGGGTCGCTGGGCGAGGTCAGCGTCAGCCAGCGGTGCTGGCCCATGGGGATGTCGTGCTTGGGCATGAACCCCAGCACATAGTGGTAGAAGGCCAGGGCCTTGGCCTGGTCGTCGACGAGGATGCTGGTGACAACGATCTTCATAGGCGCACACCGTTCCTGCGGGTCGTTACCTTGCAGTAAAGACGTTCTGGCCTATTTCACCAGTGGCGGGCCGTGGCACCGCCCGTGAAGATACGGGGCGGTGCCTGGCACCGGCGTTGCCGGTGTTCGCGGGGCGAGCCCGGCCCTACAAGGGATGACGTAACCCTCGAGTGAGGGGGTTACAACCAGCCCTTGATCTGCCGCGCCACCGCCTCGGTGGAAATGCCATAGCGGTCATGCAGGGTCGGTAGCGCGCCGGCATCGAGGAAGGCATCCGGCAGGGCGATTTGGCGGAAGGTTGGGGTCACGCCATTGCGCAGCAGCACACCGGCCACCGCTTCACCCAGCCCGCCGACGATGGAATGGTTTTCCGCTGTCACCACCAGCCGGCCGGGCTTGCGTGCCTCGGCCAGCAGCGTGGCTTCGTCCAGTGGCTTGATGGTCGGTACGTGCAGCACCGACACATCCACCCCGTCCTTGTGCAACTGCTCGGCCGCCTCCAGCGCGCGCATGGTCATCAGCCCGCTGGCGATCACCAGTACGTCGCGCCCCGGGCGCACCACCTGCGCCTTGCCCAGCTGGAAGCGGTAGTCGTAGCGGTCCAGCACCAGCGGCACGTTGCCGCGCAGCAGGCGCATGTACACCGGGCCCTGGTGGGCGGCGATGGCGGGCACCGCCTGTTCGATTTCCAGCGCATCGCAAGGGTCGACCACCATCAGGTTGGGCATGGCACGCATGATCGCCAGGTCGTCGGTGGCCTGGTGGCTGGGGCCGTAGCCGGTGGTGAGGCCGGGCAGGGCGCAGACGATCTTGACGTTGAGGTTTTCCTCGGCAATGGCCATGCAGATGAAGTCATAGGCGCGCCGCGAGGCGAACACCGCGTAGGTGGTGGCGAACGGGGTGAAGCCTTCGCGGGCCATGCCGGCCGCAGCGCTCATCAGCAACTGCTCGGCCATGCCCATCTGGTAGAACCGCTTGGGGTGCGCCTTGGCGAAGATGTGCAGGTCGGTGTACTTGGACAGGTCGGCGCTCAGGCCAACGATGTCCTGGCGCTGCTCGGCCAGCGCGCTCAGCGCATGGCCGAACGGTGCCGGGCGGGTGGCTTGGCCTTCGGCGGCGATGGAGGCGATCATTGCCGAGGTGGTCAGGCGTTTTGGCGTGGCGGTTTGGCTGTTCATGCGTGGCTCCCGGCGTCCAGTGCTTGCAGGGCGAGGTCCCATTCGTGTTCGTCGACACGGATGAAGTGGGTTTTGTCGCGGTTTTCCAGGAAGGGCACGCCCTTGCCCATGCGGGTGTCGCAAATGATGACCCGGGGTTGTGCAGCGCGGTGGGCGCGGGCCTGGTCGAAGGCCTGGACCAGCGCATCGAGGTCGTTGCCGTCGACCCGCTGCACGAACCAGCCAAATGCCTGCCAGCGCTCGACGATGGGCTCGAAGGCCAGGATTTCGCTGGAGTGGCCGTCGGCCTGCTGGTTGTTGACGTCGATGATCGCGATCAGGTTGTCCAGCTGCCAGTGGCTGGCTGACATCGCCGCCTCCCAGGTCGAGCCTTCGTTCAGCTCGCCATCGGACAGCAGGTTGTACACCCAGCTGGCCGAGCCCTTGCGCTTGAGCCCAAGGCAGGCGCCCACGGCGATGCCCAGGCCATGGCCGAGCGAGCCGCCGGTGATTTCCATGCCGGGGGTGTAGGCGGCCATGCCGGACATCGGCAGGCGGCTGTCGTCGCAGCCGTAGCTTTCCAGTTCCGCCTCGGCAATGACGCCGGCCTCGATCAGCGCCGCGTACAGGGCAATGGCGTAGTGGCCGATGGACAGGTAGAAGCGGTCGCGCTGCTCCCACTCGGGGTTGGTTGGGTCCAGCCGCAGGGCGTGGAAGTAGGCCACCGCCAGCAGGTCGGCGGCGCCCAGGGCCTGGCCGATGTAGCCCTGGCCCTGGACCTGGCCCATGCGCAGGGCATTGCGGCGGATGTTGTGGGCGTGCGCAGCCAGGGGCCGCGCACCCGTTGTAGCGGGTACGGTGTTCATCGTGTGACTCCTTGGGGAATTAGCGGTTGACCAGGCTGGCCGGTACGCGGAACACCAGCCCCGCGCCGAATACCAGCACGGCGGTAATCAGGTACATGCCGATGGCGTTGTTGCCCAGGGTGCTGGTGACCCAGCCGATCAGAAACGGCGAGCAGAACCCGGCCAGGTTGGCAAAGCTGTTGACCGCGGCGATGCCGGCAGCGGCCGAGACGCCGCCGAGCAGGGTGGTTGGCAGCATCCAGAACAACGAGGAGGCGGCAAGAATGCCGGAGGCTGCCAGGCACAGGCTGAGAATCGACAGGCTCAGGTGGCTGGCGAACAGCGCGGCCAGGGTCAGGCCCAGGGCGCCGGCCAGCATCGGCACTGCCAGGTGCCAGCGCCGTTCGCGGTGGCGGTCGCCGCTGCGCCCGGCCAGCAGCATGGCGGCGATTGCGCAAAGGTAGGGCAGGCTGGTCAGCAGGCCGATGTGCAGCGGGTCGGCGACCCCGGCGTTGCGCACCAGGGTGGGCAGCCAGAAGGTGATCGCGTATTGGCCCATGACCACGCAGAAGTAGATGCCAGCCAACAGCCACAGGCGCCGGTCGCGGATGAAATCGGCCACCGACCCGTGCTGCACCTTGTGCTGTTCGTCCTCGGCCAGTTCCTTGCGCACCAGGGCCTTTTCTTCGTCATTGAGCCAATGCGCCTGGTTCACGCCGTCCTTCAGGTAGCTCAGCACCAGGCAGCCCACCAGCACCGTGGGCACGGCTTCGAGCAGGAACATCCACTGCCAGCCCGCCCAGCCATGCACTCCGGCGAAGCGCTCCATGATCCAGCCCGACAGTGGCCCGCCGACCATGCCCGAGAGTGGGATGGCGATGAACCACAAGGCGGTCATCTTCGCCCGCCGGTACGACGGGAACCAGTAGGTCAGGTACAGCAGCAGGCCCGGCGCCAGGCCGGCCTCGGCAACCCCCAGGAAAAAGCGCAGCACGTAGAATTGCCAGGCCGTCTCGACGAAGGCGAACAGCGCCGAGATCAGCCCCCAGGTGATCATGATGCGGGCGATCCAGCGCCGCGCGCCCACCTTGTGCAGGATGATGTTGCTGGGCACCTCGCACAGGAAGTAGCCGATGAAGAACATCCCGGCGCCCAGGCCGTAAACCGCTTCGGACAGGGCCAGGTCGTCCATCATCTGCAGCTTGGCGAAGCCGACGTTGACCCGGTCGAGGTAGGCGCACAGGTAGCAGAGCATGAGAAAGGGCATCAGCCGCCAGGCCGTCTTGCGATAGGCATTGCTGCGCGCGGCGGTGGCCGCGTCGAGGGCTAGGGTGGTCATGTCGATCTGATCTCTTGTTGTTATCGATTGCCCCGCCGTGGCGGGGCTCAGATGCGAAACCTTGGGGTGCAGCGGTGTCAGTGAATCAGCATGCCCCCGTTGACGTCCAGGGTGATGCCGGTGAGGTAGCTGGACAGCTCGCTGGCCAGGAACAGCGCAGCATTGGCCACATCGCGCGCCTCGCCCAGGCGGCCCAGGGGGATGCCTTCGATGATGGCGTGGCGGCGTTCGTCCTGCATCAGGCCGCCGGTGATGTCGGTGTGGATCAGGCCGGGGGTGATGGCATTGACCCGCACGTTGTCCGGGCCCAGTTCACGTGCCATGGCCTTGCCCAGGCCAAGCACGCCGGCCTTGGCGGCGCTGTAGTGCGGGCCGCCGAAGATGCCGCCGCCGCGCTGCGCCGACACCGACGACATGCAGATGATGCTGCCCGAGCGCTGGGCGCGCATGCTCGGGATCACCGCTTGGGACATCAACAAGGTGCCGCGCAGGTTGACGTCGAGGATCCGGTCGTAGTCCTTGCCGGTGATGTCCAGGGTTTTTACCGGTTGGGTGATGCCGGCGTTGTTGACCAGCACGTCGATGCGGCCGAACTGGGCCAGCACCTGGGCCACGGCGTCGCGCACCTGGGCTTCGTCGGCGACGTTGGCAGCCAGGCCCAGGTGGCCGCTGCCCAGTTGCGCGGCGGCGTCGCGGGCGGCCTGCAGGTCGAGGTCGAGGATGGCCACCTTGGCGCCGTGGGCGGCAAAGGCCTGGGCGGTGGCGCGGCCGATGCCTCGGGCAGAGGCGGCGCCGGTGACGATTGCGAATTTACCTTCGAGTAGCATGGGTGTACTCCGGTTGCTTGTTGTTGTGGGCACAGCTTGGTATCCGGGCGAGGGCTGGGCAACGCAGTGCGCTTCAGCCTATGCTGAAAAAAATTCAGTACCGGGCCGGGTGTACCCCTGTTCGAGGCCCGCGACATCAAGGGAATGCGATGAATCTCGACCTGGGCAAGAAGCCTTTGCAACTGCCGCCGCTGAAAGCGATTCAGGCCTTCGAGCAGGCGGCGCGCTTCGGCAACGTCGCCCGCGCCGCCGAACAGTTGAACCTCACGCCCTCGGCGGTCAGCCATCAGATTGCCAACCTGGAGGCGTTGATTGGCCGGCCGCTGTTCCTGCGCACGGCCAAGGGGGTGACCTTGACGGCGGCGGGGGAGCAGTACTTGCGCGAGGTGTCTGGCATTTTGCAGAGCCTGGCCACGGCCACCGAGCGGGCCGGCAGTGCGGTTGGTTTCGACTGCTTGCGCCTGCATTCCTCTCCAAGCTTTGGCCTGCTGTGGTTATTGCCGCGGCTGGAGCGGTTTCGCACCAGCCACCCGGATATCCAGATCAACCTGTCGTGTTCCTACGAGGCATTGCACTTTGGCCGCCACCAGATTGACGTGGACATCCGCCATGGTTACCCCAACTGGCCAAGCCTTGAGGTGCGCACCATTCGCCATGAGCGCGCCACGGTACTGGCTTCGCCGGCCTTGCTTGCGCGTGAGCCGATCGTGCAGCCTGCCGACCTGCTGGGGCAGAACCTGATTCTGTCCGAGTCAGCGTTGGTGCAGTGGCCGCAGTGGTTTGCCCAGCAGGGGGTGTCGCTGCCCCAGGCGCCGTTCGCGCTGAGTTTCGACCGGTCGTACATGAGCCTTGAAGCCGCCAGCCATGGCTATGGGTTTACCTTGGAAAGCTCGTTGCTGTCCCAGGACTATGTGGCGCAGGGGCGCCTGGTGCCGGTGTTCGGGGCCGAGCAGATGAGCCCGGTCAGCGCCCACCACATGGTGTTTCCGCGGGGGCATGCAGAGTTGCCCCGGGTAAGGCGGTTTTTGGAGTGGATGCAGGGGCAGTTGGGGCATGATTTCAGTTATTGAGTGTGGGGGTGTCTGTGCTGGCCCTTTCGCGGGGCAAGCCCGCTCCTACAGGAATGGGCTTGCCCCGCGAAAGGGCCGGAACAGGCAACAGAAAACTATGCTCAAGCCATAGGCAAATCCTTCATCGCCCAACCGGCCAGCAAGGTAAAGTGGCAGGAAAATTCCAAGGCGCCCGCGAACGGCGCCCACGAGGTGCCCGTGGCTTCCTACACCCTGCGACAACTCAAATACTTCGTCACCACCGTCGAGGCCGGCAGCGTTGCCGAGGCGTCGCGCCAGCTGTACATCGCCCAACCTTCGATTTCCACGGCGATCAAGAGCCTGGAAGAAAGTTTCGGTGTGCAGCTGTTCATCCGCCACCATGCCCAGGGCGTGTCGCTGACCCCCAGTGGCAAGCGTTTCTACGCCAAGACCAAGTCGCTGCTGCAGATGGCCCACGAATTCGAGCAAAACGCCCTGGCCGACAACGACACCGTCGCCGGGCAAATCGACATTGGCTGCTTCGAAACCGTCGCGCCGCTGTACCTGCCGCGGCTGATCGCGGGCTTTCGCGAGCGCTACCCCGGTGTGGACATTCGCCTGCGCGACGGTGAACAGCAGGACCTGATTCAGGGCCTGACGGCGGGTACCTTTGACTTGGCGTTCCTGTATGACCACGACCTGGACGGCACCATCGAGGCCGAGCCCTTGATGCCGCCGCAAAAGCCTTATGTGCTGCTGCCCGAGAAGCATCGCTTTGCCGGCCAGGCCCAGGTGTCGCTGCGCGACCTGTGCCCGGAGCCGATGATTCTGCTGGACGTGGCGCCCAGCCGCACGTATTTCGTCAGCCTGTTCAACGAAATGGGCCTGACGCCGAACATCGTTTTCAGTTCGCCATCGATCGAGATGGTGCGTGGGATGGTGGGGCAGGGGTTCGGGTTTTCACTGCTGGTGACCAAGCCGCATTCGGAATGCACCTACGACGGGCAGAAGCTGGTGACGCTGGACATTGCCGAGCCGGTGGCGTTGTCGGGGCTGGCGGCGGCGCATTTGAAGCGGGTGCAGCTGACCAAACCTGCGCAATTGTTCGTTGAGTTTTGCCGTGAGGAATTGGCCAAGTTCTGAAAAGCTTCGCGGGGCAAGCCCGCTCCTACACGGAAGGGTGTAGGAGCGGGCTTGCCCCGCGAATGGGCTGCAAAGCAGCCCCGGGCCCAGAAATCACTGCTGATCCGGCACCACCGCAATCACATCGATCTCCATCAGCCATTCGGCCTGGGCCAAGCCGGCCACCACCAGCCCGGTGGAAATCGGGAACACGCCCTTGAGCCACTTGCCCACCTCCTTGTACACCGGCTCGCGGAAGCGTGGGTCGGTGATGTAGGTGGTGGTCTTGACGATGTGCGACAGGTCGGAGCCGGCTTCTTCAAGCAGCTGCTTGACGTTCTTCATCGCCTGCTCGGCCTGGGCCCGCGGGTCGCCCAGCCCCACCAGCTTGCCTTCGAAGTCGGTGCCGACCTGGCCGCGAACGTAGATGGTGTTACCGGCCCGCACGGCCTGGCACAGGTCGTTGTCCAGGGTCTGGTTGGGGTAGGTTTCCTTGGTGTTGAACATGCGGATGCGGGTATGGGTAGGCATCAGTGGGCTCCAAAGGTGCTGACGTTGCTGATCGGTTGGTCTTGCTCATCCGCGCTGCGCTGCTCGCGATCACGGTAGGCCAGGTAGGTGCGCTGGGTGGCAATGTGGCCGGCGACATGCTTGGCGTCGTGCCACACGCCCCAGATGAACGACGAGCCGCGGCGCGACAGCCACGGCAGGCCGAGGAAGTACACGCCAGGTTCCCGGGCGACGCCGCGCTGGTGCTGGGGCTTGCCGTTGGCGTCGAAGGTGTCGACCTGCAGCCAGCTGAAGTCCACGCCGTAGCCGGTGGCCCAGATGATGCTGGTGACGCCGGCCTTGGCCAGGTCCAGTTGCTGCAGCGGGTTGACCATGCACTCGGGGTCAGCCAGGCGCTTGCGTGCTTCGGGCTCTGGCGGCAGGTCCAGGCCGTTGCGTTCGATGTAGGCGTCGGCAGCGTCCAGCAGGGCCAGGTAGTTCTCGTCGCCGCGGTTGATGTTGTCCACCAGGTTGTCCTGGAAGCGGGCCACGCCGTTTTCGAACGACTGGGTCAGGCCAACCAGGGTCATGCCTTGGTGGGCGAGGGCGCGGAAGTCCACGGTGTGGCCGCCACGGGCGCCGCTGACGGCGATGGTCACGTGTTCACGGCCGGGCTTGGCGATTTCCGCGTCCCACTCGCCGAGCACGCCCAGCCACCAGCAGAAGTCGCGGTTGCGGTAGGCCCGTGGCGGGCGGTCGTGGGCGCCAACCGACAGGTACACCTGGCGCCCGGCACGCATCAGTTCTTCGGCGATCTGCACGCCAGAGGAACCGGCACCCACCACCAGCACCGCGCCTTCGGGCAACTGCTGCGGGTTGAAGTAAGCGGCGGAGTGGATCTGGTGCAGGCCTGGGTCTTTTGGCGCGATGGCCGGGATCACCGGTTTCTGGAACGGGCCGGTGGCCGCTACCACGCGGTTGGCGCGGATCACGCCTTCGTTGGTTTCGATGGTGAAGCCTGGGCGGTCGGCGTTGCGCACCACCTTCTTCACCTCGATGCCGGTGCGCACCGGCAGGTTGTACTTGCGCACATACTGCTCGAAGTAGTCGGCCACCTGGTCCTTGACGGCGAAGGCGTCGGCGTCGAGGTTGAATTCCAACCCTGGGAAGCGGTCGTGCCAGACCGGGCCGTTGGCCACCAGCGAATCCCAGCGGCCACTGCGCCAGGCCTCGGCGATGCGCTTGCGCTCCAGCACCAGGTGCGGCACGCCGAGCTTGCTCAGGTGTTCACTCATGGCCACGCCGGCCTGGCCGGCGCCGACCACGAGGGTGTCGATTTCGATGTTGTTCAGTGTCATGTCCGAGCCCTTGTTCAGGCGGTTTTTGTCAGGTCGGTTTGGAGGACCGCCGTTGCCTGGAGCCAGACTAGGGATGCACGGAAATTCGCGAAAATAGTATTTAGCTGGGGCTTGCCGATAAAACGGCGAAGGCCCCGCTTTACCTGGGGTGCGCGGCTGTTTCGGGGCGTATTCGGCGGCTTTTCGGGGCCTTAGTTTTTTCCTGCCCAAGGCACAGGAAAATGTTGGTTTCGTGGCTTTGGAGGTTCTGCCCAGAATGCGCCGTATCGCACAGAACGACAGGAGCTTCACCATGACCTTCTCCATCATCGGGCGCTGCCAGGAAACTGGCCAGGTCGGCATCGCCATCAGCTCGTCGAGCATTGCCGTGGGCGCCCGCTGCCCGTGGGTGCGGGCGGGTGTTGGCGCGGTGGCCACCCAGAACATCACCCTGCCGGCGCTCGGCCCACAGATTCTCGATGCCCTGGAGCAGGGGCAGTTGCCGCCTGCTGCGGCGCTGGACCGCGTGCTCAGCGCCAATGGTTGGAGCGAATACCGCCAGGTGACGGTGATCGACAGCCAGGGCCAGGTGGCCCTGTTCACCGGTAAGGAAGCCTTGGGCGTGCACAACGCGGTGGCGGGCGAGCAATGCGCGGCGGCCGGTAACCTGCTGTCGTCGCAGGCAGTGATCGAGGCGATGGTGCAGGCGTTCGAACAGGCCGGTGGCCACCTGGCGGATCGGCTGTTGGCGGCCATGCACGCGGCGATGGCGGCTGGTGGTGAAGCGGGGCCGGTGCATTCGGCAGCGCTGAAGATCGCCGGCGAATTGACCTGGCCGCTGGTGGACTTGCGGGTGGACTGGGCCGATGAGGACCCGATCGGCGTACTCGATGGCCTATGGCAGGCCTATCGCCCGCAGATGCAGGATTACGTGACCCGCGCCCTGGACCCAACCACCGCACCCAGCTACGGGGTGCCGGGCGATGAGTGAGTTCAGCAGCCGCGCGCTGCTGGAGCGGCTGATCGGTTTTGCCACGGTAAGCCGCGACTCCAACCTGGAACTGATCGGCTTCATTCGCGATTACCTGGCCGGCCTGGGCGTGCCTTGCGAGCTGTTCCACAACCCGGAGGGCACCAAGGCCAACCTGTTCGCCACCATCGGCCCGCAGGATGTGGGTGGGGTGGTGCTGTCTGGGCACACCGACGTGGTGCCGGTGGACGGCCAGGCCTGGACGCTGCCACCGTTCGCCCTGACCGAGCGCGACGGGCGCCTGTATGGCCGCGGCACGGCGGACATGAAGGGTTTCATCGCTTCGGTTCTGGCGGCGGTGCCTGCGTTTCTCGCGCAGCCTTTGCGCTTGCCGGTGCACTTGGCGTTTTCCTTTGATGAGGAAGTCGGCTGCCTGGGCGTGCGTTCGATGCTGGCCGCGCTGGCGCAGCGCCCGCACAAACCGCGCCTGTGCCTGATCGGCGAGCCCACTGAACTCAAGCCGGTGCTCGGCCACAAGGGCAAGCTGGCGATGCGCTGCGAAGTGCACGGCGCGGCGTGCCACTCGGCGTATGCGCCGTATGGGGTCAATGCCATCGAGTATGCCGCCAAACTGATAGGCAAACTGGGGGACATTGGTGAGGCACTGGCGCAGCCTGAACACCACGATGCACGCTTCGACCCGCCGTTCTCCACCGTGCAGACCGGCGTGATCAACGGGGGCAGGGCGCTGAACATCGTGCCCGAGGAGTGCGTGTTCGATTTCGAAGTGCGGGCGCTGCCTGGGTTCGAGGCGCAGGCGGTGGCGGACCAGTTGCAAACCTATGCCGAGGCCGAACTGCTGCCGCGCATGCGCAAGGTCAACGCCGGTAGTGCGATTCACTTGAAACCGTTGAGTGCATACCCGGGGTTGGCGACGCCGGCTGACAGTGAGGCGGCGCGGCTGGTGGCGTTGCTCAGTGGCTCGGATGCGTTCGGTACGGTGGCATTCGGCACCGAAGGCGGGTTGTTCGACCAGGCAGGGATTCCAACCGTGGTGTGCGGGCCGGGGAGTATGGACCAGGGGCACAAGCCCGATGAGTTCGTCAGTGTCGAACAGCTGCAGGGGTGTGATGCGATGTTGCTGAGGTTGGTGGAATACCTCAGGCGGGGGTGACCGTGTTGGCTGCTTCGCGGGGCAAGCCCGCTCCTACAGGAGCGGGCTTGCCCCGCGAATGGGCCGCAAAGCGGCCCCAACCACTTAGAAAGTAGCCTTAACCTGCAGACCCACCACCAGCGCGTTGTCGATATCCTTCCCAGAGAACGCCCCTGGCTCGATGATGTATTGCACATCCGGGCGCAGGTTCAGCCACGGCGTGGCCTGGTAGCCATAGCTCAGCTCGATCAACTGCTCGGCGTTGTCGATGTTGGGGAACTGCTGCCCGGCATTGAACGCGGCATCTTCGAGCACATCGCGGCTGCGCGGGTTTGGCACGGCGCGGCCATAGCCCAGCGCCAGGGTGTCGCGTGGGCGGCCTTCGAACGGCTTGTACAGCACCACGCCTGCGCCATACCACTTGGTGAACGGCGAGGCGGCCTCGCTCGACGCCGAGTATTGGCCGAAGGCGTGCAGGCTACGGCCTGGGGAACCTGCGTCATTCCACACGGCCTGGTCGACCAGCAGGTAGTGGCCGCCACGGCCGGACACTTCCTTGTCGCTACCGATGCGCTTCACGTCGGAGCTGTCGTAGTAGTAGCCGAGCTTATATTCACCCGGCAGCTCGCTCTGCA
The DNA here is from genome assembly GCF_011752535.1 of Pantoea sp. Tr-811. Lineage (NCBI taxonomy): Bacteria > Pseudomonadati > Pseudomonadota > Gammaproteobacteria > Enterobacterales > Erwiniaceae > Pantoea > Pantoea sp. Tr-811. The sequence continues at coordinate 190,890 of NZ_VWXJ01000008.1, forward strand.
GCTTGTAGACCAGCTCGACCGGCACCACGGTGCCGGTGGTGTGCTTGGGTCCCAGGTGCCAGGCGCGGCTGGAGTTGCCGTTGCTTTCCGGGTCGACGTTGAACGCCGCCACGCGCAGCTGCCAGGACGGCGACAGGTCGTACTTCACGCGCATGCCCAGGTGGGCGTTGGGGTAGTTGGTCCAGCCGCTGCCACCGGACATGTTCAGCGGGTGGCCGCAGAAACCGGCGTTCATGAAGTTGCACAGGATGCCGCTGTCCAGGCCGCCGAGGTCGTTGCCCATGGCCATGTAGCCGAGCTTGATGTTGAGTGCGGGGGTGAACAGGGTGCGCTCGTAGCTCAGCTCGGTGAGGCGGGTGTACAGGCCACCGTAGTTTTCCTGGATTGGCAGGCGGTTGCCCACCAGGTCTGCCGAGGCGCTGTTGCCACGGCGGTCATTGATGGTGAGCTGAACCTTGCCGCCGTTGTCCAGGCCGTACAGTTTCGACAGGTCGAACTGCACGCCCAGTTTCACGTTTTGCGAATAGCGCGCCGAGCGGTGCAGGCCGCCGTGGGCGTTGTAGGCGGTTTCGCCGCTGTAGTCGCCGGTGAACTTGACACCGTCGGCTTCGAGCTGGCTGCGCAGGCCGCCCCAGTCACCGGTCATGGTGCTGCGGTTGAGCAGGTCGCCTTCGGCCAGGGCAGACGTGCTGGCCAAGGCCAGCAGCAGGGTTGGAGTGATGCGGATAGCAGTTGGCATTGCTGTGTCTCGAATTGTTTTTGGGGTGGGCCACTCGCGGGCAAGCCCGCTCCCACAAGGGCCATTGTTGATCCTGTGGGAGCGGGCTTGCCCGCGAAACAAGCGACGCGGTCTTACGGCAGCGCGTAAGAAATCACATAGTCGCCACGGTCAGTCGACTGGCGCGCACCGCCAGCGGTAACGACCACGTATTGCTTGCCGGTTTTCGGCGATACGTAGGTCATCGGGCCACCCTGGCTGCCCACGGGCAGGCGGGCTTTCCAGATTTCGCTACCGTTGCTGCTGTCGTAGGCGCGCAGGTAGAAGTCCTGGGTGCCGGCGATGAAGATCAGGCCGCCCTGGGTCGACAGGGTGCCGCCGAGGGTTGGCAGGCCAATCTTGATCGGCAGGTGCATGCGGATACCCAGGGGGCCGGTGTCTTCCACGGTGCCGACTGGCACCTGCCAGGCGATCTGGCGGGTTTTCATGTCGATGGCGGTCAGGGTGCCGAATGGCGGAGCCTGGCACGGAATGCCGGCCACCGACAGGAAGCGGTTCTTGTTCACGGCATAAGGGGTGCCTTTGAGCGGTACGGCGCCCATGCCAGTGTTCAGCGCTTCGCCACCGGAGGCGGCGTCACCCTTGTTCTGCGACGGGATCATCTGGATCCACAGGCCCAGGCGCATGTCGTTGGCGAAGATGAAACCGTGTACTGGGTCGGTGGACAGGCTGCCCCAGTTCATGCCGCCCAGCGAGCCTGGGAAGCTCAGCGACAGGTCGGTGCCCGGTGCGGTGTACAGGCCGTCGTAGCGCATTTTCTTGAAGTCGATGCGGCACAGCAGCTGGTCATACGGGGTAGCGCCCCACATGTCCGACTCGGTCAGGGTTTGCGCGCCGATCTGCGGCATGCCCACCGATTTCGGCTGGGTTGGGGAGTACGGCTCGTTCGGGATGTTGCTTGGCTTGACCGGTACTTCTTCAACTTTGGTCAGCGGCTTGCCGGTGGCGCGGTCGAGCACGTAGATCTGCCCGGCCTTGGTGCCGATCACGACTGCAGGCACGGTCTTGCCGTCGTCCTTGGTGAAGTCGATCAGGCTCGGCTGCATGGGCAGGTCGAAGTCCCACAGGTCGTTGTGCACGGTCTGGTAGACCCACTTCTCGTTACCGGTGCTGGCGTCCAGGGCCAGTACCGACGCGCCGTAGGTGTGGTCCAGTTTGCTGCGCTCAACACCATAGATGTCGGTGGAGGACGAGCCCATTGGCAGGAACACGGTGTTCATGGCCGGGTCGTAGGACATCGGTGCCCAGCTGTTCGGGGTGCTGCGCACATAGGTGCTGCCGTCGGCTGGCGCCTTGCGGTCTTCTGGGTTGCCCGGGTCGAAGGCCCAGCGCATTTCACCGGTGATCACGTCGAAGCCACGGATAACACCGCCAGGCATGTCGGTTTGGACGTTGTCGGCGACACGGCCGCCAACTACCACGGTGGTGCCGGCCATCAGCGGGGCCGAGGACAGCTGGTAGTAGGAGTCTGGCACGTCACCCAGGCCGGCCATCAGGTTGACCTGGCCGTTGTTGCCAAAGCCCTGGCAGAACTCGCCGTTGTCGGCGTCGACGGCAATCAGGCGGCCATCGATGGTGTTGGTCAGCAGGCGACGCTGGCAGTTGGCGCCAGCCGCCACGCTACCGCCGGTGATCGGCGAGCTGTTGGGCTGGGTTGGCTGGGCGATGGCGGCGGTGGCGTCGAAGTAGGCCAGGCCGCGGCAACGCTGCCAGACCTTGGACTGGGCGTTGATCGCGTTCTTCCACAGCTCTTTGCCGGTGTCGGCGTCCAGCGCGATGATGTTGTTGTGCGGGGTGCAGATGAACACCTTGTTGCCGATCTGCAGCGGGGTCATCTGGTCTTCGGCACCGTTGCCGTCGCTGATGGCGACGTCACCGGTGTGGTAGGTCCAGGCCACCTTGAGCTTGTTGACGTTGTCGCGGTTGATCTGGTCCAGCGCAGCGAAGCGGCTGCCACCTTCGGTGTTGCCGTAGTGGGCCCAGTCTTTTTGCTCCTTGCCGGCTTCGACCGGGGTCATGCCCGGGCCCTTGCCAGTGGGGGCAACGCTTGGGTGGGCGACGAACATGTTGCCGGCGGCAATCGCCAGCACCACGGCCATCACTGCCGCCAGGCCGTAGGCGCCACGGCCGGCGCTGGCGCCGTTAGCGCGGGCCAGCATCGGGTAGACCAGCGCCACGACCATGCCGATCGCGCCGAACATGAACAGGCGCGAGAACAGCGGCCAGAACACCAGGCCAGCGTCAACCAGTGCCCAGATCACGGTGCCGATCAGGAACGCGGCATACACCCACGCGCCCACGGTCTTGCGCCGGGCAATGAGGATACCGGCGATGGCCATGGCCAGGCCGCCGATCAGGAAGTACCAGGAACCGCCCAGGCCGGCCAGCTTGACGCCGCCAGCAGCCAGGAGGAGGCCAAGCAGGGCGATGATCACGCCCAAGCCGACCAGAATGAATTTTGTGGCACCCGAGGTGCGCGGTGTTTCGTTCATGCCAGGGATCTCAGCAGGTGGAATGGGCGCAGTTTAAGCCCTTAGCAAGCTAATTAACAAGTTAGTACAAAAATTTATGGGGCTGATTGTCGCAGGGCTGAACTTGCCAGGGAGTGGCTAAAAGTCTAGATCACGCGGGGAAAATTGCAGTAAACGGTGTGTTTAACTTTCTTTGAGATTTTCTTGCGGTGGTAGACCTTGGTCGTAGCCGCAAGTGGCGAGGCGGACGTTTTGCGACCGCCTCGCAGGTGGGTTCACTCTATGGTGAGGTTGTCCAGGATGATGCGGTCACCCCAGCCCCCTTGAAGCCTGATGACCTCAGGTGGTTGGATTTGCAGTTCGACCCGCCCGAAGCGCAGCGGCCCGGTGTCTTCGTCTTCCAGCAGTTGGGTCGTGCGGCCGCTGTGCAATTCAGTTACCGAGCAGGAGGCATCGCACCCCCAGGAAAATGCCACCTTGCGTTTGCCCCCGGCGCCTTCGATTGCATCCACGGGGAAGTCGACGGCAAGGTTCACCTGCAAATAATTGCCAGACAGGTACGGGGTGTCCTGCTTGGCGTCGCTGATCTCTACCTGTGTAGACAGCGCGGTGCTGAACCCGAGCCCGCCGGAAATCACGTCCGCTGCCGGCCCTTTGGGCATGTCCTCGAAGTTTGCGCTGTAGTGCACCACGCCAGCCCCTAGCGCCTGGTCACCTTCCAGGAAGCTGATTACCGTGGTGGCGTCCGCCGTGCGTGGCAGTGCCAGGCGGATGATTGGCAGCACCTGGCCGAACGCCTGATAATAGCGCGCCTGGTCGATTCTGGCCTTGGCCCGGGATTCGACGCTGCGGCTAGGGTAGAAGAACGAATGCAGGGGCAAGGTGGCGCCCTTGCCCGTTTCCCAGGTAGACAACATCAACTCGTTGAAGACCATGCGTGCAGAGGCACTACGGCCCTGATGCGCCTTCAGCGAAGCATCGAACCAGCTTGCCGTAGGCCCCGAGCCTTGGCGAATGTCCCAGCCGCAGATGTTTTCGATGGGCCCTTGCCGGTATTTTTCCAGCCAGGTGGCGGCATCGAAGATACCGAGGTTCTGGCAGGTGTCGGTGTTCGCGACATTTTCCATTGGCCCGCAGCCTTGCAGGGTTGGTCGATTCCACGTCAGCGCGTTGGTTGGAAAGCTGCACAGCACGGCTATGTCTTTGATCTTGCCTTCTGGGATGGCTTGGCCCGGGTACAGGATGAAGCCATTCCAGTCTTCCCAGGTCGAGCTGAAGGTCTGGTCACGCCGCAACCAGGAAAAAGACACGCCGCCCAGTTTGATGGCCCCTGGGCTGGGGTCCCAGGGTTGGAAGGCCGGGTTGGTGTCGGTGGCCCGCAGCAGGATGCCGCTGCACAGGTGCGCCGGCTTGTCGGGGCCCCCGCATTGCGCAGGCGTGGCGTCGTACCACTCCTTCAGTTCCCGGGCCGCCGCGGGCCCTTTGATTGCTAATTGGCCTGGCAGTGTGGGAGAGGCACCTGGCACCGGTTTGATGAGCAGCTGCGCGGGCTGTGCCGGCGTGGCACTGCCCATGCCGGCCGTTTCAGGGAAGCGGGCATCGCAGCCCGCCAGTGCAAGAACCAGTGTGAGCAGGGCTGTGTAGCGCATGATCAGGGCCTCGGTCGATCCGTGGTATGGATTGATTGGCAACGTCATGCAGTCGAACCGCAGGCCTGGTGACGCGCAGGCCCAGTATCGTGAGGCCGGGCGATCGCCCACAACTGGCAGAAATATCAGGTGGGCCAACGCGCAGTGGCGCAAGGCCCCGCCCTAGAGCGCGGGCCAGGGCGTGCTACCGCCGTAGAACACGGCCAGCCAGATGGTGGCGGTGCCGGGCGCGGTCCATTCCACGCGATGCCGACAGTGTGCCGGGATGTCCAGGCAGTCTCCCGGGGCCAGCAGGCGGGTGAAGTCCTCATGCTCCAGGCGCAATGCCGCGCTGCCGCTAAGCAAGGTGATCCATTCACTTTCGGCCTGGTCGTACCAGAAGCCCGGCGGGCTGGCCTGGCCGCTGGAAACGATGCGCTCGATGCGCAGGCCAGGCCGTTGCAGCAGGTCATCGACCCATTCGCCGGTGTTGGGGTCGCAGGGGGGCAGGGCGGTGAGCAGGTTAGTGGCAGTCATTGCAGGGCTCGCTGTAGGAGAGGTCTTTCCACTATGGCCCGGATCGCTCTAAGGCGCGCTTCTTGACCGGCTCCGTGGATTGTAGGACTGTTCCGATTTTGCGGATCGGGGTTCCCATGGACAAGTTCCTGGCGATGAAGATGTTCAGCACCACCGTCGATGCCCGGGGCTTTTCCGCCGCAGCGCGCAAGCTGGGGGTAGCCACCTCTTCGGTCACCCGCCTGGTCGACGCGCTGGAGACCGAGCTGGGTACCACCTTGCTCAACCGCTCCACGCGCCAGGTCAGCCTGACCGAAGCGGGGGCGCGCTACTATGCCCGCACGCGGGAAATCTTCGAAGCGCTCGACGAGGCCGATGCCAGCGTGGCCGACCGTGGCGAGGAGCCGGTGGGCGTGCTGCGCCTGTGCATGCCGGTGGAATTCGGCCGGCGGGTCATCGCTCCGCACCTGGGGGCCTTCCTGGCGCGCCACCCGGCTTTGGAGTTGGACATCGACATGAGCGACCGCCTCGACGACCTGCTCGATGGCCGTTACGACCTGTCGATTCGCCTTGGCGACCCCTCGCCAAACGAGGAACTGGTGTGCCGGCCACTGGGGCGCTTCCAGCGTTGGCTGGTGGCAAGCCCGGCCTACCTGGCCGGGCGCGAAAGCGTGCAGCACCCCGAGCAACTGAGCGACCACGCCTGCCTGCGCTTTCGTTACGGGCAAAAAGCCAAGGCCTGGCGCTTGCGCCGCGGCGAAACCCAGTTGGAACTGGAGGTGACGGGCCCCCTGCGCAGCGCCAACGCCGACCTGCTGCGCGAGGCCACTCTCGCCGGTAGCGGCATCGCCCTGCTGGCCGACTGGCTGGTGCACGAGGATGTGGCTGCCGGGCGCCTGCAGCGGCTGCTGCCCGACTGGCAGGCCAGCCCCGGGGCGGCCAATGACAGCATCAACGCCCTGTATTTGCCCAACCATCGCGGCTCGCGCCGGGTCAGCGCCTTCATCGCCTTTTGCGAAGGCTTGCTGGCACCCTGAGCGCGGCCGTTGCGCCTGGCGCAAAGCCCCGTTGCAGCCGGGCCGGATTCACTCGCCAGGCGCCGCCCGGTAAGGTGCCCGGCATATTCCACCCAATGCCGAGGACCCTCGCATGAATCCCTCCCTTGCCGCCGCCCAGCCTGCCCATGGCGGGCTGAGCCGCACCCTGGTCACGCTGCTGGCATTCTGCTGCGGCGCGATCGTCGCCAATATCTACTACGCCCAACCCATCGTCGGCCTGATCGCCCCGGACCTGGGCTTGTCCCATGAGCACGCCAGCCTGATCGTGTCGTTGACCCAGCTGGGCTACGCCCTGGGCCTGCTGTTGCTGGTGCCGCTGGCCGACCTTGTGGAAAACCGCCGCCTGATGATCGTCACGGCGATGCTGGCCTGTGCCGCGTTGCTGCTGGCAGGCACCAGCCGCAGCGGCCAGGGCCCATTGTTCCTGGGCTATGCCTTGCTGATCGGCTTCAGTTCGGTGGCGGTGCAAATGCTGATTCCGCTGGCGGCGCACCTGGCGCCGGAGCAACAGCGTGGCCGCGTGGTCGGCAACATCATGGGTGGCCTGCTGCTCGGTATCCTGCTGGCGCGGCCACTGTCCAGCCTGGTGGCCGACCACTTCGGCTGGCGCACGGTGTTCATCGGCGCAGCCGTGCTGATGCTGGCGATCATCCTGCTGCTGGCGCAGACCTTGCCGCGCCGGGTGCCAGAGCACAAGGCCAGCTATGCCGGCCTGATGGCGTCGATGGTTGCCCTGTTGCGTCGCTACCCGGTGCTGCGCCAGCGCTCGCTGTACCAGGCGTTGATGTTCGCTGCCTTCAGCCTGTATTGGACGGCCGTGCCGCTGGCCCTGGCCGCTGAACATGGCCTGTCGCAAAGCCAGATCGCCCTGTTCGCCCTGGTGGGCGCGGTGGGCGCCATCGCCGCGCCCATGGCCGGGCGCCTGGCCGATGTCGGCCATGCCCGCGCCGGCTCGCTGCTGGCCCTGGTGCTGGCCCCCGCAGCGCTGCTGATCGGCCTCACCACGCCGGGCTACAGCGTGGTCGGCCTGGGCCTGACCGGTGTGCTGCTGGACTTCGCGGTGCAGATGAACATGGTGATTGGCCAACGCGAGGTGTACGCGCTGGACCCTGCCAGCCGCGGGCGGCTGAACGCGCTGTACATGACCAGCATTTTCCTGGGCGGCGCGCTGGGCTCGGCAGTGGCCAGCGTGGTGTTTGCCCAGTATGACTGGCAAGGTGTGGCGTTGGTCGGCGCTGCCTTGCCGGGCCTGGCGCTGGTGATCTTCCTGGCGGTTTCCCGGCGGGCCTGACAAGGCCCCCGTCGGCGGCAGGGTCAGCGGCCCAGGGGCAGGGCCACGCCAATCACGGCGAACAGGCCGCCGCAGCAGCGATTGAAGCCCTTGCCGCCCTTTGCCAGCCATGGCCGGATGCGAAACGCCAGGCGCGCCAGCAGGTACTCCACCAGGCACTCTACGCTGGCAAAGGTCGCGGCCATGATTGCGAACTGCAGCAACAGCCCCCGCTGCGGGTCGATGAACTGCGGCAGGAACGCCCCATAGAACAGCAGCACCTTGGGGTTGGCCAGGGCCGACAGCAGCCCCTGGCGGAACAGGCCCGCGTTGCCCAGGCGCGCCGTCCGCTCGCTGGCTTCCAGGTGCAGGGCAGGGCTGCGCCACAGCTGAATACCCAGCCACACCAGGTAGGCGCCGCCCACCCATTTGAGCACCGTCAGCACCGAAGCAGACGCCTGCAGCAAGGCGGTCAGGCCAAACATCGCCAGGGCAATGAGTGCACTGAAGCCAAACACCCCGCCAACAATGGTGAACAGCGTGCGGCGTGCGCCATACAGCGCGCCGTGGGTCAGCGCCAGCAGGCTGTTGGGCCCAGGGGTCAGCGACAGGCCGATGCTCGCCAACAGGTAGATGAGCCAGGTATTGAGTGCCATGAAAAGTACCTCGCGAACGTTCAGGGGCTCAGTCTAAGGGACAGTGGTAAAAGTGCAGGGTATGATCTGGACGTTCAATGGTGCTTTCTGGACATCGCCATGCCCGCCGACATCCGCCTGCTGATTCTGCCGTTGCCCGACTTCGCCTTGCTCCCCTTCGGTGCGTTTCTCGACAAGCTGCGTTTTAGCGCCGATGACGAAGACTACAGCCAGCAGCGCTACTGCAGCTGGACCCTCGCCGGGCTGACTGGGGAAGCGGTGCCCTCCAGCAGCGGTGCGGTGCTGCACGTCGAGGCCAATGCACATGAACTCAACCTGGCCGAGTACGACTACCTGGTGCTGTTCGGCAGCCGCAATGCCAGCGCCACTGCCGCCTTGGCACCCGCTTGCCAGCAACTGCTCAAGCGCGCAGCCAAGGCCGGCCTGCAGTTGGTCGCCATCGACAATGCCGCCTTTCTGTTGGCTGCCTGCGGTTTGCTCGACGGGCGCAAGGTGGTGGTGCACTGGCGCCATGAAGCAGAGTTTCGCGCCGCCTTTCCCCAGCTGCAGGTACTGCGCGAGCAGTTGTATTGCATCGACGCGGGGCGCATCACCTGCGCCGGTGGCACGGCCGCCATCGACCTCGCCGTGGCGCTTTTGGCGCAAGCCTGCGGCCGCGCCCGGGCGCTCAAGGGCCTGGCCGATATGTTGGTGGACGAGTCGCGTGACAGCCGCCATGCCCTGCGCTCGCTGGACGCTGATGCCGGGCAGGGGCGCCAGGTGCAGCGGGCGCTGGCGCTGATGCGCCATCACCTGGGGGCGCGCGCGTCCATTGAACAGCTGGCGGCCGAACTGGGCATCAGCCGCCGCCAGCTCGACCGCCAGTTCCAGGCCAGCCACGGCATGACCGCCAAGGCCTGGTGGCAGGAGATGCGCCTGCAGCAGGCCCGTTGGCGGCTGGTCAACTCAAGCCATAGCCTTGCGCAGATCGCCGATGAAGTGGGCCTGGGGGATGCCAGCTACCTGGGCAAGTGCGTGCGCCAGCGCTTTGGCTGCACCGCGTTGGCGCTGCGCAGCCAGGGCGCTTATTGCGGCGTGCCGAACAACCCGGTCCAGTAGATGCCCGCGTCGCTTTTAGGGTCTACGGCGTAGGCGGCGCCCATTTCGCGGTAGTCTGGGTTCATCAGCGTCGCGCAGTGCCCGGGGCTGGCCAGCCAGCCGTCGACCACCTTCTGCGCCGAGTCACGCCCGGCGGCAATGTTCTCGCCAATCTGCTGATACAAGTAGCCGGCAAGTTCGGCGCGGTCGCCCGGCGTGCGCCCGTCCTTGTCGATATGGTCGAAGAAATTCTGGTTGGCCATGGCCCGCGTGTGGTTGGCCGCCACCCCCGCCAGCACCGCGTTCCAGGCCAGCGGCGCGGCCGCGGCGAACGGCTGGCCGCCGCATTGGCGCGGCGCCCTGCGCGCGACATTGATCGCCTGCAGCAGCTTCTGCCCTTCGGCCTGCCAGTCGCCCAGGCGCCCGCTGAGCAGTGGCCGGGCGAGCACGATGCGCCAGTCGCGGCCCTCCTGGCTGACACCGATATCGACGAACTGCGGGTCGAGCACCACCTGGCAGAAGCTTTCCTCGATGGCGTGCATGGCCGCCCGCGCATCACGCGGGCCTGACAAGCTGATGGCCTGAACGTTGACCATCGGGTAGGCCGCACGGCTCATGGCCTGCTGCAGGTCACGGGTGCCTTCCGGCGACAGCGCAAGGCGCGTGTCGCTGTTCAACGGCGGCAGCTCCAGCGAAGCCTCGCCGCCACAGCGCTGGGCCTGGCTACGGTAGACGTTGATCGTATCGATCAGCTGCGCCTCTTCGCCGGTGACGGCCAAGGCTCCGGTCGACAACACCAGGCCCAGCGACAAGGCGGCAACGGATGACAGGACGCGCATGTGGATCTCCCTGTGACTGGCAGCGTCTTGGTATGCGCTGCTCATCCTACACAAGCCAGAGGCGTTTGGCCCGGTCTTGTGCAAAGCAATGAAAACGCCCGCAAAAAGCCTGCGGGCGGTAAAAGAGGGAGTAGACCGGCGAACGTCGGAAAAGTGCGATGGCGCCTCAGCGGGCCAGTGACTGGTTCGGTTTGTAGAACAGGAAATGCTGGGTCTGGGCCGTCTTGCGGTAGGCCTTGGCCCAGTCGGGGTGCACATTGCGGTCGTGGAAGTACAGCGCACCGCCGGTGGTGTCCTTCAGTTGCTGGTTCAGGGCCTTGCGGGCGATTTCCTTGGCCACGTCATAGCGCTGTGGCTCCTCGACCTGGTCGGAGCGCCCATCGCACCACCAGGAAAACTGGCAGGCCTTGTGCTCCACGCCCTGCTTGACCACACCGCAGATGGTGTCGGGGAAGCCGTCATGGCCCAGGCGGTTGAGCACCACGCTGGCCACTGCGCTCATGTCCTCGGAGTCGGCGCCCTTGGCTTCCCAATAGATGGTGCGCGCAAGGCAGGTGATGCTGTCGTCCAGCGGCGCCTGGCCTGCCGGGTCCACCGCCTGTACTTCGCTGGGTGTGATGGTTTCGGCCTTTTTCGGTGGAGGGGCGTCTTCCACCACCTTTTTCTCAAGTTCGTGTGCCTTGTCTTCGGCTACTGCAGCCTTGGCTGTGTCCGCCGCATGAGCAGGCCCAATGACGAGGGCCGCGAAAACAGCAATCAGCATCAGGCACGGGCGCATGGTCGAGCTTCCAAGGGTGGGCTGCTGCTCAGTCTAGCCAAGCGAAAGCATTAACACCAAAGGTAATGTCAAGGCTGCAGCGACGGTTTGCAGGGCGATGATGGTCGCCATCAGCGGCGCATTGCCGCCCATCTGCCGCGCCATCACGTAGGACGAAGAGGCCGTCGGCAACGCCTGGAACAACACCGCCACCACCGCCGCCTGGCCGCCCAGCCCGAGCAGGCGGCACAGGCCCCAGGTGGTCAGCGGCATCACCAGGAACTTGAACGCCGACGCGGCCACCAGCGGCCTTACCTGCTGGCCCAGGCTGGCGCCACCCAGGGCGGCGCCCACGCACAGCAGGCCCAGGGGCAGGGCGGCCTGGCCCAGCGCTTTTACCGTCGGTTCAAGCCCAGCAGGCAGGCCCAGCCCCGTCACCCGCAGCAGCAGGCCGCCGGCGCAGCCAACGATCAGCGGGTTGGCGAAGATCGCTCGCAGCACCGTGGCCGGCGAGCTGTGGCGGGCACTGAAGCGGGCGAACACCAGTACGCAAAGCAGGTTCACCAGCGGCACGATGGAGGCGTTGGCCACTGCCGCCAGGGCAATCCCCGCGCTGCCATACAGCCCGGCAGCCAGGGTGGCGCCGATATAGTTGTTGAAGCGCACACCGCCCTGGAACACCGACGTGAAGTCGGCGCCATCATGGCTGGCAGCGCCTTGGTACAGCACCAGCAACAAGGCGCCGAGCACGGTCGAGAGCATCAGCACACCAACCATGCCCAGCACCGGCACGCCTTCCAGGTTGGCGGTGGCCAGGCCGTGCAGGAACAGGCAGGGCAGCAGCACGTAGTAGCTCAGGCGCTCGGCGCCCGGCCAGAAACTCTCGGCGAGAAAGCCGCGCACGCGCAGGAACGTGCCCAGGGCGATCAGCAGGATGATGGGAAGCAGCGTGGTCAGTAGCAGCGGGAGCATGAAGGTGCGTTCCGAGGTCGGGTACGGCTGAGGTTAACGTGAACGACCGGTTGGTAAAAACGCTGATTTCTGCACTGACCCTTGAGAAAAACTGCAGGGTTTCAGGCATCCAGTGCCGTCTTGAGCACTGCCGTCAGGTGCCGCCGCTGGCTTTTCTCATGCTCCAGCAGCACCACCCGGCGCCTGAGTTGCGGCTGGCCAAAGGGCAGGCAGGTGGCCGGGGGCAGGCGCAGCAGGTCTTCGTCGGACATGGGAATGATCGCCACCCCTAGGCCCATCACCGCCATGCGCGCGAGCGCTTCCTGGCTGTCCAGCTCCATCTGCTCGCTGACCTGCAGGTGCTGGCGGCGCAGTTCCTGTTCGATCTGCCGCCCGGCCCAGGCGCGTTTGTCGAAGCGCAGGAACGGCTGGCTGGCCAGTAACTGCGGCACGCTCTGGCCGCCCAGTTCAGGGCTGGCGATGGCCCAGAAGCGGTCTTCGAACAGTGGGATGTAGCCCAGGCTCTGCGGATAGGGGCTGACCGGCTCGGTGGTGATTGCAGCGTCCAGCTCACCGTCCTCGACCCGCCGCGCCAGCTCCGCCGACATGCCCGAGGCCACGCTGATGTGCAGGTCCGGGTGGTGCGCCTTGATCCACACCAGCGCCTTGGGCAGGCGCCGCGCCAGCACCGTGTGAATCGCCCCCAGGCGCAGCCGGCCACGCAGGCTTGGGCCACTGGCCAGGGCGTCGGCCAGTTCCTCGTAGGCGGCCAGCAGGCTTTCGGCCCGGGCCACGGCCAGTTGCCCCGCCTCGGTCAGCACCACTTGGCGGCGGCTGCGGTCGAACAGGCTGACCTGCAGTTCATCCTCCAGGGTCTTGATGTGCAGGCTCACTGCCGAGGGGGTGAGGCTGAGCAGGTCGGCAGCACGGGCAAAGGTGCCGTGGCGGGCGATGGTCACCAGGGTGCGCAGGGCTTTGAGGGACACGCAGGGCGGCTCCGGGCAGAAGGAAGTGTTTCAGTCTGTGGCCGGATGGAATGGCTGGCAAGCTGCGCAGTCCCACCTGTTACGTGGGGACGACACCCTTCCAGCCAATGCCATGGAGACACCCGATGAAAGCAGTCATTTTTACCACGCTTCTGGCCACCGCCGGCCTTGCCCAGGCCGCGCAGACTGTGGAGCTGAAGCTGGCCGGCGCCGATGGCCCAGGCAAGTCGATCGGCACCGTCAGCATCGAGCAGAATAAATACGGCACATTGCTCACCCCCAACCTCAAGGACCTGCCGCCTGGCATTCACGGCTTCCACCTGCACCAGAACCCCTCCTGCGCGCCTGCCCAGGAAAATGGCAAGGCGGTGCCCGCCGGGGCAGCGGGTGGCCACTGGGACCCGGCTGGCAGCAACGCCCACAAGGGCCCTTATGACGACAGCGGCCACCCTGGGGACTTGCCCGCGCTCTACGTCGCAGCCGATGGCAGGGCCACCTATCCGGTGCTGGCGCCGCGCTTGAAAGCCACCGACTTCAAGGGCCACGCCCTGATGGTGCATGCCGGCGGCGACAACCACAGCGACCACCCCGAAAAGCTCGGCGGCGGCGGGGCCCGCGTGGCCTGCGGGGTGGTCGATTAACCCCTGAGCCTTGCAAAAATCCGGTAGGAGCGAGCGCAGCTCGCGATGCGGTTCCACAGGCAAGTTGATACCTTGAGGCCTGTTGCACCTGGCCGATCGCATCGCGAGCTTTGCTCGCTCCTACAGGGGCTTGCGGTGCGGCTGCTCGGGTTCAACTGCGCAACCAATCCACCAGGCCCAGCACCGTGCTCGTAGTTTCGCGCCCATGGGGCACCACCAGGTAATAGGCCTCCCGCGGCCTCACCACCAGGTCGGTCAACTTCACCAGTTCCCCCGACGCTAGCAGGTGATCGATCATCCGCCCCCAGCCCAGCGCCACCCCGTGCCCGTGCAATGCGGCCTGGATGGTATCGGTGTACAGGTGGCAGCGCAGCCGGTAATTGAGCTTGGGCGGGTGTTCGCCCAGCTCGCGGAACCAGGTGGGCCAGGTCATCCAGCCTTCTGTGGTGGCGTCGGCGTCGAGCAGGTCGGTGCCGTACAGCGCTTGCAGCGAGTCGGGTTCGCCATGGCGTGCCAGCCAGGCGGGCGAGCACACCGGGAAGATCTCTTCCTCGAACAAGTGCAAGGCCTGGCCATCCTTCCAGCGCCCATCGCCATAACGCACCAGCAGGTCGATGTCCGGGTTGCGCAAGTCGCCGGTAAACATCTGCGTGGCCAGGCGCAGGTGCACCTGGGGCATGGCCTCGCGCAGCCCGCTCAGGCGCGGCATCACCCGCAAATGGCTGAAGGTGGCGGTAGTGCTCAGCACCAGTTCCTGCTCGTTGTTGCCCTCGCTGAGCCGGTCGAACACCGTGGCCACCTTCTGCAGCGATTCGGACAACACCGTGAACAGCGCCTGGCCCTCGCTGGTCAGGCGGATGCCCCGGTGCAGCCGCTGGAACAGCTGCACGTTGAGGTTTTCCTCAAGTTGCCTGATCTGTTTGCTGACCGCCGCCTGGGTAACCCCCAGCTCGCGGGCGGCCAGGGTGAAGCTGGCGTGGCGCGCCACCGCTTCGAATTCGAGTAGGGCGGTCATCGAGGGGATGATGCGCCGGTAGCCCTTGTGCGTATTGCCATGTTCTTGTGTTTTCATGCGACGTCCTGGCAAGGCGCGACGCGCTGGTCCGCATCGCGCGGGCACAGTGGCAGAAAAACGGCCGGGGCGATAGGGCCAGGTCGCGCTCAGCCGGGGCTTGGCAACACCGATTGCAAGCGTGCCAGCGCCGAGCCTTCGCGGCCAGCCTCGAACACCTGCACCGTCACCTGGGCCAACCCACCCGGCCCAGCCACGATGCGCTGCTCACAACGCAGCTGCAAGCGCCCCTGGTCGCATGGGTACAGGCGCACGCCCGGGCGCGCGGTGCCCTCCAGGCGCAGCTCGGCCAGGCGGCTTTGCGCCGCCAGCAGGGCCAGCGACTTGTCGCGCAGCAGGCCATTGCCCTGGGTCATCAACCCGGTGGCGCGAACCGCGGCGGCCATGGCCACGGCAATGATGGTCAGGGCCACCAGCACTTCGATCAGGGTAAAGCCACCCTGGCGGCCAGGCAGGTTGCGCACGGTGTTCGCTCGGCACGGAAAAATCCGCAGTCTAGAGCGCTGGGTTGACCCTTTTGCGACGAGAACACCCGAGCTTTTTCAATATCGGTGACATACCGCCTTGCCACAATCGGCCCCCGACTCGAACTCACGCAAGGAATGCCGAGATGCAGATCGCCCGCCGCCGCCCCACAGCCCGCCGCTTGCGCGAGCAAGGCTTCACCCTGATCGAGATCATGGTGGTGGTGGTCATCCTCGGCATCCTCGCGGCCATGGTCGTGCCCAAAGTGCTCGACCGCCCCGACCAGGCCCGCGCCACCGCCGCCCGCCAGGACATCGCCGGGCTGATGCAGGCGCTCAAGCTCTACCGCCTGGACAACGGCAGCTACCCGAACCAGAACCAGGGCCTCAAGGTGCTGGCCGAGAAGCCCGCGCAGGCCAAGGACGGCCAATGGCGTTCCTACCTCGACCGCCTGCCCAACGACCCCTGGGGCCGCCCTTACCAGTACCTGAACCCCGGTGCGAACGGCGAGATCGACGTGTTCTCCCTCGGCGCCGACGGCCAGGCTGGCGGCGAAGGGGTGAACAGTGACATCGGTTCCTGGCAGCTTTGACCGGCCATGGCCAAGGCACGGCAAGGCGGCATGGCCGTCATCAGCGCCTTGCTGATCGCCGCCGTGGTGGCGGTGATCGCCGGCGGCATGATCGAGCGCCAGGGCCTGTTCACCCAGCAGGTGGAAAACCGCCAGTTGGCGTTGCAGGGCCAGTGGGCCCTGGAAGGCGGCCTGCAGGGTGGGCGAGCGCTGTTGCGCGAGCAACGCCAGCGCGACCGGCTGGTGCGCAACGGCCAGCCCTGGAGCCAGCCGCAGCCACTGGCGGCCGGCCTTGAAGGGCGCCTTGAAGACGAGCAGGGCAAGTTCAACCTGCGCAACCTGGTGATCGAGGGGCAGGTCAATGAGCCCGCCGTCGCCACCTTGCGCCGCCTGTGCGGCTTGATTGGCCTCGAAGAGCACCTTGCCACTGCCATCATCGAGCGGGTGGTCGGCAGTTATCCGCAGCGCCCAGCGCAGCCCGAAAATGCCGCCGCGCAGGGCCTTGAAAGCGGCCGCCTGACCAGCCCGGCCAGCGCCGCCGCGCCGCGCCCGGCCAAGTACCCGATGCTGCGCGACCTGGCCCCGCTGGCTTCGCTCAAGGGCATGCGCAGCGACGATTTCCAGCGCCTGCGCCGCGTCGTCACCGTGCTGCCGGCGCTGACCTGGGTCAACGGCAATACCGCCAGCGCCGAAGTGCTCGCCGCCCAGGTGCCGGGCCTGTCGCTGCAGCAGGCCGCCACACTGGTGGCCGAGCGCGACAGCGGCCACTGGTTCATCAACCGCGGCGATTTCGTCAACCGCCTGCGCATGCCGCAGCTGGTCGACAGCACCGTGCAAGTCGGCATCGACAGCGACTGGTTCCGCTGGCATGGCCAGGCGCGCCAGGGCAGCCGGGTGCTGCGCATGGAGGCGCTGTTGCGCCAGCACGAGGGCCAGTTGCCAGACGTGATCTGGACGAGGGTGGGCGCATGAGCAACGTACTGGACATCCAACTGCCGCCACTGGCTGCGCTCACGCCACAGTCAGCGCTGAGCTACCGCCTTGCCGACCGCCAGGGCAAGCCGTTGGCCGAGGGCAGCGCCAGCCGCGCCCAGCTCCCTGCAGCCTGCAAGGGCGCCACGTGGCGCCTGCACCTGCATGGCGATGACAGCCTGGCGCTGGCCATCGCGCTGCCGCCGTTAACGGGCAAGCGCCTGGACGCGGCCGTGCAGTGCGCGGTGCAGGGCCTGGTGCTGGGCGATGCCAGCAAACTGCACGTGGCCCACGGGGCGCGCCAGGCCGATGGCCGGGTGGCGGTGGCGTGGCTGGGGCGGCGCGAACTGGAAGCCCTGCAGGGCTGGTTGCAGGGCGAGCGGGCCAAGCTCGGCGGGCTGTTCCCACAACCCGCCGATGGCTTGCCCGGCGTCGACCTCAGCGCTGGCTTGCGCGGGCCATCCCAGCGCTTGGCCTGGGCGCCGGTGGCGGCAGTCTGGGCCGGCGCGCTGCTGGTCTGGTGCCTGGGGCTGAATGTGTACGCAGCCCGTGTCGCCAGCGAAGGTGAACAGTTGCGCCAGGCCATGGTCACCCGGGTGCAGCAGGCGTTCCCGCAGTTGCCGGTGGTGCTCAACCCGCTGCAGCAGGCGCGCCAGCAAGTGCAGGCCGGGCAGGGCGGGGAGGGCTATGCCCGCCTGCTGGGCGCCGCCGTGCAGAGCATGCCGTTCCTGGCCGGCAACGTGGCGGCCCTGGACTATCAGGACGGTGCCCTGCGCATCACCACCGCCTCGCCGGTCAAGGCCGCCGAAGGCTGGCAGGCGCAGTTGGCCGAACAGGGCATTCACGCCGACATCGCAGAAAACGGCTGGACCCTGCGTTCGGGGCCGGCACCCGAGGCCACCGCACAACAGGAGTTGGCCCATGTCGACTAAAGCGCGCCTGGCCCAGTTGCAGCAACGCTGGCAAGCCCTGGCCCCCCGCGAACGGCGGGCCTTGCTGCTCGCCGCTGGCCTGTTGAGCCTGTTGTTCTGCTGGCAGGTGCTGATCGCCCCGGCCATGGCCCGGCTCGACCATTGGGCCGTCGAAACCCCCAAGCTGCGCGGCCAGGCCCAAGCGCTCGATGCGCTGCTTGGCCAGCGCCCGGCGCAGTTGGACCTTCAGGTGCTGCAGCAAAGCCTCGACCAGGCCGGCCTGCCATCGACGCTGCACGAGGAGGCCCCCGGCCAATGGATCCTCGCCTGGCAACAGGCCCCGGCCGAGGCCGCCATGGCCTGGCTGCAGCAGGCACCGGCCAGCCTCGGCGTCACCATCAGCCAGCTGCATGTGCGCCGCGACCCTGCAGCCAGCCGCAGCGCCGCCACTTTTTCAGGAACGCTTCGCATGGAACAGGCGCCCGCCGCTAAGGACCCTTCATGATGTACACCGGATCGCCACGCCCGAACGCCCGCCTGCTGCCCTTTGCGCCCTTGGCGCTGGCACTGGCCTTGAGCGCGTGCGCCACACCGCCACCGGCCAGCACGCCGATGGCCAGCAGCGAGCTGGGCAAACCGCTGGCCTACACCAGCCCGTCGCCCACCGCGCTGGACCGCCAGGCCCAGGCCTCGGCCAGCGCCCGCCCCGCCACCCGCAGCACACCGCCGCGGGTTGGCCAGCGCCATAGCCAGGGCAGTGCTGCGCCGGCCGCAGCCAACCCGCTGGGCGACCAGCCGGTACAACTGAATTTCGTCGATGCCGATATCCAGGCCGTGGTGCGCGGCCTGTCCCGCGCCACCGGCCGGCAGTTCCTGGTCGACCCACGGGTCAAGGGCCAGCTGACCCTGGTGTCCGAAGGCCAGGTGCCGGCCCGCCAGGCCTACGCCATGCTGCTCGGTGCCTTGCGCATGCAAGGCTTCAGCGTGGTCGATGTCGGCGGTGTCAGCCAAGTGGTGCCCCAGGCCGACGCCAAGTTGCTTGGCGGCGCGCTGGTGACGAGCGACCGCGATGCAGGCAACGGCATGGTCACCCGTACCTTCCGCCTGCAGTATGAGAACGCGGTCAACCTGATTCCGGTGCTGCGCCCGATCGTCTCCCCCGACAACCCGATCAACGCCTACCCCGGCAACAACACTATCGTGGTCACCGACTACGCCGAAAACCTCGAACGGGTGGCGCAGATCCTCGACCGCGTCGACACCCCCAGCGCCATCGACACCGACGTGGTGCCGATCCAGAACGGCATCGCCAGCGACGTGGCCAGCATGGTCAGCGAACTGCTCGACAGCCAGGGCGCCGACCCTACCCAGAAGATCAGCGTGCTCGGCGACCCGCGTTCCAACAGCGTGGTGATTCGCGCCTCCAGCCCCGAGCGCACCCAGCTGGCCCGTGACCTGATCTTCAAGCTCGACAACGCCCAGAGCAACCCCGGCAACCTGCACGTGGTGTACCTGCGCAACGCCCAGGCCGACAAGCTTGCCCAGAGCCTGCGCGGGCTGCTGACCGGCGAAAGCGACAGCGGCCAGAACGACCAGGCACGGGCGATGCTCAGCGGTGGCGGCATGCTCTCGGGCAACAATGCCAACACCGGTAGCAGTACCAGCAGCAGCCAGAGCAGCAGCACCAGCAACTCCAGCGGCGGTATCACCCGCGCCAGCAACAACCTGGGCGCTGGCGCCACCCCCAATGGCTATGGCAACAACCTGGCCCAGGGCGAACAGGGCAGTGCCTTCTCCGCCGGTGGCGCCACCATCCAGGCCGACAAAACCACCAACACCCTGCTGATTTCCGCCCCCGAGCCGCTGTACCGCAGCCTGCGCGAGGTGATCGACCAGCTCGACCAGCGCCGCGCCCAGGTGGTGGTGGAAAGCTTGATCGTCGAAGTCGGCGAGGACCAGGCCAACGAGTTCGGCATCCAGTGGCAGGCCGGCAACCTCGGTGGCAACGGTGCGTTCGGCGGTGCCAACCTCGGCGGCAGCGGGTTGACCAGTGGTGCCAGCAGCATCGACGTGCTGCCCAAGGGGCTGTCGGTGGGCGTGGTCGATGGCACGGTGAACATTCCCGGCATCGGCGAAGTGCTCGACCTGAAAGTGCTCGCCCACGCCCTCAAGAGCAAAGGCGGCAGCAACGTGCTGTCGACGCCCAACCTGCTGACCCTGGACAACGAGATGGCCAGCATCTTCGTCGGCCAGACCATCCCCTTCGTCAGCGGCCAGTACGTCACCGATGGCGGTGGCAACAGCAACAACCCGTTCCAGACCATCCAGCGCGAGGAAGTGGGCCTGCGCCTGAACGTGCGCCCGCAGATTTCCGAGGGCGGCACGGTCAAGCTCGATGTCTACCAGGAAGTCAGCAGTGTCGACGAGCGCGCCTCCAGCACCGCCGGCACGGTCACCAACAAGCGCGCCATCGACACCAGCATCCTGCTCGACGACGGCCAGATCATGGTGCTTGGCGGGCTGCTGCAGGACGGCTACAGCCAGACCAACGAAGGCATCCCATGGCTTTCCAGCCTGCCGGGTGTGGGCGCGCTGTTTCGCAGTGAGCGCCGCGCCATCAACAAGACCAACCTGATGGTGTTCCTGCGCCCGTACATCATCCGCGACGCCAGCGTCGGTCGCACCATTACCCGCAACCGCTACGACTTCATCCGCCGCGTCCAGGGCAACCTCAAGCCCGACCACAACTGGGCCCTGCCGGACATGGACATGCCGTTGTTGCCGCCGGTGGAGCAGGGCGTGCCGCCCCAGGGCCGGGCTGACACCAGCGCCCCGCGCGCGGCAATTCGCGCCGTGCCGGTCAGCGAGGTCAACCGGTGAGCCGCCTGCCCTACGCCTGGGCCAAGGCCCAGCGCCTGGTGCTGCGCAGCGAAGCCGAGCAGGCCGTGCTCGCCCACTGCCCGTCGAGCCCGGCCTGGGCCCTGGCCGAAGTGCGCCGGCAGTTCGGCACGGTCACCTGCCAGCCGCTGAGCGATGCGCAGATGGACCAGTTGCTGGTCAGCGCCTACGCCGACACCGGCAGTGCTGCCGCCGTGGTCGGCGCTGCCGAGAGCGAGGTGGACCTCGACCGCCTGTTGCAGGACATCCCCGAGGTCACCGACCTGCTCGAAGCCCAGGACGACGCGCCCGTCATCCGCATGATCAACGCCTTGCTCACCCAGGCCGCACGCGACCAGGCCAGTGATATCCATATCGAACCGTTCGAAAGCCACTGCCTGGTGCGCTACCGGGTCGACGGCACCCTGCGCGACGTGGTTTCACCGCGCAAGGCGCTGCATGGCGCGCTGGTGTCGCGGATCAAGATCATGGCCCAGCTCGATATCGCCGAAAAGCGCCTGCCCCAGGACGGCCGCATTGCCCTGCGCGTGGCCGGACGGCCAATCGACATTCGCGTCTCCACCGTGCCCACCGGGCACGGCGAGCGGGTGGTGATGCGCCTGCTCGACAAGCAGGCCGGGCGCCTGCGCCTGGAAGCCCTGGGCATGGACGCCACCTTGCTGGCGCGGCTGGACGGCCTGATCCGCCAGCCCCATGGCATCGTGCTGGTCACCGGCCCCACCGGCTCGGGCAAAACCACCAGCCTGTACGCCGCCCTGGCCCGCTTGGACGCCAGCGTCAGCAACATCCTCACCGTCGAGGACCCGGTCGAGTACGACCTGCCGGGCATCAGCCAGATCCAGGTCAACTCACGCATCGACATGAGTTTCGCCGTGGCCCTGCGGGCAATCCTGCGCCAGGACCCGGACGTGATCATGATTGGTGAAATCCGCGACCTGGAAACCGCCCAGATCGCCGTTCAAGCGTCGCTCACCGGCCACTTGGTGCTGGCCACGTTGCACACCAACGACGCAGTGTCGGCGGTCAACCGCCTGGTCGACATGGGCGTGGAGCCGTTCCTGCTGGCCTCGGCGCTGCTTGGCGTGCTAGCCCAGCGCCTAGTGCGGCGCCTGTGTACCCATTGCCGCGAACCCGACCCGGCCGCGCCGGGCCAGTACCGGGCAGTGGGCTGCGAGCACTGCAACCAGTGCGGCTACAGTGGCCGTACCGGCATTCACGAACTGTTCTGCGTCGATGACCAGGTGCGCAGCCTGGTGCACCAGGGCGCCGACGAGCAGGCCCTGCGCGCCGCCGCCCGCCAGGCCGGCATGCTCAGCATGCGCGAGGATGGCCAGCGTTGGGTCGACAGCGGCAGCACCTGCCTGGAAGAAATCCTGCGCGTAACACGGGACGCCTGATGAACCGCTACCGCTATGAAGCCGCCGACGCCCAAGGGCGCATCGTCAATGGCCTGCTCGAAGCCGACAGCAGCGCGGCGGCCATGGGCCAACTGCGCAGCCTGGGCCTCACCGCGCTGGCGGTCGAAGCCCAGGCGGCCGCCGGGCAGGGCGCCGGGCTGTTCAGCCCAAAACTCTCCGACGGCGACCTGGCCTGGGCCACCCGCCAACTGGCCAGCCTGCTCGCGGCCGGCCTGCCCCTGGAAGCGGCACTCGGCGCCACCCTGGAACAGGCCGAGCGCAAGCACATTGCCCAGGTGCTGGGCGCCGTGCGTGGCGATGTGCGCAGCGGCATGCGCCTGGCCGATGCCCTGGCCGAGCGCCCGCGCGACTTCCCCGACATCTACCGGGCGCTGGTGGCGGCGGGGGAGGAGTCCGGCGACCTGGCCCAGGTGATGGAGCGTCTGGCCGACTACATCGAAGAGCGCAACACCCTGCGCGGCAAGATCCTCACGGCGTTCATCTACCCCGGCGTGGTCGGCCTGGTGTCGATCGGCATCGTCATCTTCCTGCTCAGCTACGTGGTGCCGCAGGTGGTCAGCGCCTTCACCCAGGCCCGCCAGGACCTGCCCGGGCTAACCCTGGCGATGCTCTCGGCCAGCGACTTCGTGCGCGAATGGGGGGTAGTGTGCTTCGCGCTCATGGCCGCAGCCCTGTGGGGGTGGCGGGTGTGGCTACGGGCACCGGCCGCACGCTTGGCGTGGCATTCACGGGTGTTGCGCCTGCCGCTGTTCGGGCGCTTCGTGCTGGGCCTGAACACCGCCCGTTTCGCCTCCACCCTGGCGATTCTCGGCAGCGCCGGCGTGCCGCTGTTGCGAGCCCTGGAAGCCGCCCGGCAAACCCTGGGCAACGACCGCCTCGACCAATGCGTGAACGAAGCCACCGCCCGCGTGCGCGAAGGTGTGGGCCTGGCATCGGCGCTGGCGGTGGAAAAGGTCTTCCCGCCGTTGCTCATTCACCTGATCGCCAGCGGCGAGAAAACCGGCAACCTGCCGCCGATGCTCGACCGCGCCGCCGACAGCCTGGCCAAGGACATCGAACGCCGCGCCATGGGCATGACCGCGCTGCTCGAACCGTTGATGATCGTGGTCATGGGCGCCGTGGTGCTGCTGATCGTGATGGCCGTGCTGATGCCGATCATCGAGATCAACCAGCTGGTGCAATAAAGCCCGGAAAAAAACTGGCCCGAAACAAATGTAGGAGCAGGCTTGCCTGCGATGCGCCGCGCGGGCGGCGCTCGATTTCGTAGGCGCTGAAAATATGGTGGCGAGCACTCAGAGGCACTCAAAAAATCGCTTGTCATACCCCTGGTTCATCACCTCATTTGCCCCGCCCGAACGCCTGAAGCAGCGGGTCAGGGCTGCCATGCGCCTGCCTTAAGAGGTGTTGCGCCTATGAAATCGAGCGCCGCCCGCGCGGCGCTTCGCGGGGCAAGTCGGATCGCCGCACCGCCGCTCCTACATTTGTTTCGGGCCAATATTCATGTGTCCACCGCGCGCGGCCCCTTGGTGCCTGTCTCGATATCGAGGTGCATGAAAGAGGCAGATGCACGCGAAGAGGCAGGCTTAGCCGCTCCAAACAGAAGATTGCGAAGCGGCTGAAACCTGTGATTCATCCTCCCGAGTGGCGGCCCACCCAACCTCCCGAGCGCCCGCGCCTGCCACGCCTGGACATGGCCCGTTTTACCCCCGTACCGCCACCGTTCCCACCCCCTGAAATCCCGAGAAATTCTCCTTGAAACTCCCGAGATTTTTTCCTTTCCCTGTCACCACAAACTGCGATTGTTGGCTCCGTGGACAGGCCAGCAACCCCTCTGGATCAAGGCCCGCAGCCTGTCGGCATAGCAATGCGCGACCCACTCAACGTACAAACACGACGATAGGAGATTGCTTCATGTTTAAACGTACTGTGATCGCCGCCTCCCTGGTGGCTGCTACCCTGGCTTCGGCTCAATCGATGGCTGCTGTTGTCGGTGGCGGTGCTACCCTGCCGGAAAAACTCTACAACGGTGCCTCGCCGCTGCCACGTCTGCTGCCGACCGACTTCAGCTACACCGGCGTAGGCAGCGGCGGCGGCAAAACCGCCTTCCTGACCGATGCCCCGGCGTCGATCAACCAGGCTGCCGGCACTCCAGTCGACTTCGCTGGTAGCGATTCGGTTCTGAGCGCCACCGAACTGTCCACCTACAACACCAACAAACTCGCCACCAAAGGCCGTCTGATCCAGATTCCTTCGGTAGGTACTTCGGTGACTATCCCTTACAAGAAGTCGGGTAACACCACCCTGCAGCTGACCGCAGCCCAACTGTGTGCCGCCTTCTCGGGTAGCGCAACGACTTGGGGCGCCATGCTCGGCACTAGCGATAACACACCCATCAAGATCATCTACCGTGACGGCAGCAGCGGCACCACTGAGCTTTTGACTCGCTTCCTGAACGACACCTGCCCGACCAGCATCAAAGTCAACAGCACCTTCACCAGTGCCAAGCAGACCGCCGTGCCTTCGACCTGGCAAGCTGTTGCCGGTAGCGGCGATGTCATCACCGCTGTCAACGCCACCGATGGCACCATCGGCTACGTCAGCCCTGACTACGTCAACCCAGGCAACAACGCTGTGGTTGCCCGTGTGAGCAAGACTGCAATGGCCGCTGGCACCGCTCCGCTGCCAACCTCCGCCAACGCTCAGACCGCTCTGGGCACCGCTGTTGCGCCAAGCAACGCAACCGATCGCGCCAACCCATCCAAATGGGTACCAACCTTCGGTTCGGGCACTACTGATAACCCTGTTCCAACCGCCGGCTATCCAATCGTTGGCTACACCAACCTGATCGTCGGTCAGTGCTACCAGACCGCAGCTGACGCCACCGCGATCCGCAGCTTCCTCAACGACCTGTACAGCGGCACCAAATCCAGCACTATCTCGCTGCACGCCTTCGTCAGCCTGCCGACCGCTTATGCTGACGAAATCAAGAACGTGTTCCTGAACAACACCTACGGCGACGGCCTGGACATCAACAACGCCTCGGTCTGCAACGGCATCGGCCGTTCGTAAGTTACCGACCACGCGCTGCCCGCAATGGGCATAGAACCGGTGGCGTCTTCGTGACGCCGCCGGTTTTTTCGTTTGTGCGCCATAGCCCACCGAGATGAACTTTGCATGACAAAGGTTCGGTCGGTGTCGGTGGCAACCGCCTTATGGCAAAGCGGCATCAACGCCGCGATCCAGTTGAATTCCAAGACTCCGCACAAGGAACCGAAGCGATGTCGCGCGGCATGACCCAGCCAGACCTCCCAGCTCCAGCCGTTCAACGTCGCAGCAAGCCTGCCGCTGCCGAGCCTTTGCTGCTTAAGCCGCTGGCCCAGGCCATCGCGCTGTTGATGCTGGCGGGCACGGCCCAGGCTGCGCAGCCTTTCAGTTCGGCCTGGTTCGCGGCCAAGGGGGCATCGACCGCGCCAGCATCGGGCAGTGCCGGGGCCGCCGCGCAAGTGCCGGGCACGCCACCGCCACTGGCCCAGCAGCAACGCCTGAACCAGCAGTTCCAGCGTTCCTTGAGCAACCTCAACAACACAGTGTCGGCGATCGCCGCCCAGCAGGCCGCGCAGGCTGCCGGGCGTACCTTGGCCCAGGTACAGCCGCAAGTGGTGCCCAATGGCCTGGGCCAAGGCGGGTTGAAGGTCGACGAGAATCCGTTGACCCAGGGCTGGCTGAACGCCAAGGCGCCGCAACAGGCCGAAGCCAACGGCAAAACCCAGGTCACCATCGAACAGACTGCCGACAAAGCGATCCTCAATTGGGAGACCTTCAACGTAGGGCGCGACACCACGGTGAAGTTCGCCCAGCAGGCCGAATGGGCAGTGCTCAATCGGGTCAACGACCCCAACGCACGCCCCAGCCAGATTCACGGCCAGATCGAGGCCCCCGGCACGGTCATGTTGGCCAACCGCAACGGTGTGGTGTTCAGCGGCACCAGCCAGGTCAACGTGCGCAACCTGGTGGCAGCGGCAGCGCAGATCAGCGACGAGCAATTCACCCAGCGCGGCCTGTACGTGGACACCACCGGCAGCCAGGCCACCTTCAGCCAGGCTGCAGGCAGCGTGTTGGTAGAGCGTGGCGCGCAAATCCAGACCCAGGAGCCGGCCAGTTCCACCACCGGGGGCGGCTACGTGCTGCTGCTGGGTAGCGAGGTGAGCAACGAAGGCCAGATCATCAGCCCCAAGGGCCAGGCCACCCTGGCGGCAGGCGATGAGTTCTATATCCGCCGTGGCCAAGGCACCACTGCCAACCAGTATTCCACTACCCGCGGCAACGAGGTTGCCACTGGCCGAGCCAGCAACAGCCAGGCAGGCACTGTGCGCAACGCAGGCCTGATCCAGGCCGCAGACGGCGACATCACTCTGACCGGGCACCAGGTTCAACAGAACGGTGTAGCCCTGGCCAGCACCTCGGTGGACCGCCGGGGCAGCATCCACCTGCTCAACGCCGCCAGCGACAGCACCGGTAGCGTGAGCTTCGGCCAGGGCAGCGTGACCGCGATCATGCTGGACGAAAGCCAGGCCCTGGACAGCCAGCGCCAAGCCTCCCTTGAAGCGGTCAAACAGGGCCAGGGCAACCTCGCCACGGGCCACTTCGACAACCTCAGCACCGTGGCTGACCGCACCGACCAGTCCCGTGTCGAGGTGGTCAGCGGCGGTACCGTGCATTTCCAGAGCGGTTCGCTGACCCTGGCCACTGGTGGCCAGGTCGCCGTCAGTGCCGGCCAGCGCAGCCTGGTGGACGATGGCGCGCACATCGACGTCGCCGGTGCGTTGGGCGTGAAGGTGGCGATGGAAAGCAACAACATCAAGATCAACGTGCAAGGCAACGAGCAGCGCGATGCGGCGGGCAACCGCGACGCAGGCGGGTTGATCAACAGCGACGTGTGGGTCGATGTGCGCGAGCTGGTGCATGTCGCGGCTGGGGTCAATGGTTATGCCAACGAGCGCTGGTACACCGCCGGCGGCTTGCTGGAAGTGGCAGGCTACCTGGGTACGCAGAACCACAGTGTGGGCGAGTGGATGGCCCAGGGCGGCACGCTGACCTTCACCGGCCAGGACCTGGTAACCCGTGCCGGCGCCGAAATCAACCTGTCCGGGGGCACCCTGGCCGTGCAGGACGGGGTGATTCAGCAAAGCTGGCTGCGTGGCGTCGACGGGCGCCTGTACGAGGTGTCCAAGGCGCCCGGCGACCTGCTGTACACCGGCGTTTATCGAGGTTACGAGGACATCAGCGAACGCTGGGGCCAGACATCCGTGTATTACAACCCGCTGATCGCCCCGCAGCAGCGCTTCGAGCAGGGCTACACCGTAGGCCGCGATGCCGGCAGCCTTGTGGTGACAACCCAGAGCGCGGTGCTCGACGGGCAACTGATCGGGGAAACCTGGCAGGACGAACGCCAGGTGCAGGCGCCGGTACAGGGACTGGACGGCTACCAGCAGACGCACTCGGCCCAGGCGCGAGGCGCACAATTGGTGATCGGCCAGCAAACGCCGAGTTACATCGTGGCCAGCAAAGAGCTCGCCTATGGCCTGGCCCCGGTCATGCAACAGGTACGGCTGCAAAGCGGCGCAGCCGGGGCCAGCGCCTCGGTCGACCTGGACAGCGCACTGGATGAAACGCGCCGAGGGCGCCTGGTACTGGACAGCGAGCAGCTCAGCGCCTTCGGCCTCGGCGGGCTGACCGTGGTTGCCAGCGAGCTTGTGCAGGTTGACGGTGCCGTGGCCCTGGCCGATGGCGGTCAGCTGGCGTTGCATGGCCCGCAGGTGGAGGTTAACGCCGACCTGGTGGCCAAGGCAGGCAGTATCAGCCTGGGTGACGTGGTTGCTGACATGAATGGCGGGGCGCTTGTCGAGCGCGCCCTGGCCACCCCGCAAGGCACCCGTGCGCACGTAAGCGTTGCCGACGGCGTGCTACTGGACGCCAGCGGGGTGCGCAGTGAGCTCAACACCGCCACGGCCAGCGCCATGCGCAATGGCGGCGACCTGTCGCTGCGTAGTTCCGGCGATGTGGTGCTGGGCCAGGGTAGTTTGCTCGATGTGTCCGGCGGTATCGTGCGCGGTGAGAACAACCGCCTGCTGGGTGGCAGTGGTGGCAACCTGACCTTGCAGGTGGCGGCCAACGCCCGTGAAGGTGGCGCGGACGCCACAAGCCAGCTGCAACTAGACGGTCAGGTGCGTGGCTACGGCAGCACGGGGGCCGGCACGCTCGATATTCGCGGTGGCCAGGTGCAGATCGGCGGCGAGCCCCAGGCTGACGCCGGCGTTTATCTGGCAGCCGACTTCTTCAACCTTGGCTTCGCCCAGTACACCGTGCGCGGTGGCAGCGGCCTGACGGTTGCCGAAGGCAGCCAGGTGCAGGTAACCCGGCCCGTGCAAGCGCTCAATGCTGGCCGGGCGGTCAGCGACCAGGCAGCGCCCTGGCTGCCGCCGTTGTTGCTCGAAAACGCACCGGCCGGTGAACTTGGCCAACGCGAGGGCGCCAGTTTGATCCTGGCCGCAGGGGATATTCTGCAAGGCCAGGCCGAGCGTGAGGCTGCCGTACTGGCAATTGGCAAGGGCGCTGCTATCACTGTCGACCCCTTGCAAAACATCGCCTTGCGCAGCACGGCGCAAATCACCTTGGAGGGCAGCCTGCAAGCGTTGGGTGGCACGGTCAGCTTGTTGCAGGAAAAACCTTCGCTGGCGGCCACCGGCATTGCTGAGTTGCCCCATGAACGCTCGATTCGCCTGGGCAGCGATGCATCGATCGATGTGTCCGGCCAGGCCTACGTGGCCCTCGACAGCCTTGGTCGCCGTTACGGGCGGGTGGACGCAGGCGGCAGCATCGTCATCGGTGGCGAGATCGACCATGCCAAGGGCACCAGCGAAGCCATGGACCTGTTCCTGATACTGGAGCAGGGCTCACAACTGCGCGCCAACGGTGCCCAGGCGGCTCTCTACGTACCTGGCCAGGGCGAGGTCGCGGTCGCCAGTGCCGGTGGCAGCATCAGCCTGGCGTCGAACAACGGGCTGCAGCTCGACGGCGGGTTCAGCGCGGTTTCCGGTGGGGCCGGCGCGGCGGGCGGGACCCTTGCCGTTGCCCTGGATACCGGCCTGTACTTGAACGCTTATGTGGCCGACGCATTCAACGTGCCCCGCGAGCTCCTGTTGACGCAACACAGCGAGGCGCAAAACCAGGGTATGCCAGCCTACGGTCAGGGCCGCCTGAGCGTGGACCAGATCCAGGCAGCGGGCTTCACCAGCCTCGACCTGCTCAGCGATGGCGTGCTGGCCTTCGACGGCGACATCGAACTGGGCATGGCCCAGCAGATGCGCTTGTATGCTGGCTCGCTGGTGTTGAGCGAGGGCGCGGGCGACGAGGCCCACGTACACCTGCAGGCGCCATTCGTACGCCTGGCCGGGAGCAACCACCTGGGGTCCGATGTGGCCAAGCGCCCGACAGTGAAAGGCGGGCTGTCGCAGCAAGCCAGCGAGGGCACATTGCTTGTCGAGGCAAACCTGCTGGAAGTGCGCGACGTGTTGACCTTGGGGGCGCACGGCACCCTGGCCCACAGCGACGGGCAAAGCCTGACCTTTGACCGTCGAGGTTTTGGCTTGGCCAGCCTGGTCAGTGCAGGTGATATCCGCTTGCTCGGGCTGGTGGGCAGCGGCGACCGCACTCGCCTGATCAGCAATGCCGACCTCACCTTGCAAGCCGCGCAGATTTACCCGGTGACCGGCGCCTTCGCCTCGGTCGAAACCACCCAGGATGCCACCTTGCGTATCGCCAGCAACGGCGCCACGCCGGCAGCGCCGCTGTCGGTGTTCGGGCGCCTGGAACTGCTTGCCGGAACGGTGGAACAGGGCGGCGTGCTGCGTGCGCCGCTTGGCCAGATCGCCATCGGCAACGCCAGCAGCCCGGTGCAGGAACTGCGCCTGCTGCCAGGCAGCATCACCTCGGTGAGCGCAGCGGGCGTGCAGATGCCGTATGGCGGTACCGTCGACGGCCTGAATTACCTGTACGACGGCAAAAGCGTCAGCTTGCTGGGCGCCGCAGGCGATGCGAGCCGTGGTGTGAGCTTGACCGCAGCGCAGGTCGATGTACAAGCAGGCGCGCTGATCGACCTGTCCGGTGGGGGCGAACTCACCGGTGCAGGCTTCATCTCTGGGCGTGGCGGCTCCACCGATGCGCGTTACAACCCCTTGGTGCAGCTCGACAGCGACGGCCAGCTGGTGTTGCCGTCGCTGTCGAGCAACCCGGTGTATGCCATCGTCCCGGGCCTTGCAGTGGACTATGCACCGCTGGCCGCTGAAGCCGGCGTCAGCGACCCCGGCATTGGCCAGCAGATCACCCTGGACCACGGCATACCGGGCCTGGTCGCCGGTACCTACACCTTGTTGCCTGCCAGCTACGCGCTGTTGCCGGGTGCGTATCGGGTGGAACTCAATGGCCTGGCGGGCACTGGCAAGCAGAGCGCCAGCCTGGCGTTGCGTAACGGCTCCTGGGCGACCTCGGGCCGCGTGTCGGTGGTCAACACGGGCATCGCCCAGCCGGTTTCCAGCCAGGTGATCGTCACCGCCGCCGACACGTTGCGCAAATATTCCCAATACAACGAAATGAGTTACGCGGCCTTCGTCGCGGCCGATGCTGCCACCAAGGGGGTGCCCCGTGCGGCCATCGAGGCCGATGGCAAGGGCCTGACCTTCACCTTCACCGCTGGGGTGAATGCCGAGGACAAACTTCGTTTTGCCGGGACGGTCGACTTCAGTGCAGCCAAGGACGGTGCAGCTGGTTATGCCACCGTGCTTGGCCCTAACGAAGGCATCGAACTGCTGGCCGATGGCACGCAGAGTACATTGCCTGGCGAGGATACCGCGTCGCTGTATGCCAGCCAGCTGTCAGCCTTGCATGCGCCACGGCTGAGTATCGGTGCCCGACCGATCGTGAATTATGGCCAGGGCGGCAATGTGGTGGAGTTTGAAGGCTACAACCGCAACCTGTGGTTGCGCTCCGGCGCGCAGCTAAGCGCCGGCGAAGTGTGGATGTTCAACAG
Organism: Pantoea sp. Tr-811; assembly: GCF_011752535.1. Taxonomy (NCBI): domain Bacteria; kingdom Pseudomonadati; phylum Pseudomonadota; class Gammaproteobacteria; order Enterobacterales; family Erwiniaceae; genus Pantoea; species Pantoea sp. Tr-811. Next base: position 221,910 of record NZ_VWXJ01000008.1, read on the forward strand.
TACCGTCAGCGGTGGCATCTTCATCGAACAGGGCGCGACAGTCAGCACCTTGGGCCAGGGCGCGGTGCCGTTCGATGCGTCGAACGGCTACCTGTTGTCGCCAGGCCTGCGGGCCATGCTGGCTGTGTCCAACGGGCGTATGGATATCCAGCCACCCACTACTGGTACCAGCTTTGATGGCGCAGGCTCGATCATCATCGGCGATTGCCCGACAGGTGATTGCCAGGGCCAGACGCGCCTGTATTCCGAAGGCTCGCTGTTCGCCGTCACCAACAATACCTTCAGCCTCGGCGACCAGGTCCGCTTCGGCAGCCGACACCTGGGCCTGGCCGTTGGCCGGATCAACGTCGGCTCACTTCAGGCGTTGAACAGCGCAGCGCAGGCCGGTGTGCTCGGTGCCGGCCTGACCCTGAACCAACAGGTACTGGACCGCCTGTTCCAGGGCAATGCCGACGAGCAGGTACCGGCGCTCGAATCCTTGACCTTATCGGCCAGCGACTCGATGAATTTCTTCGGGACCACCGTGCTCGATACCTTCGACCCGTTGACGGGGCAAAACCGCCTGCAGGACCTGGTGCTCGGTACGCCAGCCATCTATGGCGCCGGTGGCGTCGATGACCGCGCCAGCATTCGCACCGGCAGCCTGGTCTGGAAGGGCGCGCAAACCCTTGCAGGCACCCCGATCACCGGAGGGGCCGGTAGCGGCGACGGTGTGCTGGATATCCAGGTGCAGGACATGACCTTTGGCTATGGCCCTAACAGCCAGCCCAATGGTAGCGCCGACATGGCGCGGCAGACGCTGGGCTTCGGCCTGGTCAACATCAGCGCCAGCCACCAGGTCACTGCCAACCACACTGGTAGCCTGCAGGTGTATCACCAGCGCGGCACCTATCAGGCCGATGGCACCTTCCAGTACAGCGGCGGCGACCTGCAGGTCAGCACGCCGCTCTGGACCGGTGCTGCCGGTTCGATCAACCGCATCCAGGCCGGTGGCGAGGTGCGTGTCGCGGCAGGTGAGGGCGCCTTGGCCTCCGGACGGGACAGCCTGGGTGCCGAACTGGCGCTGAGCGGCCAGCGTGTGGTGGTCGACGGTACGTTCAGCCTGCCCAGCGGCAAGCTGGCCCTCGATGCCATCGACGATGTGCTGCTCGGCGACACCGCACGTATCGACCTGGCCGGCCGCGCGCTGGCCTTCAACGATGTCACCCGCTACAGCTGGGGCGGCGATCTGGTACTGGCCAGCCAGGCCGGCAGCATTCGCCAGGCAGCGGCCTCACAGATCGACCTGAGCGCCAGCAACAACCGCGCCGGGCGCCTGACTGCCACCGCACTGGGTGAGGCGGGGCACATCGAGCTGCTTGGGCAGATACTCGGCGCTGCCAGCGGTTACTACGACGCAGGCGGCACCCAGGTGCCCTACGCCGCTGCCGAGGTGAACCTTCGCGGCCAGTGGCTGGACGACTTCACGGGGTTGAACCAGCGCCTGAACCGCGACCAGGTGTTCGGTGCACGCAGCTTCCAGATCAAGCAGGGTGACCTGGTGTTGGGCGATGAGCTCAAGGCCAGCCAGATCAGCCTGTCGCTCGACAATGGCCACCTCACCGTCAACGGCCTGGTCGATGCCAGCGGCGAGCGCGTAGGCAGCATCCGCCTGGCGGCCAAACAAGGCCTGACCGTCAACGGTGGTGCGCGGCTGGACGCCCATGGCAGCGTGCTGCGGGTCGATAGCTACGGCGCGATCATCGATGCACCGAACCGTGCGGTGATCGAGCTTAACAGCGGAGAGGGCCTGCTGACCCTCGCCAGTGGTGCTGCGTTCGACCTGCGCCATGGCACCTCGGCCGCTGCCGGCAGTGGCCCCAACCTGCATGACGGGCGCAGCCTCGGTACCCTGCAGTTGATCGCCCCGCGGGTGGGTGGCGACACCGTGGGTGACATCGCCATCGAAGCACGTGGCGCGCTGGACATTACCGGTGCACGCACCATCGCCGTGGTGGGTAACCAGCGTTACACCGATGCCCCCGATGGCGGGCTGTCGGCCAGCGGCCGACCGTTCCAGTACATCGACCAGGCTTATCTGGACGGCAAAGATGCGCTTAATGCCACCTTCATCGAGAACCTGCTGAAAAACCGTGATCTTCGTGACACCCGCCTGGCCGGGCTGACCACGGCGGCCTATGCCCAGGCGTTGCATCTGCGCCCTGGTCTGGAAATCGCCACCCGCGACACCCAGACCGACCTGATCGTGCAGGGTGACCTTGATCTGTCGGCTCATCGCTACGACAGCATCAACCCGCTCACCCAGAAAACCTCGGTCTATGGCTCGGGCGAGGTGGGCAACCTGGTGTTGCGTGCAGGCGGCAACCTGGAAATCTATGGCAGTATCAACGACGGTTTCGCGCCGCCGGACTCTGCCAGCGACGAGGCGCGTACCGATGGGCGCGGCTGGCTGCTGTTACCCGGCAAGCAACCGTTCGACAGCGACCTGGTGATCCCGCGCAGTGGCGTGGAACTGGCCGAGGGAACCCTGTATCCCGAGGGCAGCCAGCTCAACTTCGACCTGCCATTCGCCGATACTACCTTGCCGGCGAACACCCGCCTGCCAACCGACTTGCAGCTGTCTGCCAGCCTCACCTTGCCGGCGGGCACGGTGCTGGACGCGGCCGTGCGCGACACCCAGGGCAACCTGCTGTACGCCGCCGGTACGCTGCTGGCCGAATCGGTCACCTTGCCGGGCGGCACCTACTTCGACGCGGGTTCGCGTTTACCGGTGGCCATGGCCGTGCTGGGCGGCGTCTGGAGCAAAGGTGCAACGCTGCCGGCAGGCGGGCTGAGCCAGCGCGGCCCGCTGGAACTGGCCGTGGGCGCGCGCTTGCCGGCGGGTGTCGATGTCAAGCTTGCCGAAGACCTCGATGTGATCGAACTGCGGCCATCGGTCGATGGCCAGCAGGGGCGCAACTGGGCGCTGGCGCAGATGCTGCCGCAAGGGTCGCAATCCTGGTCGATGCGCCTGGTTGCCGGTGCCGACCTGGAGGCGGCGGATAGCCGCCTGACACGCCCCGAGCCGGATGCCGGCCTACTGCGTCTTGCCGACCAACACTACATTGCTGACCTTTTGCTGGAGCCCGGGAGCGGCGGAACCGCCCCTGCCAGTGGCTGGGTCTGGTCCGATATCAATGGGGCAGGCAATCCGCCGGGTGATCCCGTGCCTGAAGATCAGATCTTCTTCTGCGAGATCATCCCTGATTGGTGCACCTTTATCGAACCGAAGAAAGTGCTGGTTTGGTCCGATATCAATGGAGCAGGTAATCCGCCGGGTGATCGTGTTCCTGACGAGCAGATTTTCTTTTGTGAGATCATTCCTGAATGGTGCTCGGAAATTGACGACCCAGGCCAAGGCGGTGAGCCCACCCGCGACCGGCTCATCGTCACGCCGAAAACCCAGCTGTTCAGTGTCTTGCGTACCGGCACTGGCGACCTGGACCTGATCAGCGCCGGTGACTGGCGCATGGACTCGTTGTTCGGTGTGTACACGGCAGGTACGCCTTCTGCGGCACTGTTGGTCGACGGGGCTGACCCTCATCAAGGCCTTCGCGGTGTGCAAGCCGACGGTACGTTGCTGGGGCAGGCCGGGGCAGCCTATGAAGCGGCGACGGCGCAAGCCTATCAAGCCTGGTACCCCGAGCAAGGCGGCAACCTGTATGTCGAGGCCGGCAGCGATCTGCTCGGCAACCTGATGGCGAGCAAGCTCAGTGCTTCCGGTGTGCGGCCGCAGCAAGCCACGGCCTCGGTGGGTAACTGGCTGTGGCGGCAAGGCCAAAGCGATGCCGATACGCCGGCAGCCTGGTGGATCAATTTCGGTACCTACGCACAGCAACCTAGCACCAGCGCGACAGACCCCTGGCTGGTGGGTTTCACCGGTATCGGCACGCTGGGCGGGGGCAATCTGGACGTCCGGGTGACCGGCGCTGCTGGCTTGCAGCAAGCCAGCAATGCCCTGAACAGCGACGTAGAGCGCAGCCAGGGCCTGGACTTGGTGGTGGCCAGCTCCGGCCGGATCGACGCTGACGGGCGTCTGGTGCAAACCGGCGGCGGTGACTTGAACCTGCGTGTCGGTGGTGGCATCAACCCCGGTTACGCGGCGGCCGGCTCAGCGCGGGCCGATATCGACTTGCAAGGCACGCTGGTCAACGTGCGCGGGGCGTTGCAGGTGGACGCGCAAAGTGTCGGCGTGCTGGAACAGCTCTATGGCAGCTACTCGGTCGCCCATGACAACAACGAGTCGCGGGCGTACGACCCGTATACCTCAAGCCGCGCCAATGCCATGGGCGGGTTGGCATTGATGGTGGGCGATAGCGGTGTTCGCTTGCAGGCGCGTGGCGACATGGTGGTGCAAGGCGTCGGCGACCCTGGCCGTGTGTCTACCTTCAATACCTCGCCGTACCTGGGTGATGACGGTATCACCTATCCGAGCGAGGGTTACAGCTGGTTCTCGCTCTGGCGTCCGACTACGTCGGTAAGCTTGATGAGCTCAGGCGGCAACCTGGTGCCTGTGGTCACTGTAGACGGCGCGAGCCCGAGTACCAACTTGCCTGTGTATGATGGCCGTATCTTCTACCCGACCGCGCTGAGTGCAGTGGCCGCCAATGGAAGCCTGTACTACGGCAGCTCGGCAGTAGGCACGCGGATTGGGGCGTCGTCGCCCAATTCGCTGATGGTTGCGCCTTCGTTCAATACCGCGCTTGAGCTGCTCGCCGGTGACTCCATTTACGCCAGTGGCTACGTGGTCAGCCAGGCAGGTACCGACAGTTCGGCCATCGCCACCCCGCAACGCCCCGCGTTTGCCGGCATTGGCGAAAGAGGCGCGATTCTTTCGGGCAACCTGCATGCCGATCTACAAGGCGAGCCGAACGACTTCCCGCTTTACACCTACGACGTCAATACCTATAGCCAAGGTGTGGCCCCCCTCGCGCCGGTGCGTTTCTATGCGTTGGACGGCGATATCGTCGGCCTGGCTACAGGCGAGATCCTGACCTACGAACTAAGCGGCCGCACGTTGTACCAAGGCAGTGGCCCGGTGCGCATCATGGCCGGGCGCGACATTGTCAACGCAGGCGTTCCGCTGCAAACGTCGCGCACCACCAATAGCGTGTTGAGCACCAGTTGGGGACCGGTTACCAGCACCGGTAACTTGATCATTCACGGTGATGGCAATGATGTCTCATTGGTCAGTGCAGGGCGCGATATCCGCCTCAGTACGTTCAACGTCGCCGGCCCTGGGCAACTGGAAGTGGTGGCCGGGCGTGATCTGTACCAGTCCGGGCAAGGCATCGGCTCTGCTTATCAAGAGGCGTCGATCAACAGCATTGGCCGCATCGACGGCAGTGGTTCTGGCAATGACGGGGCTTCCATCGCTGTTCTGGTCGGTGCCGGTGCGCAGGGGGCCGATTACCGCAATCTGCTGGAGCGCTACCTGAACCCGAGCAACCTGCTCGATACTGGCGCCTCGCTGGCCAGCCAGCCCGACAAGGTCGCCAAGGTCTACGACCAGGAGCTGGTCACCTGGCTGGGCGAGCGCTTCGCCTTCCAGGGCGACAGCGAAGCGGCCCGGGCCTACTTCGCCACCCTGCCAACCGAGCAGCAGCGCATCTTCGCCCGCCAGGTGTACTTCGCCGAGCTGCGTGAAGGTGGCCGCGAGTACACCGACGTCGACGGCCCGCGCACTGGCAGCTACCTGCGTGGCCGCCAGGCGATTGCCGCGCTGTTCCCGGAAAAGGACGTGGCCGGCAACCCGATCAGCTACACCGGTAACGCCACCTTCTACGGCGGCGCGGGCATCCACACCGATTTCGGTGGCGATATCCAGGTGCTCACCCCAGGTGGCCAGCAGGTGTTCGGCATCGAGGGCGAGGCGCCGCCGTCCACGGCGGGGGTGATCACCCAGGGCAGTGGCGATATCCAGCTGTATGCCCAAGGCAGCATCCTGCTGGGCCAGAGCCGCATCATGACCACCTTCGGCGGCTCGATCCTCGGTTGGTCGGCCGAAGGCGACATCAACGCCGGCCGTGGCTCGAAAACCACCGTGGTGTATACGCCGCCCAAGCGCACCTACGACCTGTGGGGCAACGTTGCCCTGGCGCCGTCGGTGCCGAGTACCGGCGCCGGTATCGCCACGCTCAACCCCATCGCCGAAGTGGCGCCCGGGGACATCGACCTGATCGCGCCGCTGGGCACCATCGATGCCGGCGAAGCGGGCATCCGCGTGTCGGGCAACGTCAACATCGCCGCGCTGCAGGTGGTGAACGCTGCCAACATCCAGGTGCAGGGCGATGCCAAGGGCATGCCGGTGGTGGCGTCGGTGAACACCGGGGCGATCGCCTCGGCCAGTGCGGCGGCATCGTCGGCAACCCAGGCGGCAGAGGAGGTGGGGCGCCAGCAGCAGGCAGCGGCACGCCAGCGCCAGCCGTCGGTGATTACCGTGCGGGTGCTGGGCTTTGGTGGCGAGCGGTTGGTGCCGGGGCAGGATGGCGCGAGCCTGAACCCGCAGTACAACCGCCAGAGCCCGGTGCAGGTGCTGGGGGCCGGGCAGTTGGATGAGCGGGCACGGGGGGAGTTGACCGAGGAGGAGCGGGGTAACCTGTTGCTTTGAGGCCATGGCGAAAGGGCCGTCAAGGCTGGCGCTCAGCCACGGCCCTCAACGTTCTCAAGGTCACCACCGGTGCATCCACCACGAACCGGTTGGCCAACCACCCCGGCACATCCCCGGCCGGGTCGGCCTGCAACTGGTAGGTCACCTCGGTTTGCCGTTCGCCCAGGGGTTTCATCACCCACTCGCCACTGAGCCGCTGCACGCGGATCAGCCCGTTTTCCTCCGGCACCTTGCGCGGGTCGGCACTCAGGTGCCGTACCAGCGTGCCGTCATCGAGCCGCTCGCTGGTGACCTTCAGCACGATGTCGCGGGGCAATGTCGGCCATGGCAGGTCGGTGGTCAGGTACACCCAAGTGGTGTCGCCGTCGACTTCCAGCAAACGCATCTGTTCACAGGCATACAGCCACTTGCACGCCACCCGCAGGTTTTCCTGCAGGTCGGTGAGCGTGCGCACGCTGGCTTTCATGGTGCTGACACCCCGAAATTGCTGGTAGGGCGAGTCGCTGGCGGACGCCAGGTAGACACGTATGCCTTCGCGGTCGTAGGCCAGTTTCCAGTCGTCGCTGGCAAGGGCACAGGTTGAAAACAGCACGATGGCCAGCAGCAAGCAGCGGTTCATGCTGTGCACCATGTGTGGAGGTAGGGTATTGAAGTATGAGCGGCAAACAGAGAAGTTGCCAGGCGGGGCAGAAACGCAATGCGAGCTACGCCCCTGGTAGGAGCGAGCATAGCTCGCGATGGGCCGCAGCGCGGCCCCAATGGCTCAACGCTGCGGGTTGAGGGTCAGGTGCACGTGGCGGTTCACGTCCTTGTACAGCAGGTAGCTGAACTTGCCTGGGCCGCCGGCGTAGCACGCTTGCGGGCAGAAGGCGCGCAGCCACATGAAGTCGCCGGCTTCCACTTCCACCCAGTCCTGGTTCAGGCGGTACACAGCCTTGCCTTCGAGCACGTACAGGCCGTGCTCCATCACGTGGGTTTCGGCGAACGGAATCACGCCGCCTGGCTGGAAGGTGACGATGTTGACGTGCATGTCGTGGCGCATGTCGGCCATGTCGACGAAGCGGGTGGTGACCCAGCGGCCTTCGGTGCCCGGCATCTCGATGACGGTGGCGTTGTCGCGGTGGGTGACGAACGACTCAGGCACGGCCAGGCCTTCGACTTTCTGGTAGTGCTTGCGCAGCCAGTGGAAGGTGACGTTGGCCTTGCTGTTGTTGCGCAGGCTCCACTCGGCGCCCGGGGCCAGGAAGGCGTAGCCGCCTGGGGTCAGGGTGTGGTGCTTGCCTTCGACGGTGATGTCCAGCTCGCCTTCGACGATGAACACCACGGCTTCGGCGTTCGGGTCCAGCTCAGGGCGCTCGCTGCCGCCTTCCGGGGCCACTTCGACGATGTACTGGGAGAAGGTTTCGGCAAAGCCGGTCAGCGGGCGGGCGATGACCCACATGCGCATCTTGTCCCAGAACGGCAGGTGGCTGGTGACGATGTCACGCATCACGCCTTTGGGGATCACGGCATAGGCTTCGGTGAACATGGCACGGTCAGTCAGCAGCTCGGTTTGAGCTGGGTGCCCACCGTGGGGGGCGAAGTAGGAGTGATTCGACATGAACGATCTCGACTTGTTGTTCTCTCCCCATGCCTTGAACCACACCGGCCGGTGCGTGCAGGGGATGCCCGAACAGCATAGGGCGACGGCCGTTCCATCCACAAATTAAATGTTGAAATACTCGACATTCAGTTACTGAATGCCAATGTCAGGCCATGACAAAATTTTCACATCCTCTTGCTAGGATCCTGCCCAACCTAAAGGAGCCCAGAATCCATGCCCATCCTGCGTCAGCGCAGCACCCGCATCGCCTTGACCGCCGCCGCCGGCCTGGTGGCCGCCACCCTGGGCTTTTTCGCCTGGCAATCCTTCTACCCGGTGCAGGCCGCCAAGGGTTGGGAGGTCGAGGTGCTGCACCGCGACGTGGACAAGGCCGCCTCGCTGCTCCCGCAGGCCGATGGCAGCTTGCTGGTCAGCCGTGAGCTGGACGATGGCCATGGCAGCATCCTCAAGATCACCGCCCATGGTGACCGCGTGGTGTTGCTGAACAACCTGTCCAAACCCGATGGCATGGTTGCCGCCCAGGGCGGCTGGGTGTTCAGCCAGGAAGGCGGCCAGGCGCCTGTCACCTTGTACCGCGACGGCCAGTTCGTGCCGCTGTTCGAAGGCTTCAGCGTGCAGGGCCTGTGGAATGACGGCGATCACCTCTTTGCCATCGAAGACCGCAAGGGCGATGGCCGGCTCATGCGCTACGACTGGCAGACCGGCCAGCTGGATGTGCTGCGCTCGGGCCTCAGCGAAACCGAAGGCCTGACCCGCTGCCATGACGGTCGCCTGCTGTATACCGAAAAGGGCACTGGCATCGTGCGCGCCTTGGCCGATGACGGCAACGACCCGGTCGTGGCCCAGGGCCTGCGCCACCCCACTTTCCTGATGTGCGACCAGCGCGGCCTGTGGATCAGCGAAGACAACACCCACCGCGCGCGCCTGCTGCGTATCGATGCCGAGGGCACCCAGCACGTGGTGCTGACCTTCCTCAAGGCGCCGCAGTCGATCATGGCCGATGGCAAGGGCGGCTACCTGCTCGCCGAAGGCGGGCGCAACCGGGTGCTGCGCCTGACGCCACCGGCCGACGACGCCACTGCCCAGCGTTAACTGGGCAGGCGCTTGCCGCGCTTGGGCAGCAGGCCCAGCACCAGCATGCAACCCAGCAGGATCACCAGGCCGCCTGCGGCCTGCAGCGCGCTCAAGGCTTCGCCGAGGAACAGCGCGCCGACCACCACGGCCACCAATGTCACCACGAACTCGACGCTGATGGTGCGGGTGGCGCCGATGCGTGCCACCAGGCCGAAGTACAGCACATAGGTGGTGGCGCTCATCACGCCGCCACTGAGCAGCAGGTAGAGCCAGTCCCCGGCCCCCGGCACGGTGGGCACCGGCACCACCAGCAGCAAGGGCAAGGTCAGCAAGCCTCCGGCCAGGAATGCACCGCCGGTCACCGTCCAGGGGTCTTGCCCGCGCAGGTGCAGGCTGGCGTAATTGCTGCCAAAGGCTGCGCACACGCAGCCAAACAGCGAGGCCAGGCAGCCCTGGATGAAGGCCTCGGTCACCGGTTGCGCCGGGAACCCCACCAGCATGACGATGCCCAGCAGGCCCAGTAACAGCCCGGCCAGGCCCTGGCGGGAAATTTTCTCCAGCCCCCACACCCGGCCGATGATCATCGAGAACAGCGGAATGCTGGCGACGAAGATCGCCGCCATGGCCGTGCCGATGCGCGGGGTGGCGTAGGACAGGCCGATCAATTGCCCGGCCACGGTGGTGGCGCCCACCACGGTCAGCGGTTTGAGCAGCGGGCGCAGGCGCAGGGCGCGGCCGAGCAGGGCGGCAAGCACCGCCAGGGTGCCCCCGGCAATCAATGCGCGAAAACTCACCGCGCCAACCCAGCCAAAGGCGTGCACCACCTTGAGCACCACCAGAAAGGAAAAGCCCCAGGCGATGGCCAGAAACAGGTAGGCGGCGAGGTCACGCGGTCGCATGGTGCGGGGTCCATCCGGGAAGGGGGGAGCGCAGGCTAGCGGGTTGCAGCGGGGAAGTTCAAGGGGCTTGTCGCCCATGCCAGCGTATCGCGAGCTTTGCTCGCTCCTACCAGGCTGCGGTCATCCCGTAGGAGCGAGCAAAGCTCGCGATGAGGCCCGCACAGGCTACTGAGCAACCAACAGTAACGACTGCGGCACCGGGCTCTGCGGGTGCTGTGGCTCTTGCAGGCTCAACAAACGAAACCCCGCCATGTCCAGCGCATTCATCCAGCTGGCCAAGGTGCGGAAATACCACGGCATGGGCCGCCAGTTTCCACCGAACCCAGCAAACGACTCCTCACGCCACCCGTCCTGGTACTCGCCACCGGCCACCCCCCACGGGTGCAAGGTCTGGATCACCAAGGCGCCCTCAGCCAGCAACAGCCCTTTCATGGCCGCCAACAAGGGAATGATGTCCTGCTGCAAAAGGGCGAAGTTGGCGCAGATCAGGTCATAGCCACTGCCTATGTTCACCTCACTCGCCGCCAGCTGTTCATAGCTGGCCTGGTACACCTGCGCCGAGCCCGCCTGGCGCGCTGCCTGCACCAGCGTGGCATCGCCATCCACCCCCACCGCCTCGATGCCGCGGTCGGCCAGTGCGCGCAGCAACCACCCCTCGCCACACCCCAGGTCCAGTACCCGTTCGGGCTGGCGGCCGAGAATCGCCAGCAGCATCGCCCGGTCGGTGACTTGCTGGCGGCTTTCGATGGCGCCGCTGCGTACCGCTGCGATCCAGGCCTGGGCGTTTTGTTGCCAGCTGTTCAGCAGGGCGGTTTCCGGGTTGGGCATGTGCAGGCTCCTGGACAAGGGGGCTGCTCAAGCATAGGCACCTGCGCGCAGGTTGTCTGCAACCGCGTGCGGTCGCGCCTGCAAGGCCGGGCGGCCATAGAAGCACAAGGCGCTGGCGAAACTGGTGAACCACACGAATATCCCGGCCCAGAAGGTGTGCGACATGAAGTGCCAACCCTGCAGCACACGGGTGGTGCCGTAGACGAAACCGATCAACAACACCGCCACCAGTAAAGTGCGCGCATGTTGCCAGCGGTGGCGCAGGGCTACGAAATACAAGGCCATCAAGGTGAAACCACTGGACGCATGGCCGCCCGGCCAGCAACGGCCTTCGCCGGCCTCGCTGAACCAGCGGAAGTTCTGGTACCACTCCACCCGCGCCTGGCTACCGCCATACAACGTGGTTTCCACCGGGCAATACACGCTGGTGTGGCTTTTCAGGTAGTGAATCACCGTGGTGCACAGGGCGAACGCCACCACCACGTAGAACAGGTCGCGCCGGTAGCGGGTGGTGAACTGCAGCAACGGGCTGATGCGCGCCTTGTTCAGCCCACGGGTGATCGAGGCATTGGGGTACTTGGCCAGCAACGGCCAGATCAACGACAGCAGTGAACCGATCAGCGCCGCTTCGCCCGTCCAGTTCGGCAGGATGCGCGGCCACTTGTGGGTGACCTTTTCGAACCAGGCATCGTGCAGCAGCGGGAACTGCCCGCTGACCGGGTCGAGCAGCAGGTTGCTGAGCCAGCGGTCCAGCTCGGTGAGGTCGAAGGCCAGGAAGGTGACCACCGCCAGTAGCAGCGGTAGCCCCAGGTTGGTGAGGTAGAACGCGGAGCGTGATGGCGCAGGCATGTTTACTTCCCTGTCTGGCTGAGCAGTGCTTGCCACTGGTTGGGATTGAGTTGCCCCAGCAGTTCGGCCTTGCCGTTGCTGCCTTTGCGGATGAACAGCGCGCTGGCGTAGCCCGGCGAGCGGTCGCCCCCGGCAACGCCGAGCTGGCGTTCCAGGTGGTCGATACAGCCGCTGTGGGTGACCAGCACCAGGTTGTGGCCTTCGCGTTTATGCGCCAGGGCGGCACGGGCAAAGGTGTCGTCGCAACGGGCCAGCCAGTCCTGGGTTTCGATGGGCTTGCCGAAGACGAACGCGGCGGTCTGCTGGGTGCGCACCTCCGGGCTGGCCAGGGTGTCGGCGCCGGCCAGGCCCAGGCGGCGCAGGCCATCGCCCACGGCGGCGGCAGCCTGGCTGCCTTCGCGGGTGATGCCGGCGGGGTCGTTGAGGCAGGCATGGTTGGAGCGGTCGCAGCGCTCGGCATGGCGCACCAGGACAATCACCTCGTCGTTGTCCAGGGCGCTGTAGACGCCGTGGCCATGCATCTGCTGCACGCTGCCCAGGTCTGCCACCTGGGTGGCGTTGGCTTGCCACAGGCCAATGCCGGCCAAGGCCAGCAGCGCCGCCGCTGCCAGCCATGCGCGCGAGCGGCGTTTGGCGCGCGGCGCGCGCTGGGGGATCGTGATCGTGTGTTCCAGCATGCAGCCACTCCGAAGTCCAAAGACAGCGGGCGGGCCGCAACGGCGGGCCACCCGAGAATGGCCAGCACCTTAACTGCGCGGTTGTGGTACACCGGTGAAGCGGATGTGAAAAAACGGTTATCCCTGCCAGCCACCCCCCAGGGCCTTGTACAGGGTCACCCGGTTGACCTGCTCGGCCAGTTGCAGGCTGATCAGCGACTGCTGGGCCGAATACAGCGAGCGCTGTGCATCAAGCACGTCGAGGAAGCTGTCCGAGCCCTGCTTGTACAACGCCAGCGACAGGGTGTAGCTGGTGCGGGTGGCCTCGGTCAGGTTGCGCTGGGCATCGAGCCGTTCGTTGATGTGGGCGCGCACCGACAGGGCATCGGCCACTTCGCTGAAGGCGGTCTGCAGGGCTTTTTCGTAGCTGGCCACGTCGATGTCGCGGGTGACCTTGGCGGCATCCAGGCTTGCGCGGTTGCTGCCGGCGTTGAAAATCGGCAGGTTCACCGATGGGGCGAAGCTCCAGGCACCGCTGCCGCCCTTGAACAACCCCGACAGCGCGCTGCTGGCGCTGCCGCCACTGGCGGTAAGGGTGACGCTTGGGAAGAACGCCGCGCGCGCAGCGCCAATATCGGCATTGGCCGCCTTCAGCGTGTGCTCGGCCGCCAGCACGTCGGGGCGGCGTTGCAGCAAGGTCGAGGGCAAGCCGGCCGGCACGCTGACCAGCAGGGTGCTGTCGAGCGGGTTCTGGCCCGGCAGCAGGCTGTCGTCCAGGCGCTGGCCAACCAACAGCTCCAGGGCATTGCGGTCTTGCTCCACTTGGCCCTGGTAGTTGGCCGCATCGGCCCGGGCCGACTCGACCGTGCTGCGCGCCTGGGCCAGGCTGACCCCGGACTCGCCGCCAAGGCCATGGCTCTGCTGCACCAGGGCATAGGTTTTCTGCTGGCTGGCATAGGTGTCGTTGGCCAGCTTGAGCAGTTGCTGGTCGGCGGCCAAGGTCATCCACGCACTGGCCACTTCGGCCACCAGGCTCAACTGCGTGCTGCGGCGGGTTTGCTCCAGCGACAGGTACTGCTCCAGCGCCGCATCCTTGAGGTTGCCCAGGCGCCCGAACAGGTCCACTTCATAGCTGCTGATGCCCAGGCCCACGCTGTACTGGCTGCTGACCGTGGTGCTGCCGTTGGACAGCGCCCGCTGGCGAGTGCCGTCGGCGCTGGCCGACAGCGCCGGGAACAGCGCGGCCCGCTGGATGCGGTACTGGGCACGCTGGTATTCGACATTCAGCGCGGCCACCCGCAGGTCGCGGTTGTTGGCCAGGGCCTGGGCGACGGTGTCGCGCAGGCGGCTGTCGACGAACAGGGTTTGCCAGGCGATGTCGACCTGGGTGGTGCTGCTGGCGGCACTGGCGCTGCTGCCAGGCCACTGCTCGGCCACCGGCGCCGCCGGGCGCTGGTAGTCGGGGGCAAGGTTGACGCAGCCGCCCAGGGCCAGCGCCAGAATAAGTGGGGTCAAGCGCATCAGGCTTCTCCTGCAACGGTATCGGCGCGGGTAGCACGGCGGCCGGCCAGGCGCTGCACCAGCACGTAGAACAAGGGAATGAAGAACAGGCCCAGCAGCGTGGCAGCCAGCATGCCGCCCAGCACGCCGGTGCCGATGGCCTGGCGCCCGCCGGCACCGGCGCCGCTGCTCAGGGCCAGCGGCAGCACCCCGAGAATGAACGCCAGCGAGGTCATCAGCACCGGGCGCAGGCGGATGCGCACGGCTTCGAGGGTGGCGCTAAGCAGGTCCTGGCCGCGCTCGTAGCCTTCCTTGGCGAACTCGACGATCAGGATCGCGTTCTTCGCCGCCAGGCCCACCGTGGTCAGCAGGCCGACCTGGAAGTACACGTCGTTGGCCAGCCCGCGCAGCCCGGTCAGCAGCAGCGCGCCGAGGATGCCCACCGGCACCACCAGCATCACCGCGAACGGCACCGACCAGCTTTCGTACAAGGCCGCCAGGCACAGGAACACGAACAGAATCGAAATGGCGTACAACAGGGGGGCCTGGTTGCCGGCCAGGCGCTCCTGGTACGACTGCCCGGTCCAGGCATAGCCGACGCCCTCGGGTAACTGGCCCATGATCTGCTCCACTGCGGCCATGGCATCGCCGGAGCTCACCCCGGCGGCAGGCTCGCCGACCAGTTCATAGGCGCCGAAGCCGTTGTAGCGTTCCAGCAGCGGCGAGGCGGTGCTCCACGAGGTGCTGGTGAAGGCCGACAGCGGCACCATGGCGTCGCTGTCGTTGCGTACGTACCAGGCGCCGATGTCCTCGGCTTGCATGCGTTTGTCGGCTTCGCCCTGCAGGTAAACCTTCTTTACCCGCCCGGCATCGATGAAGTCGTTGACGTAGCTGCCGCCCATCACCGTGCTCAGGGTGCTGTTGATGTCGCTGGCCGAAACACCCATGGCCCCGGCCTTGCGGTCGTCGATGGCAACGTCCAGCTGCGGGGTGTCCTCCAGGCCCTGGGCGCGCACATTGGCCAGGCGCGGGTCCTTGGCGGCCAGGGCGATGAACTGGTCGCGTGCCTTCAGCAGTTCGGCATGGCCCAGGCCTGCCAGGTCCTGCAGTTGCACGTCGAAGCCGGAGCTCTGGCCCAGGCCCTGGATCGCCGGCGGGGCGATGACGAACACATTGGCGTCGAGGATGCTCGACAGTGCCCGGTTGGCGCGTTGCGCCACGGCGGCCGCACTGTGCGCCTCGCCCTGGCGCGCGCTCCAGTCCTTGAGCTTGATGAAGCCGCGCCCGGAGTTCTGCGCGTTGCCGCCGTTGCCCAGGCCGCGCACGGTCAGGATCGAGTCCACTTCCGGCTGCTGCAGCATGTAGTCCTGCACCTGGCGGCTGACCGCCTGCAGGCGCTCGTCGGTGCCGCCGACCGGCAGGGTCATCTGCATCATCAGCATGCCCTGGTCTTCCTCGGGCAAGAATGCGCTAGGCAGCTTGTGGAACATCAACGCCACGCCACCGAGTACCAAGGCGTACACCAGCAGCGCACGCAGGGGGCGCGCCAGCACCTGGCCGACGGCGCCCTGGTAGCGCTCGGCGGTGCGCTCGAAGTGGCGGTTGAACCAACCGAAGAAGCCTTTGCGCGGCGTACCATGCTGGGCCACCGGCTTGAGCAGGGTGGCGCACAGGGCCGGGGTCAGGGTCATGGCCACCAGTACCGACAAGGCCATGGCCGCCACCAGGGTGACCGAAAACTGCCGGTAGATCACCCCGGTGGAGCCGCCGAAGAAGGCCATGGGCACGAACACCGCTGAGAGCACCACGGCAATGCCGATCAGCGCGCCGCTGATTTCACCCATCGACTGGCGTGTGGCTTCCCGGGGCGCCAGGCCTTTTTCGGCCATGATCCGTTCCACGTTCTCCACCACCACGATGGCGTCATCCACCAGCAAGCCGATGGCCAGCACCATGCCGAACATGGTCAAGGTGTTGATCGAGTAACCGAGCATGGCCAGTACACCAAACGTACCAAGCAGTACGACCGGTACGGCAATCGCCGGAATCAGCGTCGCACGCAGGTTCTGCATGAACAGGTACATGATCAGCACCACCAGGACGATGGCCTCGAACAGGGTCTTGACCACTTCCTCAATGGATATCTTCACGAACGGCGCGGTGTTGTAGGCCACTTCGCTGCGCAACTGCAGCTTGCTGGGGAAGAACTGCTCAAGCTCGGCCAGCTTGGCTTGCACCGCCTCGGACACGTCCAGGGCGTTGGCGCCGGTGGCCAGGCTCACCGCCAGCCCGCCCGAGGGCCGGCCATTGTGCTCGGCGACCACGTCGTAGCTTTCGCTGCCCAGCTCCACCCGGGCCACATCGGCCAAGGTCACCACGGCGCCGGCGCTGTTGTGCTTGAGCACCAGGTCGCGGAACTGCGCGGCGCTCTGCAGCTTGCTGCGGGCGTTGATGGTGGCGTTGAGCTGCTGCCCGGCGCGGGCGGGCAGGGCGCCCAACTGGCCGGCCGAGGTGTCGACGTTCTGCGCTTCGAGCGCGCTGCTCACGTCCGAGGGCATCAGCGCGTACTGCTTGAGTTTGTCTGGGTCGAGCCAGATGCGCATGGCATAGCTCGAACCCAGGGTGGTGACCTGGCCCACGCCACTGACCCGGCTGATCTGGTCATACAGGGTGCTTGAGATGAAGTCGCTGATATCGGTGGCGCTGACATCGGGGTTGTCCGACACCAGGGAAACGATGATCAGGAAGTCGCTGGCCGAATTGTGAATCTCGATGCCTTGCTGCTGCACGCTGTCGGGCAGGCGCGCCTTGGCCTGCTCCAGTTTGGTTTGCACCAGCATCTGCGCGGTGTTGATGTCGGTGCCGGCGGCGAAGGTCAGGGTGACCTTGGCACTGCCCGACGAACTGCTGCTCGACGACATGTAGGTCAGGCCGTCGAGGCCGGTCATCTGCTGCTCGATCACCTGGGTTACCGAGTCTTCCATGGTTTTGGCCGAGGCGCCGGTGTAGGTGGCGCTGAGGCTGATCTGCGGCGGCGCGATGTTGGGGTACTGGGCCAGCGGCAGCTGGAAGATGGCCAGGCCGCCACCGAGCATCACCAGAATGGCGATGACCCAGGCGAAAATCGGCCGGTCGATGAAGAAACGTGCCATGTAATACGCCTCAGTGACTGTCGTTGATGGCGGTGAGGGCGCTGCCCTGTGCCTGAATCTGCACCTGCTGACCGACGCGCACCTTCTGCAGGCCCTGGACGATCACCTGGTCACCGGCGGCCAGGCCCTGGCTGACCCACCAGCGGTTGCCCAGCGCACGGGCCAGGGTCAGTTCGCGCTGCTGCACCTTGCCGTCAACCACCACCAGGGCGGTGGCGTCGCCGCGCTCGTCGCGGCTCACGGCCTGCTGCGGCACCAGGATGGCGTCGTTCTGCACGCCTTCCTGCACGGTGGCCTTGAGGTACATGCCCGGCATCAGCAGGCCGTCGGGGTTGGGCACCACGGCGCGGAAGGTGACGCTGCCGGTGCTTTCGTCAACGCTTACGCCGTTGAAGGTCAGGGTGCCGGCGTGGGCATAGGTGCTGCCGTCCTCCAGCTCCAGGCTGATGCGCGCAGCGTCTTGCTGCCCGCTCCTGGCCAGCTTGCCTTCGGCCAGTTCGCGCTTGAAGCGCAGCAGCGTGCTGCTGGGCTGGGTGAAGTCGACGTAGATCGGGTCCAGTTGCTGCACGGTGGTCAGCGCCGTAGTCTGCTCGGCGGTCACCAGCGCGCCCGGGGTGACCGAGGAGGTGGCACTGCGGCCATCGATCGGCGCGGTGATGCGGGTGTAGTCGAGGTTGATCTGTGCGGTGTGCTGCGCGGCCAGCGCCGATTGCAGGCTGGCCCGGGCTTCGAGCAACGAGGCCTGGGCGCTTTCATTGCTTTCGGCGCTGATGGCGTCGATCTTCACCAGCTGTGCATCGCGCTTGGCCTTGAGCTCGGCCGCCTTGAGCGTGGCGCGGGCCGAGCTGACCGTGGCCTGGGCCTGGGCCAACGCCGCCTGGTAGGGCTGCGGGTCGATCTGGTACAGGGCCTGGCCGGCCTTGACCGTGTCGCCCTCGTTGAACAGGCGTTTCTGGATGATGCCGCCCACCTGCGGGCGAATCTCGGCCACCAGGTGCGCCGTGGCGCGGCCGGGCAGGGTGGTGGTCAGCGCCTGGGCGGCGGTGGTCACCTCGTACACCGCCACTTCCTGGAGCGGCGGCGCTGCGTCGGCGGTTTCGGCCTCGCGGCAACCGCCGATCACCAGCAGGCCGGCGCCAAGCAGCAGGGCGCGGGCCAGGGGCGAACGGGCAAACATCAACGAGTGGAATAAAGTAGGCATCGCAGGCTCCGAGCCGATGGATTTCGATGGCCCAAGCCTGCTTGGCAATTGTGCAGCCATTGTGCAGAAAGCATGGAGTTTGCCCGGCCTACCTTGCAGGCAGGGGGCCTGCGGGTTTCAATGGCGGCCTGTTCAGCGTGCCGGCGGTGCCATGAGAGTCAGCCTTTCCCGCAAGTTTTTCTTCGCCATGCTCGCGGTGTGCGCGTTCGCCGTGCTGGGCATGGTGTTCGCCGCCTATGTGAGCCTGAAATATGGCTTTCTGGGCTACCTCAACCAGCAAGGCGAAGAGCGCATGGAGCGCATCGTGCCGCGGGTCGAGCAGGCCTATGCCCGCCATGGCAGCTGGGAGTTCATTCGCCAGGACAAGGACCAATGGTTCGAGTTGCTGCGCCCGGACGATGCCCAGCCCGACAAAACCTTCGACCCCAGCCTGCTGACGGTGTCCGACCTCACCGGTGCCTTCGTCCGTTTTGCCCTGCTCGATGCCGACCACCGGCCGATCATCGGCTACCAGGCGGCGAGCAGCGACATGCTGCTGCGCCCGATTCACCACCAGGGCCAGGTGGTCGGCTGGATGGCCCTGGCGCCCCTGCAATCGGTGACCAGCGTGGGCGACCGGCGCTTCCAGCTCAACCAGCTGCGTTCCAGCCTGCTGATCGGCCTGGCCTGCCTGCTGGCCACGGCGGTAATCGCCTGGTGGCTAAGCCGGGCGCTGTTGCGGCCGATTCGCGAGGTGGCCAGCGCCACCCACCGCCTGGCGGCGGGTGACTACGCCATCCAGCTGCCCGTGCGCTCGGCCGATGAGGCCGGGCAGTTGGCTGGCGACTTCAATCGCATGGCCGCCACCCTGGCCAGCAACGAACGCATGCGCCGCGACTTCATGGCCGATATCTCCCACGAGCTGCGCACGCCACTGGCGGTGATGCGCGCTGAACTGGAAGCGATGGAAGACGGTATTCGCCCCCTCGACGGCAATGCCCTGCGTTCGCTGCAGGGCGAAGTGGGCGCCCTGAGCAAGCTGGTGGACGACCTGTTCGACCTGTCCCTGGCCGAGGTGGGTGGCCCGACGTACCGGCGCGAGCGCATCGACCTGCAGGTGCTGTTGCCGGTGGTCGCCGATGCGTTCGCCGCCAGCTTCGCCGAGCGTGGCCTGGCGCTGCGCCTGGAATTGCCGGGGCAACCGCTGTGGGTGTTGGGCGATGAGTCGCGCCTCGGCCAGTTGCTGCACAATCTGCTGGAAAACAGCCGCCGTTACACCGATGCGGGCGGCCATACTGTGTTGCGCGCCTTCCAGGAAGGCGACCAGGTGCGGGTGCAGTGCGAGGACACCGCGCCCGGCGTCGACAGCGCGTCGCTGGCCCGCCTGTTCGAGCGTTTCTACCGCGCCGAGCGCTCGCGCAACCGCGCCAGCGGCGGCACTGGCCTGGGCCTGGCGATCTGCCGGGGCATTGCCGAGGTGCACGGCGGCAAGCTCACGGCCAAGGCATCGGCGCTGGGCGGGTTGCTGCTGGAACTGGCCTTGCCGGCCGCTGGGGAGGATGCATGAGCCAGATTTTGTTGGTGGAAGATGAACCCAAACTCGCCGCCCTGGTGGGCGACTACCTGCGCGCGGGCGGTTACACGGTCGAGCACCTGGCCGATGGCCTTGCGGTGATTCCGGCCATTCGCCAGAACCATTACGACCTGGTGCTGCTCGACCTGATGCTGCCCGGCCGCGATGGCCTGGATATCTGCCGCGAGCTGCGCGGCTTCAGCCATATGCCGTTGATCATGATGACGGCCCGGGTTGACGAGATCGACCGCTTGCTGGGCCTGGAGCTGGGCGCCGACGACTATATCTGCAAGCCGTTCTCGCCCCGCGAGCTGGTCGCCCGGGTCAAGGCCGTGCTGCGCCGTGGCGGCGCCCAGGCCCCAAGCCTGGGCCTGGAACTCGATGCCCGGGCCTTTCAGGCGCGCTACAAGGGGGTGGCAATGGAGCTGACCCCGGTGGAGTTTCGCATGCTTGCCGCCCTCGCGGCCCGGCCCGGCCAAGTGCTGTCGCGGGACCAGTTGATGAACCACATCTACCAGGACCACCGGGTGGTCGCCGACCGCACGGTCGACAGCCATGTGAAGAACCTGCGGCGCAAGCTCACGGCCATCAGCCCGGGCCACGACCCGTTGCGTTCGGTGTACGGCGTCGGGTACAGCCTGGAGTTCGAATGAGATCGAGCGCCGCCCGCGGTGGCCACATGAACACTGGCCCGAAACAAACGTAGGAGCGAGCGCAGCTCGCGAAGCGCCGCGCGGGCGGCGCTCGATTTGCGCACCCCCGCAAACCTCAAGACATGCACCGGCGCGCCGCCGGCCTGCACCCGAGCACCGTGTCAGTGCTGCGCACTGTCCACGGCGATGGCCTCGCCCGACACATCAAGGTGCCTGGCGCGGCGGTCGGCAAGGGCATAGTGGATCAAGCCGCCCAGCCCCGCACCGAAGAACCAGGAAAACTGCGACAGCGTGTCGAACGCCGGCACCAGCGCCAGCACGATGGCGATCAGCGACGCCGGAATGAACGCCGCCACGGCGCGCAGGTTGACCCCGCCACGGTAGTGGTAGGCCGCTTCCGGGCTTTCGCTGTACAACTGCGGCAGGTTCACCCGGCTGCGGCGCACCAGGTAGTAGTCGGTGACGATGATGCCATACAGCGGCCCGAGCAACGCCCCCAGGCCGCCGAGGAAGTACACGATCACCGACGGGCTGTTGTACAGGTGCCAAGGCAGGATCAGCACCGCGATGGCCGCGCTGAGCAAGCCTGCGCGGCGGAAGTTCAGCAGCTTCGGCGCCAGGTTGGTGAGCACGAAGGCCGGGGCGACGAAGTTGGCCATGATGTTCACCGCCACGGTCACGATCAGGAACGCCAGGCACGCCAGCACCAGGCCTGCCGTGTTCGGGATGGCCGCGACGATCTCGGTCGGGCTCTGCACCAGCTTGCCATCGATGCTGAACTGCGCCCCGGCAAGCACTACCGCGATCAGCGCAAAGCCCAGCATGTTCACCGGCAGGCCCCAGAAATTGCCCATGTTGATGGTGCGCTTGTCGGGGCAGTTGCGCGTGAAGTCGCAGAAGTTGAGGATCATCGAGCCGTACAGCGACACCCACAGCGCCGCGGCCCCGAGCACTTTCAGGCACATTGTCGAGCCAGTGGGCGGGTTGCCGCTGGACCAGGCAATCGACAGGCCGCAGCGCCAGTACATCCAGCCTGCCAGGGCGGTAAAGGCAACCAGGATGACGGGCCCGGCTAGCGACTCGTAGCGGCGCACCATCTCCATGCCATAGGCAAAAATCGCCACTTGCACGCACCAGATACCGAGGAAGGTGACCCAGCCCAGGGTCGACAGGCCAAGAATCGCGTTCTGGTCGTAGGCCTGTAGCGCGGGGGCGATGGCGGTCAGCAGCACGCGCAGTACCACCGAGGCGAGGTAAGTCTGGATGCCGAACCAGGCAATGGCGATCACCGCGCGAACCAGCGCCGGAACCTGGGCGCCGTGGATGCCGAAGCTGATCCGGCACAACACAGGGTAGGGCAGGCCGGTTTTCTGGCCCATGTAGCCAGAAAGGTTCATCAGGCCATAGATCACCAGGGCGCCGAGGGCGAAGGCGGCAAGGATCTGCGCGCCGCTCAGGCCCAAGGCGAACAGGCCGATGGCGAAGGCGTAGTTGGCGATGTTGTGCACATCGTTGGTCCACAGGGCAAAGAGGCTGTAGCGCCCCCAGGTGCGATTGGCCGCGCGTGTGGGTGCCAGGTCGGCACTGTACAGGCGCGGGCTCAATGGCAGCTCACCGGGCCTGGCGGTTTCTGCGCGGGGAACATCGACTGGGCTGACACCGGAACGAGAAATCGACGCCATCGGAACTCCTGATGGTTGTGTACTTTTATTGTTTGAATTTGTATACAAACAAGAAACGTACCAACGTGGGGAGGCCGTGGTTTGGGGGGCGTTGGCCCGGACTGGGCGCGTTTAGGGGGGGCTAGTTGGGAATATTGTGCACAGGTCGTGTTACTAAGTGTGTCAGAGGGCGCTGCTTGCGCAGCGCATCGCGAGCTTTGCTCGCTCCTACCGGGGGTTGGGGGGTGGGCACAGGATTAGGTCGATCAGCCTGCCGCTGTGGCTGCTTCACCGCTGGCCGCGCCATGTTCGTGCGCCAGCGACAGCCTTTTCAGCAACGGTAACAACAGCACCGCCAGCGCCATCGCCCCCACCGCCGCCCAGCCCAAGCCGCTGAACAGGCGCATGTACAACGGCAGCGACAGGGTCGCTTGCATCCCCGCCGGGGGCATCTGCGCAAGGTTGGCTACCGCACTGCCCAGGTACTGCGCCACACCCGCCGCCACGAAGTAGGCACCCATCATGAACCCGCTCATGCGCACCGGCACATAGCGCGAAATCATCGCCAGGCCCAGGCCGCTGATCAACAGGTCGCCGAGCGCATACAGCGCATAGCTCCACACCACGAACCACGACGATACGCGCCCGTCCACCGCGAACTGGCCACTGACCACCAGCAAGAAGAAGCTGGCCGCCACCGCGGCAAACCCCAGGGTGAACTTCACCGCCACCGGGGCATCGTGGCCACGGCCGGCCAGGCCGTTGTAGAACAGAACCAGGAACGGCCCCAGCACGATGATCCAGATACCGCTAAGCGCCTGGAACTGGGCGGCGCTCCAGGTGAACAACGTGTGTCCGAACACGGTGAAACGCGGGTCGACATTGCGCAGGGCGAACAGGGTGATCGAGGTGTACTGCTGCTGGTAGAAAATGAAGAACAGAAACACCTGCACGGTCAGTACCAGCGCCGCAAGCAGCCCAGCACGTTCGGCGGGCGCTGCCGTCAGGGTCATGTAGACGAAGATCGACAGGATGCTGGCCCCGGCGGCCCAGATGGTGAAGGTTGCCAGCAGCGTATGTTCCAGCACCAGCGCGGTGAACAGGCTCAGCACCACCGCACCCGCCGCGATACCGGCGACGCGCCGCCAGTGCACAGGTTCCTGGTCGGCCGGTGTGCCGATATGCCCCAGCGTGCGGTGCATCAGCAGGAAATTCAGGATGCCCATCGCCATGCCCGCGCAGCACACGGCGAATGCCGCGTTCCAGCCCCACTGGTCCTTGATCCAGGGTGTGACCAGCATCGAGGCGGCCGCGCCGAGGTTGATGGCCAGGTAATAAGTGGTGAAGGCGCTGTCGATCCGCGCCTCGTCGCCTGCATAGATACGCCGTATCAGGCTCGCCGCGTTGGCCTTGAACAGGCCATTGCCCACCACGATCACGCTCAAGGCGGCGAACAGGTAAGGCAGCTCCTGCCTGGCCAGTGCCAGCATCAGGTAGCCGCAGCACAGCACCACGGCGCCGGCGACCATGGTGCGGCGTGCGCCGAGTACCCGGTCGCCGATCCAGCCACCGATGGCCGGCGCGGAAAACGCCAGGGCACTGAAGGCGCCCCAGGTCAGGTTGGCGCGGCTGTCGTCGAAGCCGAGCTTGTCGATCATGAACAGCACCAGCAGCGCGGCCATGCCGTAGAAGCCGAAGCGTTCCCACAGCTCGACCAGGAAGACGGTGGTGAAGGCGCGGTGTTTCGATGTTGGGCGCATGGCGGGTGGCTCTCCGATTATTGTTGTTCGAGCGCTCGGGCGCTGGGGGCAAGGCTACGGTTCCTGTGGCCGGTTAACGAGCCAACAAAAAGCCACGGTGTTCACCTTGGTTTGCCACCCCCATACACGTCACCCGGCGCGGCGCTCAGCTGAGCTTTCGCCTTCTTGCGGCGTCGCGCAGGCAGTCGATCAACATGCTGGCGGCAGGGGTCGGTGGGCTGTTGCGCCGGGTGATGACCTGCATCGAAATGGGCGGGATGGTTTCTTCAAGCGCCAGCACCGATACCGAGCTTTGCCATTTGAAGTCGAGCAACTGGCGCGGCATGGCCGTGAGCAGGTCCGACCCCTGCACCAGGCCATGGGAAACGCCATAGCTCAGGCATTCCACGACACGTGTAGGAATGGGTAGGCCCTGCGCGTGGAATACGTCGAACAGCACCTGCGCCGAGCTGTCTGGCGCCAGGTTCAGTAGCCAGTCGGCATCTACCAGCTCGGCCAGCCGGGTGGCCTGGGCCAAGGGGTGGCCATGCCTGGCAACCACCACCAGTTCGCTCTGGTACAACGGCGTGTGTTCGAACGCATCGGCAATGGCATCGCTGCCCATCGCCAGCACGGCGAAATCCAGCGTGCCGTCGTGCAGCTGCCGTAACGCCGTACCCGGAAAGCCTTCGCTGATGTTCACCCGCGCCTTGGGGAAGCGCCGGCGAAAGGCAGCGAAGGCTTCCGGCAGGATGGTCAGGGCGGTGGCCGGGGTAATGGCGGCGGCCAACGAGCCCACCGCGCCATCGCGCGCCTGCTCGACATCCTCACGGGCGCGCTGCATCTCGGCAACGATCAGCCGGGCACGCACGTTCAGCTGTTGGCCGATGGCGGTCAGTTGCACGCCCCGGGTGGTGCGCACGATCAGCGACACCCCCAGAACGTGCTCAAGCTCCTTGATGGCCTTGGTCAGCGCGGCCGGCGACAGGTGCAGGTGCCGCGCCGCCGCGCGGATGCTGCCTTCCTCGACGATGGTGACGAACGCTTTGAGCTGGTGGTATTTCATGGACGATCCGTTGCCTTGGCCGGGGGGGCGCGATTATCGGCGCTGCGCAGGTGGCTGCCCAGCGGCAATCGGCAGTGAACACCCACACCATTGATTGGCTTATGGGCCGTGGCCCTGGGCGATAGGCTTTTGCGGCACAAGTACCCGCCCAAGAGGAAACACCATGGACCCCGTTCTGCCGGAAATTGCCGCCATCGCGCCGGAGCTGATCGCACTGCGCCAGCGCATCCACGCACACCCCGAGCTTGCCTTCGAAGAAACCGTCACCAGTGACCTGGTGGCCGAGTGCCTGACGGCCTGGGGTTACCAGGTTCACCGGGGCCTGGGCGGCACCGGCGTGGTCGGCGTGCTGCGAGCGGGCAGCGCCGGGCGCAGCATTGGCCTGCGTGCCGACATGGACGCGCTGCCGCTGGCCGAGAACACCGGCTTGCCCTACGCCAGCGTCAACCCCGGGAAAATGCATGCCTGCGGGCACGATGGGCATACCGCGATGTTGCTGTGCGCGGCCCGCCACCTGGCCAGAACCCGCGCCTTCGACGGCACCGTGAACCTGATTTTCCAGCCGGCCGAGGAAGGCTTCGGCGGCGCCAAGGCGATGATCGACGACGGCCTGTTCGAGCGGTTTCCCTGCGACGCTGTGTTCGCCTTGCACAACATGCCGGGCATCGCCGCCGGGGACATGGCCTTTTGCGTGGGGCCGATGACGGCCTCGTCGGACAGTGTGACCATCCGCCTGCGCGGCGAGGGCGGGCATGGCGCCTTCCCGCACCGGGCCTGCGACCCAATGCCTGCGGCCGGGGCCATCATGCTGGCGTTGCAGACGATCGTCGGGCGCGATGTCGACCCGCTCGACGCCGCCGTGATTTCGGTGGGCAGTGTGCACGCCGGCGAGGCCTTCAACATCATTCCCGAGCAGGTGGAAATGCGCCTTTCCGTGCGCACCCTGGATGCCAACGTGCGCCAACGTGTGGAGCAACGCATCCGGGCGCTGGTGGCCGGGCAGGCGCAAAGCTTCGGCTTGCAGGCCGATATTGACTACGCGCGCGGTTACCCGGTACTGGTCAACGACCCCCAGGTGACCGCATTCGCCACCCGCGTCGCCCACGGCTTGCTGGGCGAGGCGCGTGTGGACCCCCAGTCACGGCCAGTGATGGGCAGTGAAGACTTTGCCTACATGCTGGAGCAGGTGCCCGGTTGCTACGCCTATATCGGCAATGGCCTCGGCAGCCGGGG
Organism: Pantoea sp. Tr-811; assembly: GCF_011752535.1. Taxonomy (NCBI): domain Bacteria; kingdom Pseudomonadati; phylum Pseudomonadota; class Gammaproteobacteria; order Enterobacterales; family Erwiniaceae; genus Pantoea; species Pantoea sp. Tr-811. The sequence goes on from NZ_VWXJ01000008.1 coordinate 248,225, forward strand.
AGGGTGCATGGTGCATAACCCAGCGTATGACTTCAATGACGATATTCTCGCACTGGGTGCCACTTTCTGGGTACGCCTGACCGAAACCTGGCTAACCAGTCAATAACCTGGGCATTGCGCGTTTTTATACTTTTATTTGCTGTTTTTATTAACTTGCCGCGGCCCCGGCGGCAAACTTCAAGTCAACCCGGCGCGACATGTAGATGCCTGTTTGCGCCGTCGAACCTGACTATTTGATGCACCCTGCAGGTCGGTGGTACTTGACAGCAATGGGGCAATCGGAACGGGGCCAAGCGGAGCCCCAGCTTTCGCTTTCGGCCCCGTTCCGACGGCGTTGACCCCTCTTCGACGCATCGTCTATTCTGCGCATTCCGCCGGTATACAAAAGGTAGACAATAGGTCTGCTATTTGTCTGCAGGGCATGCCAGAGCCGATCCAGGCATGGCGCACATAGCGATGAACTGAAACACGCGCACGCCACCCACCGCTGCCAACGCCACGTTTGCAGGCCGCGATGCCGTGCCTGTTAGTTGCAGGTTCGGGCCGCCGTGTTTCAGCGTCTTTGGTTACAAGAATAATTAATGGCAAAGAGGGCATAAGGCAGTGAGCACTCACACTGTTTCTATCGAAGATGTACCGCTCAATAACTTCCACCAGTTGATGAGCGTTCGCGCCGGGGGCGGCTGGTTGCTCGACGGCTATATCCTCAGCATCATCGGCGTGGTGATCGTGCAGTTTTCCGATTACCTGAAGCTGGACTCGTTCTGGCAGGGCATGGTCGCCGCTTCGGCCATGTTGGGCACGTTCTTCAGCGCCTTCGTCGGCGGCTGGCTGACCGACAAGATCGGCCGGCGCAAGCTGTTCTTCGTGGGGCCGATCCTGTTCATCGTGGGCTCGGTGGGTTCCTTCTGGGTCGAATCGGGCCTGGCACTGTTCGTCCTGCGATTCCTGGTGGGCATTGGCGTTGGCCTCGAATACCCCGTGGCAGGCTCGCTGCTCACTGAATTCCTGCCGCAAAAGCACCGCGGGCGGCGCCTGGCGGCGTTGACGATCCTGTGGTTTGCCGGTGCGGCGCTGTCATACATGGTGGGCAACTTTATCCTGGCGCGGGGCGGCGACGATGCCTGGCGCATGGTACTGGCCAGCTCCGCGGTGCTGGGCGGCCTGTTGTTCCTGGTGCGCCTGGGCACCCCCGAGTCGCCGCGCTGGCTGATGAGCAAGGGCCGCAGCAACGAGGCCGAGCGCGTCATCAAGCGGGTATACGGGCCGTCGTTCTCCCTGGCCAACATGCCGGAGCAGGCGGTGGAGAAGAAGGTCACGCTGGGCGACCTGATGCGCTCTGGCTACGGCAAGCGCATGTTGTTCGTGGCGGTGTTCTGGAGCTCGGCAGTGGTGCCGATGTTCGCGGTGTACTCCTTTGCCCCGGTGGTGTTGCAGGCCTTGAACCTCAAGGGTGACTGGGCCGCCTACGGCTCGGTGATGATCACCTTGCTGTTCGTGGTGGGCTGCATCATTGCCACTCGGTTGATCGACACGCTCGGCCGGCGCCCGCTGATCATCCACAGCTTCCTGTGGTCGACCCTGGCGTTGCTGGGCCTGGGGGTGTTCTCCGACGGCTCCGAGATGCTGGTGCTGACGCTGTTCGGTGCCTACGCGCTGTTCATCGGCGGTGCGCAGATTCTTGAGCTGGTGTACCCCAACGAACTGTTCCCAACCGAGGTGCGCGCCTTCGCGGTGGGCCTGGGCTCGTCCATGTCGCGTATCGGCTCCGCCGCTGGCACTTGGCTGGTGCCCATTTCGCTGCACAGTATCGGCATTGGCAACACCATGCTGGTAGCTGCCCTGGTGTCCCTGGCCGGCCTGGTCGTGTCGGTGTGGCTGGCGCCGGAAACCCGTGGCATGAGCCTGGAAATGGCCGCTTCGCTGGAGCGTTGATAGCCCGAGCGGCGCGCCCCGGTAGGAGCGAGCGCAGCTCGCGATGGGGCGCGCAGCGGCCCCAAGGTTTCAGCTTCGCGGCTGACAACGCCGGGGCTGCTTTGCAGCCCATCGCGAGCTGTGCTCGCTCCTACAGGGAATTTGGGCGCGCCCTGCGATGGGCTGCAAGGCAGCACGAGGTAATAGCGCGCTGCTAATCTACGCTGCGAACCGCAGGCACGGCCACTTGGGCTGGGTCTTCAACGCGGTTGCGGGTGCGAATCAACCCACCGCACAGCACGCCGATCTCGAACAGCAGCCACATGGGCACCGCCAGCAGGGTTTGCGAGAAGATGTCCGGCGGCGTCAGCACCATGCCCACCACGAAGCAGCCGATGATCACGTAGGGGCGCACCTTCTTCAGGTACTTCACGTCGACCACGCCGATCCACACCAGCAGCACCACCGCCACCGGGATCTCGAAGGCCACGCCGAAGGCGAAGAACAGGGTCATCACGAAGTCGAGGTAGGCAGTAATGTCGGTCATCATCGCCACGCCTGCCGGGGTGGCAGCAGCGAAGAACTTGAACATCAGCGGGAACACCAGGCAGTAGGCGAAGGCCATGCCGGCGTAGAACAGCAGGATGCTCGATACCAGCAAGGCCAGGGCGATGCGCTTTTCGTGGCGGTACAGCCCCGGCGCGATGAAGCCCCAGGCCTGTTGCAGGATGAACGGGATGGCCAGGAACAGCGAGACGATCATCGTCAGCTTGAACGGCGTAAGAAACGGTGAGGCCACGTCGGTGGCGATCATCGTCGCGTTGGCTGGCAGGTGGTCGCGCAGGGGCGCCGAAACCAGGGTGTAGATCTGCTGGGCGAAGGAGAACAGCCCGGCGAAGATCAGGAAAATGACGGCCACGCAGCGCAGCAGGCGGGTACGCAGTTCGGTCAGGTGTGAAACCAGCGGCATCGGCTGGTCGGGTTGCGGATGTTCGCTCATGGGGCTCGCGGCGGTTGAGGCTGTGCGGTTGTTTCAGCCGCAGTGGCCGGCGTTGGCGTAACGGGTGGTTGCAGCTGGGGCGTGTCGTGCAGGGTGCGGCGGATGTCGTCGGCGCCCACCTCGCGCTCCACCTCGGCCTTGATCGCGTTGAAACTGCGTTTTAGCCGGCCGATCCACAAGCCGGCGGTACGCGCGGCGCCGGGCAAGCGCTCGGGGCCGAGCACCAGCAGGGCCACCAGGGCCACCAGCAGCAGCTCACTGAAATTGATACCGAACATGCTTCAGCCGTGCTGCTGTGGTTGCGCGCTGGCCTGCGCCTGGGGCGCCTGCGCGGCGGGTGCAGGTTGGGCCGTCACCGGGGCCGGTGTGCTGTCGTCATCGCTCATGGCCTTGCGAAAGCCCTTGATCGATTCGCCCAGGTCGCCGCCCAGGTTCTTCAGCTTCTTGGTGCCGAATACCAGTACCACCACGCCCAGCAGGACGAGCCAGTGTTTCCAGTCAAAAATACCCATGGTGCTCTCTTTGCGTGTGCCGTTCAGGCAGGGGAGGAAAGGCTGGCGCACGCGGCGCCAGCCTGCCGGGTCAGGCTTCCAGGCCAGCTTTGGCCTGGCCAGTGCGCAGGGTGAAGTTCACGCCCATCGACAGCACCGGTTGTGGTGGGTTCCAGTTTGGCTTCGGTGCCGACAGCAGGAACTCGGTCAGCGGCTCCATCTTGCCGGCCAGCATGTTGGCCAGCAGGGTGCCGGTGGCGGTGCCGCGCACGGTGCCCAGGCCGTTACAGGCCAGCGCGCCGTACACGTTCTCGCGCAGCTCGCCGAAGAAACCGGCGCCGTTGCGGGTCATGCCCAGGCCACCGCCCCAGGTGTGCTCGAACGGCACGTCGGTGAGGGTGGGGAAGCGGCGTTCGAACGACAGGCGGTGGGATGCACGAACCTTGTCGGTGTAGCCATCCTTGGAGCGGCCATCAGGGTTGAAGCTGAAGCTGTTGCGCACCAGGATGCGGTTGTCGTGGGTGCGACGCAGAGTCGAGCCGAATGGGTCGGCCGGGATCACGCCCCAGAACTCTTGGCCACCGATGCTGGCTTGCTCGGCCGGGGTCAGCGGACGGGTCAGGCTGCCGTAGGTGAAGATTGGCAGCATGCGGTTTTCCAGGAAGCCGAAGTGCTGGCCGAAGTGGTTGTTGCCCAGGATCAGCTTGCCCGCGGTGATGCGGCCGGTTGGGTGCTGCAGCACGATCTTCTGGCCGTAGTCGACCGCGGTGATCACGGTGTCTTCGTACAGGGTGACGTTTTCCGGCAGGCTGTCGGCCAGGCCTTTGACCAGCGCCGAAGGCTGAACCAGCATGGTGCCTGGGGTGTACAGCGCCTTGCGGTAGAACGAGGTGCCGATGTGGTCCTTCAGCTCGTTGCCTTCGATCAGCTCGACTTTCTCGCCCAGGGCTTCCAGGCCGCCACGGTAGGCGTTGAGCACGGCAATGCCCTTGTCCTCGATGGCTGCCTGGTATTTGCCGGAGTGGCGCAGGTGAGCGTCTTCGATCTTGTGCTCGGCCACCAGGTCGCGAAGGATGCCCTGGCCACGCTGGTTCAGGTGCAGGATGTTCTTGGCGTTGGTCTTGTCGCCAATGTAGTCCGGTGCGCCGATGTCGTGGGGCACGTCGATCAGGAAGCCGGCGTTACGGCCGGAGGTGCCGAAGCCGACCTGCTGGGCTTCAACCAGGATCACGCGGTCCTGGGGGAAGTTCAGGGCCAGCTGGCGTGCAGCGGCAAGGCCGGTGAAGCCACCACCGATGACGACCCAGGGTGCCTGGTCATCGCCGATCAGCGGCGCTTTGGGCTGGCGCACGCGGCTGGTGTGGAACCAGCCCGGGGAGGAGTCGTCACGTGGCAACGCATCGACGCGCACCAGCGAGTCCGGGTCTTTCGGCAGACCGTCGCTGAGCAGCGACGCCGAGGCGCCAGCGGCGATGACACCTGCGCCCACACCGGCACCAATAAGCACATTTCTTCGAGTAACAGCCACTTCCATTTATCCCATTCAAAGGTGTGAGGCGAAATGGTCAGGGGTGACTACGTGCGTTTGCGGGGTCGGCCAAGCCGCTGGAAATGCGCCGGGCCAACCTACGTACATCAGCCTGACCGGTGAAATACAATGTGTATACAGATAGTATAATTACCATTGAGGTGCGTCAATACGCCACCCCTGAGTGTGTGATAGCGGGGCGCAATGTTCAGATTTTGAAGGGGATCTAGGGAGGGGAAAGCAGGCGCCGCTTGCGCGGCGCATCGCGAGCTGCGCTCGCTCCTACGAAGGGATTTGCGTTAGCCGGGGTAGGAGCGAGCGCAGCTCGCGATGCGCCCGCATAGGTAAATCACGTTTCAGGGCTGGCCTCAGCCTCAAGCTTCAACCGGTCAGCCTTGCTGATGTACTTGGGCTTGTTGCTCTTGGGCGCCAACTTGGCATTGGCCTTTTTCTGGTGGGCCTTGAGCAGTTGCTTGATCTTCTTCTGGCGGTTCATCGGGCGTCTCGGTGCGCAGCATGGGGTGGCCATTCTACCCCATGCTGCGCCACCGCGATCAGTTCAGCACCTGGCCCAGCCGCTCATCCCGCCGGGCCTCCCAGCGCGCAATCACCAGCGGTGCCAGCGCGTTGCCCAGCACGTTCAGCGCCGTGGTCGGCATCTCCATCAAGCGGTACACCCCGGCGATGAAGGCAATCCCCTCCAGCGGCAAACCGGCGCTGGCCAGGGTTGCGGAGAGAATCACGAACATGAAGCCCGGTACACCCGCCGCCCCCTTGGAGGTCAACACCATGGTCACCACCAGCAGCGCCTGGTCGGCCAGCGACAAGTCGATGCCATACAACTGCGCCACGAACAGCGTGCCAATGCCCAGGAACAGTGACGCACCGTCGAGGTTGAACGAATAGCCCACCGGCACCACGAAACTCACCAGCGACGGTGGTGCGCCATAGCTTTCCAGCTTCTTCATCAGTTGCGGCATTACCGCAGCCGAGCTTGCGCTGGAAAACGCCAGCAGCAACTCGTCACGAATGTGCCGCATCAGGCCGAACAGGCTGATACCGGCCAGGCGGGCAATGCTGCCCAGCACGAACAGGGTAAACAGGGCGATCGCCACGTAGCTCACCAGAATCAGCTTGCCCAGCGGCAGCAGCGAGCTGAAACCGAAGTTGGCCACCGTCACCGCGATCATGCCGAACACGCCGATCGGCGAGTACGCCATAATCATCGACGTCACCCGGAACATCGCCTCCGACACTGCCCGCAGCACCGCCAGCAGCGGCGCCTTGCGTGCCTCGGGCAACTGCCCCACGCCCAGGCCGAACATCACTGCGAAGAACAGCACCGACAACAAGCTGCCCTGGGCCATGGCGGCGATGATGTTGTCGGGAATGATGCCAACGATGATCTGCCCCAGCGTGTGGCTGCCGGCGCCGCTGCCGGGCAGGGTGACATTGCCGGCCTTGAGGCTGGCAAGGTCGGTGCCTGCGCCGGGCTGCAGCAGGTTGCCGATCACCAGGCCCACGATGATCGCGGTGGTGGTGACGGCGAAGAAGTACAGCAGGCTGCGCACGCCGATGCGGCCCAGCGCCTTGCCGTCGCCATGCCCGGCAATGCCCACCACCATGCAGGCGAAGACGATGGGCACGACGATCATTTTCATCAGCTTGATGAAGATATCGCCCGCCGGTTGCAGCAGGTTGTCGACCATCCACGGCCGCAGGGTGGGGAAGTGGTTGAGCAGCGCGCCCAGGGCGATGCCCAGCAGCAGGCCGATAAGGATCTGCCAGACCAGTGGGATACGGGGGGTATGCATGGTTGCCTCGGTGTCGGGATTATTGTTGTAGGCAGTTCAGTGCAGGGCCATCCGTTGCCCCTTCAAAGCGTGTCAGCGCAGGCGGTCGACCGCTCTTTTCAGGCGCTGGCAGCCCTCATCGATCACCTCCAGGCCGCTGGCGAACGACAGGCGGATATACGGCGACATGCCATAGGCCGCGCCTGCAACCACCGCCACCCCGGTTTCATTGAGCAGGTAGGCGACCACGTCGCTGTCACTGCCAAGCGTCGCCCCGGCCGGCGTGCGCTTGCCCAGCAGGCCAGCAACATTGGCGAACACGTAGAACGCACCCTCGGGCGGCACGCAGCGAACGCCCTCGATGCCCCCCAGGTGCGCCAGCATCCGCCCCCGGCGCTCGCTGTAGAGCGCGCGCATGGCGGCGATGGGCGCCTGGTCGCCACTGAACGCTGCCACCGCAGCCGCCTGGCTGATCGAGGTGGGGCAGGTGGTGGTTTGCGAAATCAGCTTGGCAATGGCGTTGATCAGAAACGCCGGCCCCGCGCCGAAACCCAGGCGCCAGCCGGTCATGGCATAACCCTTCGAGGCGCCATTGACGATCAGCGTACGCGCTTTCAGGTCGGGCGCGACATTGATCAGCGACAGGTGGCGGGCGCCGTCGAACACGAAGTGCTCGTAGATTTCGTCCGACATCACCAGCACCTGTGGGTGGCGGCGCAGCACCTGGGCCAGGGCCAGCAGTTGCGCCTCGCTGTACACCGCACCGCTGGGGTTGTTCGGGCTGTTGAGAATCACCCACTTGGTGCGCGCCGTGATGGCCTGCTCTAGTGCCTCGGGCGTCAGTTTGAAGCCCAGGCTTTCGTCCCCGGGAATGATCACCGGGGTTGCCTGGTTAAGCAGGGCGATGTCCGGGTACGACACCCAGTAGGGCGTGTGCACCACCACTTCGTCACCGGCATTGAGCGTCGCGGCCAGGGCGTGGTAGATGATGTGCTTGCCGCCGCTGCCGGCGATCACTTCGTCCAGGCCGTACTGCAGGCCGTTGTCGCGGGCCAGTTTGTCGACGATCGCCTGGCGCAGGGCCGGTGTGCCGCTGGTGCCGGTGTAGTGGGTATCACCGGCCTGCAGCGCGGCGATGGCGGCCTGGTTGATGTGGGCAGGGGTGTCCAGGTCCGGCTCGCCCACGGTGAAGTTGACGATGTCGCGCCCCTCGGCGCGCAGCCTGGCCACCAGGGCGTTGGCCGCGATGCTGGGAGACGGCTGGATGCCCAGCACCCGGTCAGACAGGAAGGCGTCGCTCACAGGCAGTCCTCCAGCAGGCCGAACTTCTTCAATGGGGCATCGATCCACGACTGGCGCGGGTTGCCCGTGGCAATTTCGGCCATCACCGCCGCTTCGAATTCGGCATGCCGCGCCGCGGCCGCGATCACCGCCTGGGCATCTTCCTGGGCAAAGGCGACCAGCCCGTCTTCGTCACCCACCAGCAGGTCACCGGGGTTGACGATCATGCCGCCGATCGACACCGGCACGTTGATCTCACCGGGGCCGGTCTTGTACGGCCCGCGGTGCACCACGCCACTGGCATAGCAGGGGGTGTCGGCGAAGGCGGCAACATCACGGATCGCGCCATCGATCACGAAGCCTGTGCAGCCGCGCTGCTGCGCGTACAGCTTGATCAGTTCGCCAATGGCGGCGTTGCTGGTGTCGCCCTGGGCGTCCACCACCAGCACATGGCCCGGCTGCAGCAGGGTCAGGGCCTTGTAGATGTAAAGGTTGTCGCCGGGGCGGCTCTTGACGGTGAGGGCGGTGCCCACCAGCTTGCCGCTGCGGTTGTAGCGGGTCAGGCCGCGGGCACCGATGTGGCGGCCGAGGTTGTCGCTGATGTGCGGGGTAACCACCTCGCGCAGTGCGGCGACCAGGTGTTCGGGCGCAGGCGCCGGGGTGGGGAGGATGCGAGAGCCGGGCAGGGACATTGTTGTTCTCCAGTTCGGTGGGGCTGGAGTGGATGGTAAGAGTGGCGCAAAAATACTTTTAGCGATATTTTTCGCTGGAAATAGATCGCTAAAATTCATGAAAGGCCGCCGCGATGATCACCTTCAAGCAAATGGAAGCGCTGTACTGGATTGCCGAATGTGGCAGCTTCGAAGCCGCTGCGCTGCGCCTGAACATGTCCCAGTCGGCGATCTCCAAGCGTATCCAGGAGCTGGAGGACACCTTCGAGACGCCACTGTTCGACCGCAGCCGCCGCAGCGCCCGGCTGACCGAAAAGGGTGTGGAACTGCTGGAGCATGTGCGCGAGCTGCTGGCCCGGCGCGACCAGTTGCTTGAGCGGGTGGGCGCACGGGATGTGCAACTGCGCAGGCTGCGCCTGGGGGTGACCGAGCTGACCGCGCTGACCTGGTTACCGGCGTTCGTCGAGGCCATTCGCCAGGCCTACCCGCGGTTGCAGATCGAGCCGTCGGTGGAGTTGTCCAGCGAGTTGTACCGCAAGCTCGAAGGCGATGAGCTGGACCTGATCGTGGTGCCCGATGTGTTCCAGGATGCGCGCTTCGTCTGCACGCCGCTGCAAAGCGTGGAAAATGCCTGGATGTGCGGGCCGGAGCTTTCGCACTTCGACGGGGAAGTGGCCTTGGCGGACCTGGCGCAATACACGGTCATGACCCAGGGTTCGAGCTCTGGCACGGAGCTGGTGTACGAGCGCTGGCTGGCGGAGCAGGGCGTGCACCTGCCGCGCATGATTACCAGCCAGAACCTGCTGGTGCAGGTGGGCCTGACCATTTCCGGTATCGGCATCAGCTACCTGCCGCGCCAGTGCCTGTCGCAGTTGGTGGAGCGCGGGGCGCTGCAGGTGATCCGCACCCGGCCACGGCTGCCCCAGGTACGCTATGGGGCGCTGTACCGTACCGACCGGAGCCAGGGAATCAACCCGGCGGTGGCTGAATTGGCCGGGCAGACGTGTGATTTTTCCAGGTTGTTGCTGGGGGTGCTGTGAGGGGGAAGGTAAAAATATTCCTGTAGGAGATCACCCAGCCCTGCGGGCTGCGCTGTCGCGCAGGGAACAGTGCCAGCAGGCGCGCCGCAATTCCCTGTGGGAGCGGGCTTGCCCGCGAAGCAGGCGCCGCGGTGTATGGCACCGGCTTCGCCGGTGTTCGCGGGCAAGCCCGCTCCCACAAGGATTCTCTGTTAAATCAGATAATTGCAATTTGTTCCATGAGAGCGGGCTTGCCCCGCGAACACCGGCGAAGCCGGTGCCATACACCGCGGCGCCTGCTTCGCGGGGCAAGCCCGCTCCTACCTATCGCCTACGAGGAACCGTGTTCGGTTGCTTGTTGTGCTTGCTGCAACACCCGCAACAGGTTGCCTCCCCAGATATCCGCCAGGTCCTGCTCGCCATACCCTGCATCCAGCAAGCGCTGGCTGATCCGTGGCAGCTGGCTGACCTCCTCCAGGCCCTCGACACCGCCACCCCCATCCCAGTCAGCGCCGATACCCACATGCCTGGGGCCGACCACCTCCAGCACATGCAACAGGTGGCGCATGAACACCTCCAGGTCGGCCCGTGGCTGCGGGTAGCGGCGGTCGATCTCGGCCCGCTCGGCAAACAGCGCGCGGGCCTGTTCAGGGCTCAGTGCAGCGATCTGGCGGAACCGTGCGCCCAGCGCCGCCATGGCCTTGTTCCGCTCAGGGTTGGCCTTGAGCGGTATCAGGTAGTCACTGTAGGCCGTCACCTGCACCACGCCGCCCTTGGCGGCCAACTGGCGCAGGCGCTGGTCGTCGAGGTTGCGCGGGTGGGCATTGACCGCGCGGCTGCTGGAATGGGAGGCGATGATCGGCGCACGCGACAACGCCAGCACCTGGTCGAACACCGCATCAGAGGCGTGCGACACGTCCAGCAAAATGCCCAGCCGATTGGCCTCGTACACCAACGCCCGGCCCTGGTCACTCAAACCGTGCCATTCGGGCAGGGCGGTGGCCGAGTCGGCGAAGTGGTTGCTGGTGAAGTGCACCAGGCCCAGCATGCTCAGCCCCTGGCGCTGGTAGGTGCGCAGCAAGCCAAGGTCGGCGGCCAGCGGTTCTGCGTTTTCCATGCTGATGAACACCACGCGCTTGCCAGTGGCGGCGATGCGCCGGGCATCCTCGGCTGTGCGCGCCAGGGCGAATTGCCCGGGCTGGCGGTCGATCATGTCGCGGATGCGCTGCAAGGTGGCCAAGCCATAGGCACTGGCATAGGCCAGCCCAGCCGCGTCGCGCGGGCCTTGGGGGGTGTAGATGGCGAAGAAACCGCCATCCAGCCCGCCCTCGCGCATACGCGGCAGGTCGACCTGGCTGCCATCGGCCTTGACGTCGTGGCGCTGGCTGATGTCCCAGCCGGGGCGGGTCAATTGCAGGGGGGTGTCCAGGTGGCTGTCGAGCACCAGCAGGCGCTGGTGCAGGGCCAGGGTTTGCGCGCTGACCGCAGTATCGGCGTGCGCGGCCGGGCTGGCCAGGGCGAGGGCCAGTAGCAGTGGCTTCATGGGGCAGGTTCCAAAGGGTGGGCGCGGTCAGAAGTCCACGCTCAGGGTGGTCTGGAAGGTACGTGGCGAGCCTGGGCGGAACACCGCGGGGCCGTCGGTGCTGGTGAGGATGTAGCCCAGGTAATGCTTGTCGAACAGGTTGTCGACGTTGAAGCGCAGCTTGACGCTGGACAACCCGGCGCCGGCCCAGGCCTTGCCGCCCAGGTCCAGGTAGGCGTTGTACAGGGTGTAGCCGGGCACCTGCTCGCTGTTGGTGAAGTTGCTGTAGCGCTCGCCGATGTAGCGTGCCGAAACGTTGAAGATCGCCCAGGGTGCGATCTCCCAGGTGACCCCGGCCTGGGCCAGCCAGCGCGGGCTGTCGGGCAGGTCGTTACCGCTCAGGGCCAGGCCTGCGGCATCGTTCTTGAACTGCGCGCGGTTGTAGCTCAGGGCACCGTTGAAAATCACCTGGCCGCCCAGTGGGCGCGGCTTCCACTGGCCGCTCAGCTCGCTGCCGTAGGCCTGGGCCTTGCCCACGTTCTGGTAGAAGGTTTCCACCTGGCTGCTGCCGGCAACCGGTGAGGCAAAAGCCTGCAGGCGGTTGTCGAAGTCGCTGCGGTAAATCGCCCAGGCGGCATTGAAAGTCGGGCGGTTGATGCGCCAACCCAGCTCGTAGTTCTTCGCCCGTTCGGCTTCCGGCGCCGGGGCTTGCGGGCTGGCAGCGCGGTAGATGTCATCGGCGCCACGGGGCAGGGCCATGTTCTCGGAGTAGGAGGCGAACAGCTGGGTACTGTCGGTGAGGTTGTACACCGCCCCCAACTGCGGCAGGAAGCCGTCTTGCCAGGTGGTCGACAAGCGCGGGCTGCGGCCGTTGATGTAGTCACCGGCGTTGCGTGGCCCCTCGATGCGGTAGTCCAGGTTCAGGCGCTTGAAGCCGTACTGCAGCAGCAGGCGGTCATCGAGCAGCGCCCAGGTGTCCTTCAGGTGCAGTTGCAGCGAATCACGGGTCGAGCTGAAGTCACCCTGCAGGTGTACTGGCTCGTCGAACAGCGGCTCGCCAGCGGGGCTGCCGTCGGTAAGGTTGTAGCGCGCCTGCAGGCGGTTGAACACGTCCTTCTCGGCCCAGACACCGGCCTCCAGGCGGTGGTTGCCCACTTCCCATTGCAGGCCCGTGCGGGCGCCGTAGCGGTGGCCGCTAAGGGCCGAAAGGCCGTACTGCACGCCCTTGGGCGCGACCAGCCCAGGCACGTTGGCCTCGGCGTTGTGCAAGGCCAGCGAGGTGGCGTAGGCCTCGGGCGATACGCCGTAGCCACGCTTGCCCTCGTAGTAGAGCGTGGCGTACTGGGTCAGGTCGTCGTTGAGGCGAAACTGCCCGCCAAGGCTGTAGAGCGTGTCGCGGCGCTGGTTGACCGCCTGCTTGTAGTACTGGTTGTAGCCAGTGTTGCTGTATTGCACCCCCGGCGTGGTTGCGGGCAGGTCCGGGAGGTAGCCCAGGTAAGGGAAGTCGCGCCCTGAGCGGCCAAATGGGTCGTTGGCCGTGCCGTGGTACTGGGCCAGGCTGACGTAGGGCGAGTCATAGTCGTGGAAGGCATTGTGCACCACCCGCAGCCACAGGCTGTTGCCCTCGCCAAAGCGGTAGCGCACTTTCGCCTCCAGGTGCTCGCGGTCGATGGTACCGGGCCCGCGCCACAGGTCGCCGTCGATCTTCGACCGGCTCACGTAGGCCGACAGGCCATTGTGCTCGCCGCTTTGCAGGCGCACGAAGCTGCGCCGCAGGCTGTCGCTGCCCAGGGTGTAGGACACACTGGCGCCAGGCTCCGGCGCCGGGTCGCTGGTCTGGTAGTCAACGTAGGGGCCGAGCGAGGCATAGCCGGCCTGGGTCACGTCGCCGGCCCCGGTGGAGGCGGTGACCTGCTGGGTGTTTTCGTTGTCGACGTAGCGGTAGATCGGGCTGCCACCGAATTGGTCGCTGCGCCCCAGCGGCACGCCGTCGATGGAAAAGCCGATCTGCTGCAGGTTGAAGGCGCGCACGAACACCGAGTTGCCGAATTCGTACAGGCCCAGGGCATCGTTGACCTGCACGTTGAAGCCGGGCAGGGCTTCGAGCATCTTCAGCCCCGAGGTGCCGGCGGGGGCCGAGAGCAGGGCCTGGTGCGAGATCGACAAGGTGTTGCTGATGCGGTCTTCACCGATGGCGGCGCTGGCTTCGGTGACGCGGGCGCCAACCACCTGAACCTGGCCCAACTGGGTGTCGTCGGCAAACGTCGGGCTGGCCAGCAGGCCGCCGAGCAGCAGGCCGGGCAGCGGGATACGGGCAAACGGGGGAGCACTGTGAGTCATGGGCGATCCTTGGCAAAAAAGTGGGCGTCAAAGCCCGGCGTGGGCCTGGGCGAGGTAGTCGGGCTGGGCCCAGGCCTGGACATCGAAGGCCTGTTGCAGGTAACCGTGGCGCAGCAGGAAGTCCTGTTTCAGCTGCAGTGCGGCGAGGTTGCGCGGCGCCAGGTTCGGCACCAGGTCGCGACCGCGCAGGCTTTCGGCGATGAACGCAGCGCCGGGCAGGAAGGTGACCCGGGTCAACAGTGACGCGGCCGCCTCGGGGAACTCGGCGATCCAGCGCCCGGCGCGGATGGCGGCGCGCAGGAAGGCCACCACCACCTCGGGGTGAGCCTCGGCAAAGGCCCGGTCGACCGTGGTGACATAGGGGCCGTTCTGGTTCTTCAAGGTCCAGTCGGGGTAGCGTTCGAGGTCTTCGATCACGCTGAACTGCCCGCTGGCCAGCAGCTTCGGCACATGGCCGTAGCTCACGTGCAAGGCGTCCACCCGGCCCTCGGCCAGCGCCTGCAGCTCGGCGCCGGGGCCGCTGTGCAGGCCGCGCAACTGCGCCCACAGCGCCGCCGGGCGGCGCGCCGGCAGCAGGTCGTGCGGGTCGCCTTCGTCCTCGATCGGCACCAGGCGCACCTGGCCTGGCTGCAGGTCGGCCAGGGCCAGGGCGCTGGTGATGCCTTGCTCGGCCACCACCTTGAGTACGTCGATACGCTGGACGTTGCGGCTTACCGGCACACCGATGCGCTTGCCGAACAGGTCGGCCACCTGGCGAATGCGCCCATCGGCACGCACTAGGATCTGCCCGGCGCGCTGGGTGGCGGTGGTGGCCAACAGCACCGTGTCGCGGTGCTCGGCCCGGGCCCACAGCGCCGGGGTGGCGCCGCCATCGCGAATCAGCCCGGCCTGGCTATGGTCGAAGTGGCTCAACCAGCCGCCGTTGCCCGGCAGCGAGCGCAGGTAGCGGGCCGTGGCCCCGGCGCGTTCGAATTCCTCGTCGAGCCAGCCCAGCTCCACGGCCAGGTTGGAGGCCACCAGCAGTGGGCAGATGCTATAGAAAGCGCTTACAGGTTCAGTCATCTCAGGCTCCATCGTTCAAGGTTGGGAGTGCAGGTGCGTGAAGCCCTGGTCGAGGTCGGCGATCAGGTCGTCGACCGCTTCCAGGCCTACGTGCAGGCGCAGCAGGTGCCCACGCGGCAGCGCGGGCGGGAAGGTGCGTTGTGCATGGGCAATGCGGATCAGGCTCTCGAAGCCGCCCCAGCTGGCGCCCTGGGCAAACAGCTGCAGGCTGTCGAGAAAGGCGTGCAAGGCGGCGTCCGGCACCGGTTGCAGCACCACGCCGAACAGCCCGCTGGCGCCGAGAAAGTCGCGTTCGAACAGGGCATGGCCGGGGCTGCCGGGCAGCGCCGGGTGCAGCACCTTGAGCACTTGCGGGCGGGCGCTGAGCCAGCGCGCCACCGCCAGCCCCGATTGCTGGTGCTGGCGCAGGCGTACACCCAGGGTGCGCAGGCCGCGCAGCCCCAGGTAGGCATCGTCGGCACCGGCGATGTAGCCGAGCAGGCGTACCCGTTCGCGCACCTGGCTGTACAGCGCTTCGGTGGTGGTGATCACGCCGAGCATGGCGTCACTGTGGCCCACCAGGTACTTGGTGGCCGCCTGCAGCGACACATCAACGCCATGCACGAACGGCTTGAAGAACAGCGGCGTGGCCCAGGTGTTGTCCATCACCAGCAACGCGCCATGGGCATGGGCGACCCGCGCCAGGGCCGGAATGTCCTGCACCTCGAAGGTATTGGAGCCCGGCGCCTCGGCGTACACCAGGCGGGTGTTGGGGCGCATCAGCGCGGCCAGGTCGGCGCCCAGCAGCGGGACGAAGTAGCTGACGTGCACGCCCATGCCCGGCAGCACCTGGTCGAACAGCTGGCGGGCGTGGCCGTAGCAGTTATCGGTGACCAGCACATGGTCGCCGCTTTGTACCAGGGCCAGGATCGCCCCGGCGATGGCGGCCAGCCCCGAAGGCATCACCAGGCTGCGAAAGCCGCCCTCCAGTGCTGCCACGGCGTCTTCGAAGGCGGCGGTGGTGGGGTTGCCGTTGCGCCCGTAGATGTGTTCACGCAGCTGCGGGTCAGCGGCCTGCTCCAGGTAGCGGGGCAGGGTCTGGCTGTTGGGCCAGATGAACGTCGAGCTGCGGTACACCGGGGTATTGACCGTGCCGGCGTGGTTGGCCGGGTCACGGCCGCTGTGGGTCAGGCGCGTGTCATCGCGCCACGGCTTCAGTGGCTCCATCGCAGCTCCAGGTGGCGGGCCCAGCGGGCCAGCGGGTAGATGAAGAAAAAGAACGCGGCAAACGCCAGGGCGTAGGCGGGCAGCAGCACATCGGGGCGCAGCTGGCCGGCCAGGTGGCTTTGCAGCACGCTCATCAACTCTTCCACGCCCAGCAGGCTGCCCAGCGAAGTGGACATGCACAGGGTGCAGAACAGGTTCATCCAGGGCGGCAGCAGGCTGCGCAGCGACTGCGGCGCGATCACCCAGCGCAGCGCCTGCCAGCGCGACAGGCCCAGGGCCTGGGCGGCCTGCCACTGGCCGGCCGGCACCGCCTGCAGGGCGCCGCGCAGCATTTCCGCCACGTAGCCGCTGGCCGGCAAGGCCAGGCCCAGGGCAACCTTCAACCAGTCGGCCAGTTGCAGCCAGTGCCCGGCCAGCTTGACCTCGTAGGGCAGCAAGTAGGCCACGTAGAACATCACCACCAGCCAGGGCAGGTTGCGCAGGCCACGGCCCACGCGCCCGGCCAGGCGTGCCAGGCCCGGTGCGGCGATGATCTGGGCCAGCCCCAACAGCGTGCCGGCAGCGGTTGCCAGGGCCATGGCCAACAGGCCCATGGCGATGTTCAGCGCAAAGCCTTGGCCCAGCGCCGGCAGCCACTGCCAGAACAGTGAGGGCAGCGATTCAGCGGCCATCGGCAGCCTCCTGCCCAGGCAATTGCAGGCGCGCTTCCAGGCGCCCCAGCAGCCAGCTGCAGGTGCCGATCAGCAACAACCAGGTCACCAGCAGCACCTGCATCATTTCGCCGACGTTGAAGCGGTCGGCCCAGATACGGTTGGCCGCGTACAGCAGCTCGGGCGCGGCCACCGCGTACGCCACCGAGGTGGCCTTCAAGGTCTGCACCAGGTTGTTACCCAGGGCTGGCAGGCTGTTGCGCAGGGCCAGCGGCAGCAGGATGTGACGCCACAGGGCCGGGCCCTGCAGGCCCAGTGCCGCCGCCGCCTCGCGGATGCCCTGGGGCACGGCGTCGATACCGGCGCGCAGCGCCTCGACCTGAAAGGCGCCGCTGTACAGGGCGATGGCGATCATTGCCCAGCCGGTACCGCCCAACAGCCGCACCGGGCTGCCATCCTCACCCACGGTCAGCGGCAGCAGGGCGCCGACACCGAAATACAGGAAGAACAACTGCACCAGCAGCGGCGTGCTGCGCCACAGCGCCACATAGCCGTTGACCAGGCCGCGCAGCCAGGGCCGTGGCGAGTGCTGGGCGGCCACGCCAAGGGGGCCGATCAACAGCGACGCCACGCCACAGGTCAGCGCCATGCCCAGCGTCAGGCCCAGCCCTTCGAGCAGGCGGCTGCGGTCCAGTGGGTCCCACAGCACGCTGAGCACCAGGCCGTGCTGGTCGAGCCAGGTTTGCAGGCTGCTGTCAGTCATGCGCTGCCACCTGCTGCCGGGCGCGCTGGTGCTGGGCCGCCACCCAGGGGTTGGGGGCCAGGCCGTAGCGCTGCTCCAGGCTGACGATCAGGCCTTCGGCGTGCCAACCCTCGACGATGGCGGATACCGCCTTGAGCAGCGCCGGTTGCCCCTGGCGCACGGCGATGCCCCAGGGCGCCGGGTCCTGCCCGGGCAGTTTCACTTCGTAGTCTTGCCAGCCGGGGCTGGCGGCCAGTGCCTGGTACAGCACATCGTCGCCCAGGGCGCCGAGGCAGCGCTGGTCGGCCACCGCCTTGCGTACCTCGGCGCTGCCGTTGAAGGCAATGAAGTGCACGCCATAGCGCGCCTCCAGCGGACGCACCCACACGCTGGTGGCCGGTGCGCACAGGGTTTTGCCGCGCAGCGCCTGCCAGTCGGCCAACGGTGTGGCCTTGGGTGCGAACACCGTGGCTGCCGAGCTGTAGAAACCGGGGCTGGCGAAGTCCACCTGGCGGCGCCGCGCCGGAGTATCGAGCATCGAGGTCACCAGCAGGTCGCAGCGCCCCTGCTGCAGAAACAGGATGCGATTGACCGGGTTCACCTGTACCAGTTGCAGCTTCAGGCCCTGGCCAAGGGTGGCCGACAACTGCTGGTGCAGGTCGCCGATCAGGTCGGGAATCAGCCCGGCCGGGCGGTTGTCGGCGCCAATGAACTTGAACGGTGGAAACTCATCGCCACTGCAGACGTTAAGCACCCCGCGCGCCACCGCCCGCTCCAGCAGCGGCTCGGCACTGGCACCTGCGCTGAGCAATAGCGCGCCTAGGCACAGGGCGTAGCGGGCGCTGCTCATGGCGCCACCCAGCCTTGGCGCGACTGCACAGCGGCGCCGGCCGGGAAGGGCTGCGGCGTGCCCAGTTGGGCGGCCAGCCAGGTCAGGTGGGCAGACTCCTCCAGGTTGATCAGCAGGCGCGTGGTGGCCAGCAAGTCGCGATCGCTCCAGGCGAATGGGCCGTGGTTGGCCAGCAGCGCCGCAGGTGCCCGGGGGTGGGCCTGCAGTGCATCGATCACCGGCTGCGCCGAGTAGCGCGGGCCCCAGGCGGTCAGAGGGATTTCCTGGTCCTCGTCGAGTACGCCAAGCAACTGGCTGGCATGGGCGCGCAGCGGTCGCCCGGCGATGGCGAAGGCGCTCAGGTAGGGCGAGTGGGTGTGGATCACCGAGCGCACCTGGGGCCGCTGGCGGTAGATGGCCACGTGCAGTGCGGCCACTTCGCGCAAGTTGTCGCTGGCATGGCCCTGGCTGTGGTCGAGGTCGAAATCGAACAGCGCGGCGCGGCCCGCGTCGGCACCGTTGAGCGTGGCGATCAACAGGCGCTGCTCGTTCGGCAGGCGCAGGCTGATGTTCCCGGCCTGGTTGGCCGACAGCGCCTGGTGCTGCAGCAGCAATTGGCGGGCGCTGGCGAAGTCTTTTTCGAACTGTTGGGCGAACAGCAGCAGGTCCGCGGTGGAGGCAGATTGGCTCATGGGGGTGTTCCTGTGCAGGTGGCGGGTCAGAAGCGGTAGTTGGCCTTGAGGTAGTAGAAGGCACCCTCGGCACCGGCCGGCGAGATGCTCTGGTACTGCACGCGGCCACCGACGAAGCGGTTGGCCACGTCGATCTTGTCGGGGTAGCTGTCGAACAGGTTGTTGGCTCCCACGGTGAGGGTGAGGGCGCTGTCCACGTCATAGGACAGGCTGGCGTTGCTCACCCACTGGCTGGCGAAGGTCTGGTCGAATTGCGTGCCGGCGTTGGAGTCGAGGGTGTAGCGGCCATAGCGCAGGGTGGTGAAGTTGGCCTGCCACGGGCCGCGGCGCCAGTCGGCGCCCAGTACCAGCTTGCTTTGCGGGCTGGCGCTCTGCACATAGCTCAGGGCTTCGCGGTTTATCAGGATGACGCCGGTGCCGGCCAGCGGGCCTGGGTTGTCCTTGACGTCGGTGACCTGGGTTTTGCTCCAGTTGAAACCGCCGGTCAGGGTCAGCTCGCCCACCTGCGCCAGGTTCAGGCGGTAGCTGCCGATCAGGTCCAGGCCGTGGGTGCGGGTGTCCAGGGCGTTGGTGAAGAAGCTCACGCCGGAGTAGTTGCCGTAGCCTTGGCTGGCAAGGATCTGGCTGACGGTGGTGCCGCGCAGGGTTTCGGAAAGCGCAATGCGGTCCTTGATGCGAATCTGGTAGGCGTCCAGGGTCAGGCTTGCGGCCTCGCTGGGTTGCCACACCAGGCCCAGCGAGACGTTGGTCGACTTTTCCGGCTTCAGGTCACTGGCGCCCAGCGCACGGGCCACGGCGGTATCGACGCTGACCGTGCCCACCTGGTAGGCGGTAGGGTCGCCGGCAAGAAATTCGGTTTGCGTCGCCGAGGTGCCGATCTGGCCTAGGGTTGGGGCGCGGTAGCCGCTGCTCAGGGTCGAGCGCAGGCCGAACTGCTCGGTGAAGTCGTAACGCAGCGAGAATTTGCCGGTCGTGGTGGTGCCGAAGTCGTCGTAGTGCTCGCTGCGCGCCGCCAGGCCCAGTTGCAGGGCCTGGGTCAGCTGTTGCTCAAGGCCGAGGTAGCCGCCGAACACCTTGCGCGAATAGCTACCCTCGTCGCTGGGTTGGGTGCCGGGAAAACCCTGGGCACCACCGGCGCGGCCGGCGAGCACGCTGCCCTGGGCCCATGAGGCGGTGTCGCCGGCAATCACCTCGTAGCCTTCCCGGCGCCAGGCCAGGCCGCTGGAAAACACCAGCGGGCCGGCGCCGTAGCCGACGCTGAATTCCTTGACGTGGTCCAGGCTCAGCTGGGCCTGATCGTTGACTAGTGCACCGGCGTCGAAGCTGCGCGGGCTGGCGGCGCCGAGGCTGGCGTTGAGCGAGTCGCCCACGTGATAGTCGATGCGGTTGCGGCCATAGGTGGCGCTGAGGTCGAAGCGGCCAAGCAGCGGGTTTTCATACTTCACGCCGGTGGTGGCAGCGGCGTCACGCGAGCGCACGTCGAGCAGGGGCAGGAAGCCGTTGGGGTAGACGCTGGTGATGTTGTTGGCGTCGATGGGCCGGCGGAACACGGCCTGGGATTCGGCGGTGCGGTCCTGGTAGGTGGCAAAGCCGTAGAGTTCGGTTTGCTCGTTGACGAACGCCCCGGCGTTGACGCCGATCTTCCAGTCGTCCAGCCCCGGCGAGCCATAGCGCCAGTGGCGGTCGGCATCGGCTTCGCGGCTGTCGCCTGCGGGGTAGAACTGGCGCAGGTCGGTGCCAGCGGTGGAGGTGCGTTCGCTTTCCACGCCTTCGGCGCTCAGGGTCAGGTAGCCGTCGCCGGGCAGGCTGAAGCCTTTCCAGCCCGACAGCGAGCGGCTGAAACCGTCGCCTTTGGTGTACTGGCCGACGCTGGCCTGGGCCTCGCCGCCGTGGTCCTGGTCCTTGAGCACGATGTTGATTACCCCGGCGATGGCGTCCGAGCCGTACTGGGCCGAGGCGCCATCGCGCAGCAGTTCGATATGGTCGATGGCCGACACCGGGATCGTCGCCAGGTCCACGGCCTGCGAGCCACGGCCAAGGGTGGCCTTGGTGTTGACGAAGGCCGAGGCATGCCGGCGCTTGCCATTGACCAGCACCAGCACCTGGTCGGCGGCAAGCCCGCGCAGCAGCACCGGGCGTTGCGCCGAAACGCCGTCGGTGCCGTTGATCTGCGGGTAGGTCACCGACGGCACCAGGGTTTCCAAGGCCCGGGCCAGGCTGTCGTGGCCGGTGCGGCGCAGCGCCTCGCCGTCGATGATGTCGACCGGGGCGCTGCCTTGCAGGGCGCTGACATCGCTGCGCCGGGTGCCGATCACCTGCACGGCGCCCAGGCGCGGTGCGGCGGCAGGGGTAACGGGGGCAGCAGCCGGGGCGGTGGCGGAGGTGGCATGGATACGCAGGGCCCCGCTGGGTGTGCTGCTATGGCCAAGGCCGCTGCCGTGCAGGGCGGTGTCCAGGGCTTGTTGGGGCGTGAGCCTGCCGTGGATGGCCGGGGCGTTCAGGCCGGCGACCTGGGCCTGGTCGAAGGCGATGGCTTTGCCGCTGCGCTGGGAGATGGCCAGCAGCGCCTCTTCGAGGCTGCCGGCGGGGATGTCGTAGTCGGCCTGTTGCAGCGTGCTGGCCGGCGGTACGGCGGTGTCGGCGTGCACCTGGGCGGGCAGGGCATGGATGGCCAGGGCGCAGGCCAGGGGGGCGAGGGCGAAACGTCGGGGCATAGGTGGAACTCCGGGTCGGTGCAGCGCAGTCGTGTGTTGGCTGTTGTTTCCGACCTTGAGCGATGAGGGCGCGGGAATTTCAGTGGGGGCGTTAGAACTTGTGGTTGGGGGGTTATAACTGGGGTTGGGGTGTGAACCGTTTTGGGGATGTGTTGCCTGGGCGATCGAGCGCCGCCCGCGCGGCGCTTCGCGAGCTGCGCTCGCTCCTACGTTTGTTTCGGGCCAATTACGCCTGCGCCATCGCGCGCGACCGCCTTGTGGGTATGACGCGATATCGAGGCATGCTCCAAGGCGTTCGCGCGCAAATCCCCCAGGACTCACTGGCCCGAAACAGACGTAGGAGCGAGCGCAGCTCGCGAAGCGCCGCGCGGGCGGCGCTCGATCTCCCAGACAACACATCCCTACCGCCCAACACCCCCCCCACCCCAACTCGATCTAAGCAAGTAACCAAACAATCTCAACCCCCACTGAAAACTTCCTCGTCCAGTTGCACAGCTTGGGCAGATCACCCATTAACAACCTGACGAGGCCACCCCCATGACCACCTTGCAGCACCCCGAACCCAACACCTTCGACCCCGCCGTGCTACTGGCCGCCAGTGTCGACGAAAACACCGTCCCCCGTGGCATGGTCCACCGCGCCGCGGTCAGCGAAGTGTTCCTCACCGGCGCCCAGCGCATCGGCGAAGGCCACTTCCGCTGCCTGGCGCAATTACCGCGCACCCACAGCTACTTCAGCGAACACACCCACCGCGACGCCCACTACGACATGCTGCTGTTGCTCGAAGTGTTCCGCCAGGCGTCCATCTACATCTCCCACGCCTTCCTCGATGTCAGCGCCAAGGACAAGTTCATCTACCTCGACAGCGACACCCGGGTGGTCGAGCGCGCAGCGCTGGTGGTCGGCGACCGCCCGGCCTCGGCACTGATCGAAGTGCGAGTGGTGGACGAATACGTGCGCCACGGCGTGCGCAGCGGCGTGACGCTGGACATGACCCTGGCCCTCAACGGCCGCGTGGCCGCCCGCCACGAACGCATGGCCATCCGATGGATGACTGACGCGGCCTGGAACAAGATGCGCAACCGCGCCATCGCCGCCACCGCCCCGCATGCCGACCCGCGCTCCCAGCTGCCCGCGCCGCTGGCGCCGTTCCAGGTCGGCCGCCACTGGCTGAACAATGTGGTACTGGGGCGCGACATCCAGGTCGATGACGGCCAACTGGTGGGCACCCTGATCGTCGACCAAGGCAACCCGGCGATCTTCGACCACCCCCTGGACCACATCCCCGGCATGCTGCTGCTCGAAGGCTTCCGCCAGATCGCCCTGCTCGCGGCCAAGCGCCAGGCGGGGCTCGCGCCCGACGAGCTGTTGCTGGCGCGGGCCAAGGTGGTGTTCGCCCGCTTCGGCGAGTTCGGCCTGGCCACCGAGGTCCGTGCGGACCTGGGCAGCCTGCGCGTGGCCGACGATGGCCGGGTGCTGCTGAGCCTGACGGTCGAGCAGGGCGGGGCACAATTGGCCAGTGCCGAGGTGGAACTGCAGCGGCTGGTGGAACCGGCCTTGCTGGCCGCCGTGGGAGGTGCCTGATGAGTGCCATCGAGCGAGTCTGGTTCGATTTCGGCGGCGTGCTGTCGCCGCCAATCGATGCACTGTTCGACCAGTATCAGGTCAAGACCGGCATCGCCCCGCTGGCCTTGCAGCAGGCCATCGCCGAGGTGGCTGCCGAGCTGGGCGTGCCACCCTTGGCGCCCATCGAGAATGCCCTGCTCAGCGAGGACGAATGGGGCCGGCGCGTGGAGCTGGCGTTGCTGGCCCAGGCGCCGCCGGCCGACCTGTCGCGGGCGCGCCTGCGCCGCTTCGGCGAGCAATGGTTCGCCGGGGTGCAGGCCAACGTGCACATGGTCGAGGCGGCGCGCACGCTGAAGCAGGCGGGCTATGCCATCGGCATCCTGACCAACAATGTGGTCGAGTGGGAGCCGCACTGGCGGCCCATCGTCGGCCTGGAAGGTGTGGTCGACCTGGTGGTCGATTCCTGCAAGGAAGGTTGCCGCAAACCCGACGCCCAGTTCTTCGACATCGCCCTGGCCCGCGCCGGCCTGCCGGCCCACGCCAACCTGCTGATCGACGACCTGGCCGGCAATGTGGCCGCCGCCGCCGCCCGCGGCTGGCAAACCGTGCACTTTCGCGACAACCCCCAGGCCCTGGCCGATATTGCCCGGGCCACGGGGGTTGGCGCGCTGCTTGCCCAAGGAGAACCTACCTGATGAACATTGCCCTGGACACACTGGCGCGCCAACCGCTGTTGGCAGACATCACCCTCGAGCACATTCCCCAGTTGGATGCCGCACCCGCCTACCGCGAACTGCCCGCCGAAGCTGGCTTCAAACGCATCTTGCTGCCCAGCGGCCACAGCGCCATCCACCTCACCCGGCATGCCGAGGTGCAAGCACTGCTGCTCGACAACCGCGCCATCCGCGCACCCTGCAACGAAGAGGGCGGGCCGAGTTTCCTGCCGACCATCACCCCACCCGAGCTGCTGCTGAACAACGACATCCCCGACCACGGCCGCCTGCGCAAGGTCGTGGCGCGGGATTTCAGCCCCAGTGGCGTGGCCCTGCTGCGCGAAACAGTGGAGCAGGTGACCCACGCCCGCATCGATCTTCTGCGCCAGCAACCGCGCGGCGCCGACCTGTTCAGCCTGGTGCTGGAGCAGGTGCCCTCGACCGTCGACTGCCAGTTGCTGGGCATTCCCCTGGCCGACCGCGACTACTACCGGCCCCTGAGCCATACCGTTCAGGTGGCGTCCGACGCCGACGTGCCCGAGCTGTTGCGCCAGTTCTGGGGCGTGTACGGCTACCTTACCGACCTGGTGACCGGCGCCCGGCCCAGCCATGCCGACGGCCTGATCCAGCGCTTCGTCGCCAGCCGCGATGACAGCGAACCGCCACTGTCAGACAAGGAACTGGTGGGGATTTTGCTGGGTGTACTGATTGGCGGCGACCAGAACATCCTCAGCGTGCTGACCAAGGCCGTGTACGTGCTGCTGGCACAACCGGCGCTGTACCGCAGCCTGGTGGACGACCCGCAGCGTATCCCGCAGGCCGTCGAGGAACTGCTGCGCCTGCTGCCGCTGGGCACCATCTCGACCTTCCCGCGCCTGGCCAGCAGCGACCTGGATGGCCCGTGGGGGCTGATTCCGGCGGGCAGCGTGATCTACGCCGATGCCTTCGCCGCCAACCGTGACCCCGAGGTGTTCCCCGACCCGCTGGCCATTCGCCTGGGCCGCCAGGACGGGCGCCACCTGCAGTTCGGCTATGGCATGCACAACTGCATGGGCGCGGCGCTGGCGCGGCTGGAAATCACCACGGTGCTGCAGATTCTGGTAGAGCGTTTGCCCGATTTGCGCCTGGACATCCCGGCGCACGAAGTGCCGTGGGTCGAGGGCATCATCCTGCGTCGCCCCACGCGCCTGCCGGTGCGCGGCTTCAACACCCCTTGAGCGAATGGACGGACCCATGAAAAGCACACTTTCCGACAATGCCCTGCTGGGCACCATCCTGCTGGCGATCTTCGTCGTGCCCAGTTCCATCTCCGGCACGGCGCTGGCGTTGCCGGCCATCGGCAGCGACATCCAGGCCTCGCTGACCCACCTGCAATGGGTGGTGAATGCCTTCAACCTGGCGTTTGCCTGTTTCACCCTGGCCTGGGGCGCGCTGGCCGACCGCCTGGGTCGCAAACGCTGTTTCGTCGCCGGTGCCGGGCTGTACGTGCTGGCCTCGGTGGTGTCGGCGCTGGCCAGTGACGCCTGGGTGCTGGACCTCGGCCGTGCCTTGGCCGGGGTAGGGGCAGCGGCGATCTTCTCGTGCGGCATCGCCATCCTTTCCACCCACTTCGACGGCCCGGCGCGGCTGCGTGCTTTCGCCCTGTTCGGCACCGTCGCCGGCCTTGGCGTAAGCCTTGGGCCGACGCTGTCGGGGCTGCTGATCGAGGGCGTGGGCTGGCGGGCGATCTTCTGGGCGCACACCCTGACCTTGGCCCTGGTGCTGCTCGGCACACCGTTGATTGCCCGCGATGGCCGCCTGGCCGAGCACAAAACCGGCTTCGATGTTGGCGGCACGGCGCTGTTCGTGCTGGCGTTGCTGGCCTTGATGGTGGCCATCGTGCAGGGCTCGCAGTGGGGCTGGCAGAGCCCGGGCGTGCTCGGCTTGCTGGTGCTCTCGGGGCTGCTGCTGGCGCTGTTCGCCTGGCAAGAGCGGCGCCACCTGCAACCGATGCTCGACCTGTCGCTGCTCGGTAGCGGGCCATTCGTGGGCCTGGCCCTGGTGACGGTTGCGGCCTCGTTCGGCTTCGTCACCTTGCTCACCTACCTGCCCAGCTATTTGTTCGGCGTGCTGCGCCTGGCCCCGACCCAGGCCGGGCTGGCCATGCTGCTGCTGACCGTGCCGATGCTGTTCTGCCCAATTCTGGCCGGCAAGTGGGCCGCCCGGGGCGTGTCGGCGGTGGGCATCCTCAAGGCCAGCCTACTGGCCCTGTTGGCTGGGGTGGTGAGCCTGGCGCTGGTGGCCCAGGTGCAGGCGAGCCTGTGGCAACTGGCAGTGCCGCTGCTGCTGGTGGGTGCCGGCATGGGCCTGTCGGCGGGGCTGGTCGATGGCCTGGCGCTGAAGACCGTGCCTGCGCAGAAGGCCGGCATGGCAGCGGGGCTGCTCAATACCTTCCGCCTGGGCAGCGAGGCGATTGCCGTGGCGGTGTATGGCTCGCTGCTGGCGACCCTGCTCGATGGCCGCCTGCGTGAAGGGCTGGGTGCATTCAGTGCAGAGCCTGCGACCGTGCGTGGCTGGATCGACAGCGTAGCGGCCGGCAACCTGGACGGCGTGGTACAGGGCGCCGCCCAGGCCGAAGCCCTGCAGGCGGTGTTGCGCGCAGGGTACGACAGCGCGTTCCACGGTGTGCTGTGGTTCCTGGCGGCGGTGATCGTGTTGCTCACGGTGCTGATTGGCTGGCTGGTTCGCCCGTTGCGCGAACAGGAGCGCGGCGCATTGGCCGTGCAATAACCCACCGCCCCCCCATGCGATAACGCACCACCACCTGTAGGAGCGAGCGCAGCTCGCGATGGGGCGCGCAGCGGCCCCAAGGTTCTCATTACGCCGGGGCTGCTTTGCAGCCCATCGCGAGCTGCGCTCGCTCCTACCGGGGCCACCGTCAACGGGCGAACACCTATATCGCTTATGCAATATGGGCATATTTTTAACTTTTTATATTCTTTTTCAGCCAATCCCCCCTGGTGCACACTCGACTCAACTGCCAGGGAAGCAGTCAACCGATCACCTGACCGGCCACCACCTTCTTGTCCGATGGCGTGTGCAGTCCCGCAGAAGATTGTCAGACCATGGACGTACAGAACCTGCCCAAGCAGCAGACCGTCACCCGCATCTTCCAGCAACACTACGCCTGGCTGCGTGCACGCCTGGCGTTTCGCACCGGCTGCAACCACAGCGCCGAAGACCTGGCCGCCGAAACCTTCCTGCGTGTGTGGATGCTCCCGGACCCAACCGCGATCCGCGAACCCCGGGCACTGCTGACCACCATCGCGCAACGCTTGATGTACGAAACCTGGCGCCGGCGCGACCTTGAAAAAGCCTACCTACAGGCCTTGGCCCTGGTGCCCGAAGACCTGCAACCCTCGCCCCACGAGCAGTTGATGCTGGTCGAAAGCCTGGTGGCCATCGACCGCCTGCTCGACGGGTTGTCCAGCCAGGCGCGCACGGTGTTCGTGCTGAGCCAGCTCGAAGGCCTGACCTACGTGCAGATCCAGGAGCGCCTGGGGCTGTCGCTGGGACGTATCCACCAACTCATGGCGCAAGCCTTGCGCTGCTGCTACCAGGGCCTGGAAACATGAAGCCGCAACGCCTCGACGACCCGGTGGCCGAGGAGGCCATCGAGTGGATGGTACGCCTGCAGTCCGGCGCGTTCGATGAGCAACAGCAAAGCGAACTGGAACGCTGGCGCAACCGCTCCAGCCACCATCGCCAGGTGTACCAGCGCTTGCTCTCGGGCCTGGCCCGCTTCCAGCAGTCGCCCTGGCGTGGGCGGGCCAGCCAGCCGTTGTTGAACAGCCTCGACCAACCCGACGGGCGCCGGGCTTTGCTGCGCAACGCCCTGGGCGTCTGCCTGCTGCTGGGCGGTGCCGGCTGGCTGGCCAGCAGCCCACGCGACAGCTGGCGCGATGGCCTTGAATACAGCACCCGCACTGCCGAGCGCGGCAGTTGGCGGTTGAGCGATGGCAGCCAGTTGCAGCTCAATGCGCGCAGCCGCGTTTCACTCTGGTTCGACGGCCAGCAGCGGCGCTTGCGCCTGCACGAAGGCGAAATGCTCATCGACGTCGCCCCGCTGGGCCAGCGCCCGCTGGCGATCCAGACGGCCTCCGGCACGTTGTTCAGCGAAGGCGGGCGGCTGGCGCTGCGCGAGGCGCCGGGGCGCGCCCGGGTGGTGACCCTGCAGCAGGCCGCCAGCCTGGCGCCAGGCGCTGCACCGGCGGTATTGCTGCGGGCCGGCCAGGTAACCTGGTTCGACCCGCGCGGGGTGCTGCAGCAGGCGCCGATGGCCGCCATGGAAACGGCCTGGCTGCAAGGCTGGCTGGTGGTGCACGACGAACCGCTGGCCAACCTGGTGGAAGCCTTGCGCAGCTACCGCAAGGGCTGGGTGCGGCTGGACCCGGCGGTGGCGCACCTGCGGGTGAGCGGGCGTTTCCCGCTGGACGACAGCCGCCAGACCTTGGAAATCCTCCAGCAAAGCCTGCCCGTGCGGATCGTTCAGGTCACCGATTACCTGTTGCTCATTGGCCAGCAGCGCACGGCCTGACCGGGCCGGTAGGCAAGAGTTGGCATGAAATTCTCATGCTCCCTGGGAAACGCCGTTATTTGTAGCGAATGGCACACATGTTTGCGCGTTGGCCATGCGAGGGGAGGTTCCATGAGTTGTCTAATCTGCGCGGGTCATGCCGAATCTGTCGATTGCCTGGCCGGTTGGGAAGAACGCAGGTGCGCCCAGTGCGGGTGTTACCGAATGTCTCAGGCGTTGATCCTGACCATGATGGACGAAGGGCAGATTTTCGATGCCGAGAAGATGCGCCATTGGCTGCAACTGCAGCGCAGCGTAGTGGCGATACCCACGATTGCCGCGCAGCAGGCCATCCTGTTGCAGTAGCGCGGGCTTATCCCACCACCGAGCGGCGCCGTTTCTGCCGGTACATGTCGTCATCGGCGCAATTGAGCAGGGTATCGATATCCTCGCCATCCTCCGGGTAGCACGCCACGCCGATGCTGCAGGTGGGCATGCGTAACCCGGCGCACGCGCCGCCCAAGGGCTGCGCCATGGCCGCCAGCACTTCGGCCATCATCCGCGCCAAGTCACCCGCCGAGGCCAATTCGGTCAGCAGCACGGTGAACTCGTCACCGCCCATGCGCGCCACGGTGCCCTGGGCGCCCACGCAGCTTTCCAGGCGCCGCGCTACCGCGCACAGCACACGGTCGCCCATGGCATGGCCGTAGGCGTCGTTGATGCCCTTGAAGTCGTTGATGTCGAGAAACAGCAGGGCCAGCGGCTGTTTGCGCTGCAGCGCCGTGGCCAGGCGCTGGTTGAACAACGCGCGGTTGCACAGGCGGGTCAAGGGGTCGTGGTGGGCGAGAAAACGCAGTTCTTCTTCGGCGCGGGTCAGCGCCGTGACGTTGCGCGCCACACCAATGCGTGCGCCCACTTCCTCGGACCAGGAAGCGGCCCACAGAATGTGCACGACCGCGCCGTCCTTGCGCAGGTAGCGGTTGCGAAAATCCTGGTGCGACTGGCCGTTCATCACCCGGTTGATCGAGGCATACGTTGCTTCAAGGTCTTCGGGGTGCATGTAGCGGGTGATCGGTGTGCCAATCAGTTCATCGGCGCGGTAGCCGAGCAAAGCCTCGCAGGCGTTGCTGACGAAAACGATGGTGTTGTCCCGGTCGACCACGAACACTGTGTCCAGCATCAGGTGTATCAGCTTGGGGTAGAGCGCTTGCAGGTCAACGGGCATGGGGCGGCGTCCGCTACGGTGGGCTCGGGGCGAAGGCAGCATACACAGGGCCGGGGCGGTTCCACCAGTGCGCACTGTCAGGCCACTTGCAGATATACTCCGCGGCCGTTATTCGCGCCCAGGAGTCGCCCATGCAGCAGGTTCTGCTGATCGTTGATGTGCAGTCCACCTTCAGCCCGCCGGAGTGGCTGGTCGATGGCATCCGCCTGCTGTCGGCCAACATTCGGTCGTTCGCCTCGGTGGAACTGCACGACGAGCAGGTCACGCCGTTCCAGCGCCAATTGGGTTGGCACCCGGCTGCCGAAGACGAATGCCTGATCGAGGTCGACCAGGTGTTCATCAAGCACGGCTACGGGCAAACCGCCGAAACCCTCGAGGCCATCAAGCGGCTGGGCGTGGAGCGGGTGCTGGTGTGCGGCATGCAAACTGAGACCTGTGTTCTGGCGGCCGGTTTTGCCTTGTTCGACGCAGGGCTTACACCCACGCTGGTCACCGACCTGACGGTGGGCTCTTCGCTCGACCGCTCTGGGCAATTGGGCATCGACCTGTGGAAGCACCACTTCCACCACGTCACTACCCGCGCCGAAATCCTTGCCGCGCTTGCACCTACGGAAACTTCATAACCCTCTATTTTTGTAGGAGCGGGCTTGCCCCGCGAAGCAGGCACCGCGGTGCATGGCACCGGCTACGCCGGTGTTCGCGGGGCAAGCCCGCTCCTACAGGGAATGCAGCACGCCTGCTGGCATTGTTCCTTGGGCGAAAAATCACTCCAGAGGTGCATCCGTTTCCTTTAGCATGAACCCCGACCCCTCCCTCTCCACTGCCTTGCCTGCCATGACTGCCCTCTACCTCAAATTCCTCATCACCCCCACCCTGATGCTCGCCATTTCCCTGGCGTCCAAACGCTGGGGCACGAAAATCGGTGGGCTGCTCTCCGGCCTGCCCGTCACCTCGGCGCTGGTAATGCTGTTCCTCAGCCTTGAACAAGGCCCTGGCTTCGCCCTGCAAGCCGTGCCGGGTGCGCTGGCGGGCCTGGCGACGGTGCAGGCCACCTACCTGTTCTACTTCCTGGCAACCCGCCGGGTATCGGCGTTCCCTGGCTGCATCGCCGCGCTGCTGGTGTACGCCGCCAGCGCCGCGCTGATGAGCCACCTGCATGCGGTGGCACTGTCGGTGGTGGTGACGCTGGTGATGCTGAGCCTGATCATCGTCGTGACCGCCCGCCAGGTCGTGCCGGCCAATGCCAAGGTGGTGCAGTTGCCGCGCTGGGTCATTCCCATGCGCATGCTCACCGCCACCCTGTTGCTGCTGGCCATCACCGCCAGTGCGCAATGGCTCGGGCCGGTGGCCAGCGGGCTGCTGGCGCCGATCCCGGTGATCGCCTGGCCACTGGCGGTGTTCGCCCATGTGCAGGGCGGGCACCATGAGCTGGGGGCGATCGTGCGCGGCAATGCCATCGGTGGCGTCGGGGTGCTGGGGTTCTACCTGGCGGTAAACGGTTTGATCGTGCAGTGGGGCACATTGGCGTCGATTGCCGTGGCGGTGGTGTTGGCCGTGGTCGCAACCTTTGTCTTGGCCAAGCTGCTGGATCGGCGCTGAACCCTCGCGCCGGCGCCTAGCAGGGCCGGCGCAACCCCTTAGCACACGATGGTTTGCAGCGGCCTTGTATCGCTGTGTATCAAACTACCCCTCCCTTGCGTTCGCATACAAAAGCCTCTCCTGGTCGATACGCCCCGGATACACGCCTCAGGCCAAATGGCCCAGCCCGAACGAACACGCCCAACGGCCTGCGTTCCCTGGCTCATACGCCCATGACGGCATGACCTTACGACCATTCAGGAGAAACACCATGTCCCGTATCCAGTTCCCCAACAAAACCCGCCTCGGCCTGCTGAGCATCGCCCTGGCCGGTGGCCTCAGCATGGCCTCGGCAGCCTTCGCCGTCGAAGCCTTGCCGCAGGGTTACCAGCTGGCCGCTGCGCAGAAGGCCGGGGAGGGCAAGTGTGGCGAAGGCAAGTGCGGCGCCGCCGAGGCCAAGGCCACCAAGGCCGAAGGCAAGTGCGGTGAGGGCAAGTGCGGTGCCACGGGCGCCAAGGTTACCCAGGCTGAAGGCAAATGCGGTGAAGGCAAGTGCGGCGATGCCTCCTTCGCCCGTACCGACACCGACCACGATGGCCGTGTGTCCCGCGCCGAGCTGCTGGCCGTGGCGCCAGGGGCCAACGCCGAGTTCGACAAGATCGACGCCAACCACGACGGCTACCTCTCCGAAGCCGAGGTGTACCAGTACCGCAAGCACCAGTTCGACGCCAATGGCAAGCCGTTCCCCAACGACCTGTACAGCAAGCTGAGCCAGGCCAGCAACTGACCCGCCCTGCCACCTTCCCCGCGCCCAGGGCCGGGGAGGGTGCCTGCCCGCACGCCTTGCCAAGGACTCCACCCATGACTTCATCTCTTGCCCTGCGCGGCGCCGGCCTTGGCCTGCGGCGTGGCCTGATGCCCGAGCTGCTGGCCCTGCAGCCCGGTGCCGTGGACTTTCTCGAATGCGCGCCAGACAACTGGATCGGTGTCGGCGGCCAGCACGGCGCGGGCCTTGCGCAGTTGGCCGAGCGCTTTCCCCTGGCCTGCCATGGCCTGTCGCTGTCGCTGGGCGGCCCAGCGCCGCTCGACCACCAATTCCTGCGCCAGATTCGCAGCTTTCTTGACCAATACCAGGTGCCACTGTTCAGCGAACACCTGAGCTACTGCGCCGACGATGGCCACCTGTACGACCTGATTCCCCTGCCGTTCACCGACGAAGCCGTGCGCCACACCGCCGCGCGCATCCGCGAGGTGCAGGACGCCCTGGGCCGACGCATCGCCGTGGAGAATATTTCCTACTACGCCGCGCCTTACCAGGCCATGAGCGAAATCCAATTCCTGCAGGCCGTGCTGGCCGAGGCCGACTGCGACCTGCTGCTGGACATCAACAACCTGGTGGTCAATGCCTGCAACCACCGTTACGACGCCGCGCAGTTTCTCGCCCAGGTGCCCGCCGAGCGGGTGGTGTGCCTGCACGTGGCCGGGCATTACGACGAAGCGCCGGACCTGAAGATCGACACCCACGGCGCCAGCGTGCGGCCCGATGTGTGGCAGCTGCTGGCCAGCGCCTACCAGCATCTGGGCTGCGTACCGACTTTGCTCGAACGCGACTTCAACCTGCCGCCGATGGCCGAATTGCTCGGTGAAGTGGCCTGTATCCGCAACCTGCAGGCCCATGCACAAGCGCTGGAGGTGCGTCATG
Source organism: Pantoea sp. Tr-811 (assembly GCF_011752535.1). Lineage (NCBI taxonomy): Bacteria > Pseudomonadati > Pseudomonadota > Gammaproteobacteria > Enterobacterales > Erwiniaceae > Pantoea > Pantoea sp. Tr-811. Next base: position 281,018 of record NZ_VWXJ01000008.1, read on the forward strand.
GCTGAACAGCTGCGCGCGCAGCAACTGCGCATGGCCAATCACATCCGTGATCCACAAGCCAATCCGCCACCGCCCGGCATCGAGGCGCGGCGCCTGGCGGTGTATCGCCAGTTGTTCCTGGGCAATGTGCAATCGATGCTGGCGGGTAGTTTTCCGGTGCTGCATGCCAGCCTTGCCCCCGGGCAATGGCAAACGCTGACGGCAGACTTCTACGCCAATCACCGCTGCCAGACGCCTTTGTTCACCGAAATGGCCGGCGAGCTGGTCGACTATTTGCAGCACCGGGCTGACCTACCTGGCTGGGTGGCGGAGCTTGCCCATTACGAGTGGATCGAAACGGTATTGCTGCTGGCCGATGACGCCGAACCTGCCCATGACCCGGACGGTGACTTGCTCGACGGCGTGCCGGTGCTGTCCCGCCTGGCCTGCCCGCTGGCCTATGCCTGGCCGGTGAGCCAGATCGGCCCCGGCCATCTGCCGCAACAGCCACCGGCCGAGCCATCCTTGCTGCTGGCCTGCCGCGGCCGGGATCACCAGGTGCAGTTCTCGCGCCTGGCGCCGTTGGCCCATGCCTTGCTGGTATCGCTGCAGGAACAGCCGCTCACCGGCCGTGAGCACTTGGCAGCACTGGCCGCGCTCGTCGGTGCCGAGCCTGAAAGCCTCCAGCTGCAGGGCCTGGCGCTCCTAAACGACCTCAAAGCCCAAGGCGTGCTCCTAGGCACAACCCCACGCACGTACCTCAACCCCCTGTAGGAGCGGGCTTGCCCCGCGAACACCGGCGCAGCCGGTGCCATGCACCGCGCCGCCTGCTTCGCGGGTCAAGCCCGCGCCTACAAAGGCCTCTGAAAAATCCAAGGGGGTAATGGCCAATTGCCCCGACCAGCAGCATTGGCGCAGGCACCCGCCGTGCACTAGCGTTCAGGTAATTTCCTACCTCCACGCTGCGAGTCGACCGACATCATGCCGGACCTGCGCCCGAACCCCACGGTTGCCCTGGAGTACAACGCCGGACGCACGATTTTCAGCGACTTCCTGCACCACGCCCAGCAATCTCCCGACACGCCAGCCTTACTCGCCCCGGGCGTCAGCTGCAGCTATGGGCAACTGGAGCGGATCAGCCATGGCATTGCCACGGCCCTGCTGGCCCGCGGCGCGCAAGCCGATGACCGGGTGGTGATCGTTGCCAGCCGCAGCGCCGGGCTGGTCTACGCCATGCTTGGCGCCTTGCGTGCGGGGCTGGCGTTCACCGTTGCCGACAGGTCATACCCGCCCGCGCGCATCGAACAGATCATCCAGGCCTTGCAGCCCAGGTGCCTGTTGCTGTGCGGCGACGCCGAGCATGCCGGCGGGCTGCAGGTGCCAGACGCGCCAGCCCAGGCCCTCAGCCACTTCCCGGCCACCGCTGCGTCCTTGCCCCAGGTGAACCCCGAGCAACCGGCCTACGTCACCTTTACCTCCGGCAGCACCGGTGTACCCAAGGGCGTGCTTACCCACCACGCCCCGCTGGTGCATTTCATCGATTGGCATGTGCAGCACCACGGCTTCACCGCACAAGACCGCTTCTCCATGCTCTCGGGCCTGGGCCACGACCCGGTATACCGCGATGTGTTCACGCCGCTGTCGATCGGTGCCACGGTCTGCTGCCCGGCCCAGTCGACCCTGGTCAACCCCGCGCAGTTGGCTGCCTGGCTCGACCAGCAAGGCATCACCACCGTGCACCTGACGCCACCGCTGGGCAAACTGGTCGAAGCCGGTGCGGCCCTTGAACGGCGCGTGTTCCCGCGCCTGCGCTACCTGTTCTGGGGGGGCGACGCGCTGGGCCACGCCCAGTATGAACAGGTACGCAAGCTTGCCCCCAACGCCCGCAACGTCAACTTCTACGGCACGACCGAAACCCCACAGGCCATGGCCTTTCAACCGCTCGACGGCCTGGCGCCGGGCATGCGCCTGCCGCTGGGCAAGGGCATCGACGGCGCGCAGTTGCTGGTGGTTACCCCCAGCAACCAGCTGGCCGCGCCAGGCGAGGAGGGCGAGATCCTGATTCGCAGCCCCTACCTGTCGCTGGGCTATTGGCAGGACCCCGCCCTGACCGCGCAAAAGTTCGTGGCCAACCCCTTCACCGGGCGGGCCGATGACCGCTGCTACCGCACCGGCGACCTGGGCCGCTACCTGGCGGACGGCAGCGTCGATTTCCTTGGGCGCGGTGACAGCCAGGTGAAAATCCGCGGCCACCGAATCGAACTGGGCGAAATCGAATGCGCCCTGGCCCGCCACGGGCAGGTCAGGCAGTGCGTGGTGCTGCTCGATCAGGCCAACCCCGCGCCCAGGCTGGTGGCCTACTGCGTGGCAGCACAGCCGGTGACTGGCACGCAGTTGCGTGAGGCCTTGGCGCAGCAGTTGCCGGACTACATGGTGCCGGCGCAGTTCGTGTTTCTCGACGCCATCCCGCTCACCCCCAACGGCAAAATCGACAAGCGTGCGCTGCCGGCACCGGCTGCCGACAGCGTGCCAGGCAACCAGGCATTGACGCCCCTTGCCCAGCAACTGGCAGAGGCCTGGGCGCAGATCCTCCAAGTGCCAGCCATCGATGCAAACCTGAGCTTCGTGGAACTGGGGGGCGATTCGCTGACCTTCGTGCAAGCCTCGCAGGTGCTGGAGGAGTTGACCGGGCAGTTGCCGGCCCGCTGGGAGATGCTGCCTGTGCGCGAGCTTGCCGAGCTTGGCGTGCGGCCAAAGGCGAAGTTGCAATGGCGGGACATGGAAATCACCGTGTTCCTGCGCATGGTCGCGATCATCACCATCGTTGCCGGGCACCTTGGCCTGTTCGACAAAGGCCTGCTGGTGGGCGAAACCACCTCGTTGTACCTGGTGTCGGGCATCGGCCTGGCGCGCTTTCAGCTCGGCGCCATCCACGCCCGTGGCGACGCCCGCTCGCTGCTCAAGTCCATGGCCAGCATCGCCGTGCCTACGCTGCTGTACACCGCGCTGGTGCAGTTTCTGTTCGACAAGGTGCGCTGGCAGTCACTGCTGCTGGTGTCCAACTGGTTCCCCGTGCAGGAGGTGGGCTACTTCAGCTACTGGTACGTCGAGGTGCTGGTGCAAATGGTGCTGATCATCGGCCTGGTGCTGTCGATCAAACCGGTGTGCCGCCGGCTGATGGCCGACCCATTCCGCTGCCTGTTGCTGGCGGCCTGTGCACTAATGCTGGCCGATGTGCTGCTGAGCTTGTACGTGTTCGACGCAGCCCCCTTGCTCAACCGGGTGCCACAGCACTACCTGGGCGTCATGGTGCTGGGCATGGCCGTGCACTTTGCCGACAGCCCTCGGCGCAAGTGGCTGGCCAGCGCAGTGGCGCTGCTGATGATCGGCGAGCGAGAGGTCATGGCCATCACCAGCTTCGGCTGGGCCCAATGGTCCCTGGCGGTGCACATCGACATCGCCTTGCCCGCGGTGCTGGCGTTGATCTGGGTGCGCGCGGTGCCACTGCCGGGGCTCCTGGCCAAGGGCGGCGCGCTGATTGCCTCCTCGACGCTGTACATTTACCTTACCCACTTCCAGTTCCAGTCGGTGGCCCGGCGCATCAGCGACCAGCCGCTGCTGGCCGTGGCCCTGGCCCTGGTGGGGGGTATCGTGGTGGGCCTATGCTGGAACACCTTGAGCCGCGCTGTGCTGCTGCGCTGCGGGATCGGCCGCAAGAAACCCGCTGCAGACGCACTAGGGCGGATAGCCTGAGCCGAGTGGCGCGCCAACACATTTTTGACATATTTTGTTATAACGTTTCGGCGCTCGTCGCCTTGACAGTCCGTTTTTTCGGCGCTTCATCGGCGACGCCTGGTATTTCCTGGAGTCTTCATGAGAGTCGATCTGGACAGCGAGGCACAAGACCTCGATGGCTTTCCCCGTTTTCAACGCGCCCAAGGCCAGGCTCGACGGCTGGTGGTGCTGACGTACCTGGCACTGGCCGCCGCCTTGTTGTTGTGGATGCTGCAGGGCCTGATAAAAATCTTCAACGCCGACTCCCATTGGGTGGTGCTGCTAGGGGTCAACGCGGCTGGGCTGTTGCTGCTGGCCGCTGGCGCGCAGTCTGCCTGGCGGGTGGCCTTCTGGCGCGCCCAGGCCATGGGCGCGCCGGCCACTTCGCTGCTGTTCTGGCGCGGCCAGGGTGCTGCGGCCGAGCCTGAGGTGCTGACCGGCTTCGCGTTGTGGAGCCACAACCTCGGCCAAGCCTGGCGGCGCAGGCTTGAGGCCATGGGAACGCAAGTATTCTGGCTGGGCGGGCTGGCCTTGATGGCGCTGCTGTTGGTCAGCGGCGTGTGGCGGTTCGACTTGCCGGTGCCACAACCGGCAGGGCAGGCTAGCTGGCTGGCCATCGGCCTGTTCACCGTGGCGGCTTTCGGGCTGGTGGTGACCGAGCGCCACCTGGCCGCCGAATCGCCCTCAAGCTGGCCCGAGGCCGCGCCGTTGGCTGGGCTGATGCGCCTGGTCATCGCCGTGCAGGCAGTGAGCGTGGTCTGCCTGTTGGGCGTCGACGGGCAGCGCCTGTGGCCAGCCTGGCTGGCGGTGCTGCTGGGGGTGTTGCCGGCGCTGGCGGCGCTGGAGCTACTGGTGCGGGCAGCGGTGTCGCTGTTTCGCCCACGGCGCCCGCGCGAAGAGCCCACGTTGGTGGCCCGCTGCCTGGTGGCCAGCCTGCTGCAATGGCCACCCCGGCCCTTGGCGGTGTTGCAGGGCGAACTGCACCAGCGCCTGGGCATCGACCTGCGGCAAGTCTGGGCCTTTGCCTTCATGCGCCGGGCCTTGCTGCCGGTGCTGCTGTGCGTGGCCCTGGCAGGCTGGTTGCTGACCAGCCTGGTTCAGGTGCCCATGAGCAACCGTGGCATCTACGAGCGTTTCGGCAAGCCGGTGGCGGTGTACCCGCCAGGCTTGCACCTGGGCCTGCCATGGCCGTTTGGCCGGGTGCTGATGGTCGACAACAGCGTCATCCATGAACTGGCCACCTCCGGCGCCGACCGCGCCGCCGAACCGCTGGCTGCTGCCGAAGGCCCCGCACCGCTGGCGGCGAACCGCCTGTGGGATGCCACTCACCTGAGCGAGAACTCCCAGGTGATTGCCGGCACCGACGGCGGGCGCCAAGGCTTTCAAGTGGTGAATATGGACGTGCGCTTCATCTACCGCATCGGCCTGAGCGATGAAGCAGCGCTGGCAGCCACCTACCACAGCGCCGATGTCGCCCAGCTGTTGCGCAGCACGGCCAACCGGGTGCTGGTGCACGACTTTGCCGGCCGTTCCCTGGATGGCCTGCTGGGCGCCGAGCGCGAGGCGCTTGGGCGTGACATCGGCCGCGCCGTGCAGGCCGACCTCGACCGCATGGGCAGCGGCGTGGAACTGCTGGCCACCGCAGTGGAAGCGATCCACCCGCCGGCTGGCGCGGCCAACGCCTACCATGCCGTGCAGGCTGCGCAGATCACCGCCCAGGCCCTGATCGCCCGCGACCGCGGGCAAGCCGCGCAGCAGGCCAACCAGGCCCGGCAAACCGCCACCGCGCTGGTCGACAAGGCCACTGCCGACGCCCATGCCACGCAGGCCGAGGCCGACACCGCCGCCTTGCGCTTCAGTGCCGAACGCAGCGCCTGGCAGCAGGCCGGGCAGGCATTTCTGCTGGAGCAGTACCTGGACCGCCTGGCCCACGGCATGGCCGGGGCCAACAGCCTGATCATCGACCACCGCCTGGCGCAAACCCAGGCACCGACCCTGGACCTGCGCAGTTACGCAGCCCCGGTCGACCCTGCACAGTCCCCATCCGTTTCCGGCCGTTCCCAGGAGCGCACCCAGTGAGTCCCCATAGCACACACGCCCACGGGCATGACCATTCTGCTCACGCCCACGGACATGACCATTCTGCTCACGACCACGACCACGACCACGACCACGACCACGACCACGACCATGGACAGGGTACTGGTCGCCCGGCCTGGCTGCGCCTCGGCGTGGCACTGTTGCTGGTGCTGGTCATGGCCGTTACCGCCTGTTTCATCCAGGTCCGCGTGGGGGAAGCCACGGTCATCACGCGCTTCGGCAACCCGGCGCGCATCCTCACCGAACCGGGCCTGGCCTGGCGCTGGCCGGTGCCGTTCGAAACCGCGGTGCCGGTCGACCTGCGCCTGCGTACCACCTCCAGCGGCTTGCAGGATGTGGGCACGCGCGATGGCTTGCGCATCATTGTCCAGGCCTATATCGCCTGGCAGGTTGCCCCTGACCCGCAGCATATCCAGCTGTTCATGCGTGCGGTGCAGAACCAGCCCGACGAAGCGGCCCGGCAAATCCGTACCTTGGTGGGCTCGGCGCTGGAAACCACGGCCAGCGGCTTCGAGCTGGCCGACCTGGTCAATGTCGATGCCAGCCGGGTGCGCATCGACGCCTTCGAGCAACGCCTAAACCAGCAGATCGCCCAGCAGCTGGCCGACACCTACGGGGTGCGCGTGGTGCAGGTAGGCATCGAGCGCCTGACCCTGCCCAAGGTCACCCTCGATGCCACCGTCGACCGCATGCGCGCCGAACGCGAAACCATCGCCACCGAGCGCACCGCCGAAGGCAAGCGCAAGGCTGCCGAAATTCAGTCGGGTGCCGAGCGCGATGCACGCATCCTGGAGGCCGATGCCAACGCCAAGGCGGCGCAGATCCAGGCCCAGGCACAAGTGGAGGCCGCGCAGGTCTACGGCAAGGCCTACGCCGGCGCGCCGCAGCTGTATACCTTGCTGCGCTCGCTGGACACCCTGGGCGCGGTGATCAACCCCGGCACCCGCCTGGTGCTGCGCACCGACGCCGCACCGTTCCGGGCGCTGGTGGACGGGCCACTGCTGATGGCCCCCGCAGGAGGCGCCCATGACAAACCGTGAAACAGGCGCCGAAGGGCCTTGGTTGCAGGCCGGGCGCATCGGCTTTCTCGCCTTGTACGCAGCCACCCTGCTGGCGGCGCTGGGCTGGCTGTTTGGCAATGTGCGCCAGGTCGGCCCGGAAAGCCGGGCCGTGGTGCTGCGCCTGGGGGCCGAGGAGCGTATCCAGAATGCCGGCCTGCTGCTTGCCTGGCCGCAGCCGTTCGAACAGGTGGTGATGCTGCCCTCGGCCGGGCGCGTCAGCGAGCGCCGGGTCGAGTTGCTGCTGCGCTCGGCGCTGGCGCAGAAATCCGACAAGGACGGCACCCTGGCCAGTGACGCCACGGCCGGTTCCGGCTACCTGCTCACCGGGGATGCCGGGGCAGTGCAGCTGGATGTGCGGGTGTTCTACCAGGTGACCGACCCCTACGCATTCGCCCGCCAGGGCAACCACGTGGAACCTGCGCTGGACCGCCTGGTAGAACGCAATGCCGTGCAGGTTTGCGCCTCCCGTGACATGGACGCCATCCTGGTTGCGCGCCCCGAGCTGGTGGGCGCCGACGCCCAGGCAGCCGAGCGCCGCGAGCGCCTGCGCGGCGATTTGCAGCAGGGCATCAACACCAGCCTGGGGCGCCTGCAGGCGGCCGGGGCGGGCCTGGGCATCGAGGTGACCCGGGTGGATATCCAGTCCTCCCTGCCGTGGTCGGCCGTCAGTGCCTTCAATGGCGTGCTCACCGCCAGCCAGCAGGCCGAGCAGGCGGTGGCCAGGGCGCGCAACGACGCCGCCCAGCGCTTGCAGCAAGCCACCCAGGCGGCAGACCGCACCGTGCAGGTGGCCCAGGCCGAAGCCCGCGAGCGGCTGGCCCGCGCCCACGCCGACACCGCCACCATCGTTGCGCTCAGCCAGGAGCACGACCCGCAATTGCTGCAGCGCCTTTACCGCGAGCGTATCCCGGCGATTCTCGCCCGCGCCGGCGCTGTCACCACCGTCGATAACCAGGACGCAGGGCACATGATCCTGCAGGGGCCCAAGCCTTGAGTAGCCATCACTGTGACGGGCACCATGCCCACTTCCACCTGGGTACAGGCCTGCTGAGCGCGGCCGAGCAGCGCAGCGCCGCGCGCCAGCTGACCCTGGCCATGCTGGCCCTGGGGCTGCTCGGGCTAGGCCTGCTGTGGCGCTGGCTGCTGCCGCAGCAGTACGAAGTCAGCCAACTGCTGCTGGGCGCGGCGTCGCTGCTGGTGGCCATTCCGGTGCTGCGCTCGGCCTGGCACAGCTTGTTGCGGCCCAGCCTGCACGGCATCACCGACCAGTTGATCGGCCTGGCCATGCTCGGCGCCTGGGCCACCGGCGACCTGGCGACCGCCGCGTTGCTGCCGATCATCATGATCTTCGGCCACATGCTTGAAGAGCGCAGCGTGCTGGGCTCCCAGGAAGCGATTGCCGCGCTGGGGCGCCTGACCCGCAGCCAGGCGCGGCTGATTGGCAGCAGCGGCGAGGTACGCGAGGTCGACAATGCCAGCCTGCAGCCGGGCGACCAGGTCGAGGTGCGCGCCGGTGACCGGGTGCCGGCCGATGGCCGGGTGCTGGAGGGGCACGCCAGCCTTGACTGCGCGCCCATCACGGGCGAGGCGGTGCCCCTGGAAGTTGCGCCCGGCATGGACATCCACGGCGGCTCGATCAACCTCGACGGCCTGCTGCGGGTGGAAATCACCCGGGTGGGTGACGATTCCACGCTGGGCAAGGTCATCGCCCTGATGCAGCGCGCCGAGCGCGCCAAACCGCCGATTACCCGCCTGCTCGAACGCCATGCCGGGCGCTACCTGGTGCTGGTGCTGTTGATTGCCGCTGTCACCTGGTTCATCACCAGCGATGCCCAGGCCATGCTGGCGGTGCTGGTGGCGGCGTGCCCCTGCGCGTTGGTGCTGTCGGCGCCGGCCACGGCGGTGGCCGGCATCGCCGTGGCTGCCCGGCATGGCATCCTGATTCGCGGCTCGGCGTTCCTGGAGGAACTGGCCGACCTGACGTCGCTGGTGATCGACAAGACCGGCACCCTGACCTACGGCGACCTGCGCCTGCGCAGTGTCGAACTGGCCGACGCCAGCGTCGACCAGGCCGCCGCCGTGCGCCTGGCCGCCAGCCTTGCCAGTGCCAGCAGCCACCCGGTAAGCCGTGCCTTGGCTGCGTTGGTGGTGCATGCCGAGCAATTGCCGCTGCTCGATGTGCAGGAGCGCCAGGGCTTTGGCATCGTTGCCCAGACGGGGCAGGGTGAGGCGGCGCTAGGGCGGCCAGAGCTGTTCGGCCGGCTGGGCATCGAACACGGGCCGGTGCCGGCCCATGACGGCCCGATTGCCGGCCTGGCCTTGAATGGCCGCTTCCTGGCCTGGCTGCTGCTGGCCGACAACGTACGTGCCGAGGCGGCTGATGCCCTGCAGCAATTGCGCGAGTTGGGCTTGCAGCGCCAGTTGCTGCTGACCGGCGACCGCCGCCGCGTGGCCGATGCGATCGCCGCGCAGGTTGGTGTCAGCCGGGTGGTGGCCGAAGCCTTGCCGCAGGACAAGCTGGCCCAGGTGAACCAGGAGTTGCAGGCCGGTTTTCGGCCATTGGTGGTGGGCGATGGGATCAACGACTCGCTGGCACTGAAGGCCGGTGCGGTGGGCGTGGCGATGGGGGCGGGCGGTGCGGATATCGCGCTGGCGGCGGCTGACATCGTGCTGATCAATGGCGACCTGCGCCGCTTGGGCACCTGCGTGCGCCTGAGCCGTTTGTGCCGGCGTACCTTGCAGGTGAATGTGTTGATCGGCCTGGGCTGGACCTTGGCGATCATGCTGGCGGCGGCGTTTGGTTTGCTGGGGGCCGCGGGGGCGATGATCGCGGCGTTGCTGCACAACTTCAGTACGTTGCTGGTGTTGTCCAATGCCGGGCGGTTGTTGCGCTATGACGAGCGGGGCTGACTGGGGTGGGTAGGTGCCTGTGAGATCGAGCGCCGCCCGCGCGGCGCTTCGCGAGCTGCGCTCGCTCCTACGGAGGCTATCTAAACCGGTAGGAGCGAGCGCAGCTCGCGATGCGCCGCGTAGGCGGCGCTCGATCTCACACGCGCTATCGCTAACCCGGCGCCAAGCCGCTCAGCAGCCGGTGCACCGACGCACTGGCAACGCGATAGTCAAAAGGCTGGGCCCCACCGCGTGGCGCATCCCAACCCCTGCCAAGGCACGACTGGGCCATGGCCCACACCGACGGCAACACATGCTCGGGGTTCACCGCCGCCAGCTTGCCATTGTCCACCCACTGCCGAATCTGCGCGGTGTTCTGCCGTGCCTGGCTCGCCCAACAATCCAGGAAATCCCCCGGAATGCGCCGGCCACCTTCCTTGAGTTCCTGCAAGAACACCTTCGAGGCAAACGGTTGGCCTTCGAACAGTTGCAGCATCGAGGTCACCGTGCGGCTCAAGGCCTCCAGGGGTGCATCGCCATGTTGAAACGGCGCGCATGCCTGCAGGTAGCGTGGGGCAATGTCGGCCAGCACCTGCATATAGAGGTTGGCCTTGGTCTTGAAGTAGTAGAGCACGTTGGAGCGCGGCAGGCTGGCCAGTGCGGCAATCACCGACAGCTTGGTCGCGGCGTACCCCTGCTGGGCGAACGCTTCGCTGGCGGCATCGAGGATAACCCTGCGAACCGGGTCGGGCGCGGGATCATCCGGTGCCTTGGGGGTTTCTCGCGGCAGTTCGAACGGCATGATGTACACGGCAACGATTCCTGGCGGCGCCTGATGCCTCGATCAGCGCGCTGAAGATGGGGAATGCGCAATATACAAAAATATACAGCGAAGGTGCGTGAGAATTATCGGCCAGTTGCTCAGGCAATGGCCTTGGCTGCCGCCAGCACCAGGCCGCGCAGCCACTTCGAGGCCTGGGCCCGGTGCTTGCGTGCGTGCCATAGCTGGTAATAGCGCAGGGGCTGGGCCGGTACCGGGAACGGCTCGATTCGCACCGGCAGCAGTTCGGCGTAATGCCTGGCAAATGCCCGCGTGGTGGTGAACACCAGGTTGCTTTTGACCAGGGCGTAGGGCGCCAGGCAGAAGTACGGCAGGGTCGTGGTCACCCGCCGGGCCAGGCCGCTGCGCTCCAGTTCCGCGCCTATCGTGCCCTGGCCGGAGGCATTGTGGGTCAGCACGTCCAGGTGGTCTGCCTGCAGGTAGGCCTCGCGGTCGAGGGCGCCGGGCGGCACCGGGTGGCCGTCGCGCACCAGGCACACCAAATCGTCATCGCACAATGCCTGCAGGTGCAGGTGTTGCGCCGGGCTGCGCCAATTGCCGATGACCAGGTCCAGCGCGCCTTCCTCCAGCCCGCGGGCATAGCCGCCTTCGGCCTGCAGGTGGGTAAGCTCCAGGGTGGCGAACGGCGCCTGGGCCTGGAAGCGTTCGATGATGGCGGGCACGAAGAACACGCTGAGGTAGTCCGGGGTGCTGATGCGAAAGTGCTGGCGGGTGGTGGCGGGGTCGAAGCGGTCGATCGGGTGCAGCACCTGCTCGATCCCGGCCAGGGCCTGGGCGACGGGCTCGATCAGGCTCTGCCCATGGCTGGTCAGCACCATGCGGCTACCGCTGCGCACCAGCAGGGGGTCGCCGGTGAGCTGGCGCAAGCGGCGCAGGGCCACACTGACGGCGGGCTGGCTTTGCCCGAGGCGTTCGGCACTGCGCGACACGCTGCATTCGGTGAGCAGGATATGCAGCGTGCGCAGCAGCTGGGTGTCGCAGTTGGGCATGGGGCTGGCTACCAGGCAGGAAGGGTTCGGTATATAGATAACTATATACCGATTGGCTGAGCCGTTACCCCCCGTTCGCCAGGCCTTTGACCAGGTCTGCTTTTTCCGCAGTGGCAGCGCCCATCAACACGAAGCCCTGCAACTGCTGCCGGGGGCCGTGGTAGAGGGCGCGAACCTTGGCGATACCCTGTTCGCAATGGCCCAGCAGCTCGGTCGACCAGGCCCCGTGCTCTTCCACCGGCGAGGCGACAATCGTGGGCAACACGCTGGTCTTGATGGTCACCGGCATGGCCGGGTAGGCGACTGCAGTCGGCTGGCCGGCCAGGGTCCGGGCCAGGGCGCGGGCCTGGTGCATGATCGGCAGCACATAGGGCAGCACCCGGTCATGCACCTGGGCGCAGTCACCCAGGGCGTAGACACCCTTGGCACTGGTTTGCAGCCAGGCATCGGTGACGATGCCGCCGGCCACCGCAAGGCCCGCGGCACGGGCCAGCTCCACCCGTGGGGCCAGGCCGATGGCGCTGAGCACGTAGTCCACCTCCAGCACCTGGCCATCGTCCATGCACACCTGCAGCGCCTGGCCATGCTGGCGCACGGCCACGGGCGTCGCCCCCAGGGCCAACCCCACCCCGATCGACTGCAGGGCCTTGGCCATCGCTTCGCCAGCCGGCGCCGGCAACAGGCGGCTCAAGGGCCAGTTAGCGCGGTCGACGATGCTCACCGCATGCCCGGCGTGGCGCAGGTCGTTGGCGAATTCGCAACCGATCAGCCCGCCACCGAGGATGGCGATGCGGCTGGCCTGGCCGATTTGCTGGCGAAAGTGGCGGTAATCGTCAAGGTCGTTGACGGTGATGATCGCGCCCGTGGCGTCGCCTTCCAGCGTTGGGCGCCGTGGGTCGGCGCCCAAGGCCAGCACCAGCGCGCTGTAGCCTTGCACCTGGCCTTCGATGTGCACGCACTGGTTGGCGATGTCGATCCGCTCCACGCGGCTGGCGGTGATGACCTGGGCACGCAACTGCTCGGCCATCTGCGCGGCGCTGTGGGTGACCAACTGCTCGGGCAGCCGGCCACTTTGCAAGGCATTGGACAGCGCGGGCTTGGAATAGAACTCGCCGCCATCGCGGGTGACGATCACCATGGCAACGTCGGGGTCCAGCTTGCGTAGTTCACGGGCCACGGTGTAGCCGGCCAGGCCGCTGCCGAGGATCACCACCGGTTGCGCCACTGCCGGGGCTGGCGGCTGGGCCGTGGCGCTGTCCTGGGGCAGGCGAATCATGTCGAAGTCACCCTTGCCCACGCCGCATTCCGGGCAGAACCAGTCCGGGGGCACATCCTCCCAGCGGGTGCCGGCCTTGATGCCGTCTTCCGGTATTCCCAATGCTTCGTCATAGATGAAGCCACACACCAGGCATTCCCATTTGTACATGCTCGATACTCCCAAGGCAGTTGGCGCTTAGCTGGTAAAGGCGCGGCCCAGGCCCAGCTTGCTCAAGGCGCGGCGGTACGCGGTGGACGAACGGTCGGCGGGAATATGGATTTCCAGCGACAGGTCCAGTGGCAGGTCTTCGGGGCGGCACAGCTCGACGATGTCGCGGTCCTCCTCGAAAACCTGCTGGTTGAAGGCGTACACATCGTCCAGCGGCAGGTCTTGGTCGAAGTTGCGGGTGATGGCGCAGAACATGCGGGTTTTGCGCGCGGAAATCGGGCTGGCGGCGTTGAGAATCACCAACCGCTGCTGGGGGTCGGGGAAGTTGACCGCCAGGCGCGCTGTGAACGGGGCGAATACATCGAAGGTGCGCACCCACTGGAAACCGCTGGGTGCACGGTGCTGCAGGTGCTTGGGGAAATTGCTCACGCTGCTCACGTACTCGGCGTGCAGGCCGTGGGCGGTGAGTTCAGCCTTGTAGGTTGGCACCACCGGGTTGTCGCGGTCGGCGAAGGCATCGTGGTGAATCCAGGCAAAGTGGGCAACATCGATGAAACCCTCCACCTGGCGCCCGGCCGAGGCGGCGATGTCGATCGAAGGGGGCAGGATGCGCTGGTAGCTGGCGTCGTCCCAGGAGGGCATTTCCGGGAACGGTGCGTCGTGGCCGTTAATCAGCACCCAGACCAGGCCGAACGCCTCGCGGGCCGTGTACATCTGGATGCGGTGGCGTTCGGTAAGGTTGGCGTTGGGTTCGGAAGGAATGCGGGTGCAACGCCCGTCGGTGCCGAAGTGCAGCCCGTGGTAGGGGCAAATGATGTTTTCGCCCTGCACCCAGCCACGGCTCAGCGGCGCGCCACGGTGGCTGCAGATATCGCGGGCGGCATTGAGCTTGCCCCCGGCGCGGTACAGCACGATGGGTTCGTCGAGCAGGGTGACGGCATAGGGTTTGTCGCCTACTTCGTGGCCGAAGGCGACGGGGTGCCAGTGGCGGGTGAGGATGTCACGGTCGTGGGGGGTGAACGAGCTGGCCTGGGTGATCGGGTTCCAGGTGACGCTCTGGCAGGCGGTGGCGGAATTGGACATTTCGCTTCTCCTTGTTTTCGAATGGCAAGCACCATTCTGGAGAAGCGATGCCGGCGCGCCCATGGCGCGCCAGGCATGTTGGCTATGTCAGATACGTTATGGTCTCAACGGTGGTAGCGGTGGTCATCGTAATGGGCATTGCGGTGGTGGCGCTCCCAGTCGCGGCGGCGTTCGGCCTCGCGGCGGGCCTGCTCGCGGCGCCATTGGGCACGGCGCCATTCTTCGCGGCGGCGGTCTTCGCTGCGATAGTGCCAACGGCCGTCGCGCCAGTAGCGGTCGTCATGGGCCAACAGTGTGGTGGGTTGGGCATCGGCCACGCTGGCCAGGCTCGGCCAGGGGTTTTCGGCAGCCCTTGCCGGTGCCTGCACGGCCGTTGGGTTGGCCAGGGCAGGGTTCGAGGTGTGCATCGGGTTCGCGTGGGCCGAACCGATGGCGGCGAGTGCGAACAGGCCAGTGAGCAGCAGTCTCGGAAGTTTGATGTTCATGTGCTAGGACAACCCCAGGTTGACATAGGGACATGCACCGGCGCGGCACCTTCGGGTCGCGTTCGGTGCACGCGTGTGCATGTCCCAATAGACAAGTAAATGGGGAAAAGTTCTGGCCGGTCAGCAGTTTAGTGACTTTTGCCCAGGCGACAGGCGGTCAGCGCACGGTCAAAAAGCCTGGTCGCGCAGCCACACCAGGGGGCGCGTGGGGTCGTCGCTGCCCATGCGGGCGAAGGTGGGCGAGTCGAGCATGGCCTTGACCTGGCCGCCAAGGGCCAGCAGGTGCTCGGCAACGTCTGGGCCGATGGGGCCGCTGTCTTCCATCGACACGCCGCTCTGGCTGTGCTGGATGGCCAGGTGGTAATGGCTGGGTTGTTCGCCGCTGGCGGCGAGGATGACCGTGTAGCGCGGGCCGAGCAGGGCGGCCAGGCGCTGTTGCACCAGGGCGAGCAGCGAGGGCGGAACGTCATCGTGCAGTGCCGTGGCCAGCGCGGCGGGTGCGAAGGGGGGCATGGGGTTACCTGTCAGGCCTGTTCATGTAGTTCTCAGCTTAGGCAAGCTGACTGTCAACTTGGGTTAAGCGAGGGTAAAAGCGGGTAATTTGTGTGGCGCGTGTCATCATTGCGCCCTGCCCCCTGGTAGGAGCGAGCGCAGCTCGCGATGGGGCGCGTAGCGGCCCCAGGTTCGCAGCTTCGCAGCACAGAGCGCCGGGGCTGCCTTGCAGCCCATCGCGAGCTGCGCTCGCTCCTACAGGTGTACGGGAATGGAGCTCGCGATGGTGAATCAGAACGTCTGGCCCAGGGAGAACTGGAAGATCTGCGTCTCGGCGTTGTCTGGCTTCTTCAACGGCGCCGCCAGGCTGAAGCTCAACGGCCCCATTGGGCTGTACCAGGTCACGCCGATGCCCACCGACACGGCCAGCTGGTTAAGGTCCACGTTGCCACAGCCCTGGGTGGTGGACAGGTAGCATTTGTCGGCGTACACGTTGCCGGCGTCGACGAACACCGAGCTGCGCAGCTGGCTCTGGTCCTTGACGAAGGGCACGGGGAAAATGTACTCGGCACCGCCCGTCACCAGGATGTTGCCGCCCAGCACGTCGGTGTCGCGGTCGGAGTAATACGCCTGGCCTTCGCTGGCATAGGCACCGGTGGCCGGCGTGCTGCGTGGGCCGAGGGTGCCGTCCTTGAAGCCGCGCACCGAGCCTTGGCCACCGGCGGTGTAGCTTTCGTAGAAGGGCAGGCCGTCGGTGGAGCCGTAGCCATTGCCGTAGCCCAGGCTGGTGTGCAGGCGCAGGGTGGTGTTGTTGCTCAACGGCAGGAAGGTCTGCCCGGTGTAGTCGAGCTTGTAGAACGACAGGTCGCTGCCTGGCGTGGTCGCCATCAGGGTCAGGCTTTGGGAGTGGCCGCGGGTGGCCAGCACGCCCTTGTTCAGGGTCGATTCCGACCAGCCGATCGAGGCCTTGAGGTTGTTGAAGCTTTCGCCTTCGCGCTGGATGAAGTCGTAGATCTCGTCGGCGCTGTAAGTGCCGGGGTTGATGTCGTCGTGCTGCAGGGTCAGGCCGAAGGTCAGGCGCGACGTTTCGTTGATCGGGTAGCCGAAGTTCACCCCGGCGCCGTAGCTGTTGATGGCGTAGTAGGAAACGCCGTCGTCATAGTAGTCGCTGTAGTCGGTGCTGCTGTAGAACAGGTTGTAGCCCAGGCTCACGCCATCTTCGGTGAAGTAGGGGTTGGTAAAGCCGAAGTTGTACTTGGTCTGGTATTCCGAGCGGGTCAGGCCAATCGACACCCGGTTGCCGGTGCCGAGGAAGTTGTTCTGGCTGATCGAACCACCCAGGATCAGGCCGGCGCTTTGGGCGAAACCGACACTGGCGGTGATCGAGCCGGAGGCTTGCTCCTCGACGCTGTAGTTCACGTCGACCTGGTCGTCGACACCGGCTACCGCTGGCGTTTCAACGTTCACGTCCTTGAAGAAGCCCAGGCGCTGCAGGCGGGTCTTGGACTGGTCGATCAGGTAGGTCGAAGCCCAGCCACCTTCCATCTGGCGCATTTCGCGGCGCAGCACCTGGTCTTCGGTCTTGGTGTTGCCGCGGTAGTTGATGCGGTTGACGTAGGCACGCTTGCCCGGGTCGACCACGAACATGATGTCGACGGTGTGGTCCTGGTCGTTCGGCTGTGGCACGCCGTTGACGTTG